>NZ_JBQFPT010000002.1:0-430656 GCF_056536505.1 Ruegeria sp. CL3 | reverse complement strand
TCATCATCGGTGCGGGGCTGTATATGATACATCGTGAAAGGGTGGCGGCCAGACAGTTGGTCGCCGTGCGTGCCGTGCCTCCAATCTAAGGCTATACGCCCGGCCCTTAGCGGACACCGGAAGTGTTCGGCCTATGACAAACCATTTCCGCTCAAGTCGGACATTCACCGCGCATGGAGAACAGGGCAGCTGATTTCGTGCCTGCCATTTCTCCTCAGCCAGAAAAATGGCAGGTCCAGCGTCAGAACCAGTTTGAAACCGAAACTCAGAGACCGGTAGACGGTTCAAAGCTGTGCAGCTCGAAAGTTCTCTTTCCGTCGGCACTGAACTTATGGACCGTGTCCCCGACACGTAGAACTGTCATACAGCGATAGCGCCCCTTGTCGGCTGCCATGGAAACGCAAACCTTATCCGTATCGGTGATGGCAAATGCGCCGGCACCGTTCCATCCACCGTTCGTAAGTTCTCCGCTCACGATATTGTTGGGGTCATAGAAAAAGCGAAATCTCTTCTCTCCAGAGGTGGCTGTGACAGTATTTCCGATCAAGAGCTCTGCGATCTGATCGGCATTGAGGCGCTCGGCACCGTTATCCAACGCCGCCTCAAGATCCGTTTCAGCCAATGCAGTGCTCCCCGCCAGAGCGACCGAAGCCGCGATGCAAAGTTTTTTCAGTTGGGCCATATCCAATCTCCTTATTATTTTGAGTAATGCTACGGAACGCTAACCCCCGGAAACGTTACGCCGGGCGAACGCGCCGGGCTTGATCGGAATCTGATTTTTTCTGACATTCATCTGACAATCCGCAAACTTCGTTGAGCTAGGGACATGGCGGAGTGTAGGTTTCAGTATGTACCGTTTCTTAGAGTTCCAACTTGAACCGACACAGGGATTGAACCGCAGTGGCAAACCGGTTGCTTTGGAACCTCAGGCCCTGCAATTGCTGGAATTTCTCGTCAGGAACCGAGACAGGATTGTCAGCAAGCAAGAGATCATTGACGAGATTTGGGGCGGCGCAGCGATCACGGATGCCGCGCTTAACACGCGCATTCGGTCCGTGCGCAAGGCCTTGGGCGATACTGCGGCAAGCTCAGATTACATCAAAACCTTTCCAAAGCGCGGGTTCCAATTTGTGGCCCCGGTTACATTGGATGAGCCGCCTGAGAGCATTACTCAAGCTCCTAAACGCGGCGTTCTTGTTGCGGGCATTCTCTTGGCCTTGGCAATCGCTATGCTGTCGCTCTCCATATTTGCTGACCGGCAGCGATTGCCGGACATCGGGAAACCCTCTTTGGCCGTTGTGCAGTTTGACAATATCGGGGACGAAAGAACGGGGCAGTACTTCGTCGATGGTCTCACCGACGACCTGATCGCGCATCTGTCTCGCAACCGGGAACTCTTCGTCGTGTCCAGCGCGACGATGTTCTCTTACGCGAAGGATAAGGCAACCCCGATCGAAATCGCGCGCGACCTTGGGGTTGGCTATGTTGTCCGCGGCAGCGTCCGCCGCGCCGATGGTCAGATGCGCGTCAGCGGGGAACTTATTGATGTCGACAGCGCCGAAACCATCTGGGCCGAGGTTTTTAATCGTCAGGTAACGGATGTCTTTGATGTTCAGGACGAGATCAGCCGGGCCATCGCGGGCCAGTTATTGCCTGAGATATATCAGTCCGGCGAAGCACGATCGCAGGAAAAACCGACCGAGGACATGGGGGCATGGGATCTGTACTTGCGCGGTCGGGCGCGGCAGGCCGTGTTTTCGCAAGAGGCCCAGCAGGACGCGGTGACGTTTGCACAGTCCGCCATCGCAGCTGATCCGGAATTCGCAGCAGCGCACAGCCTGTTGGCCCGCGCGCTGGGAACGATATTCTTCTTTCAGTGGTCAGATACGCCTCAGGACACGTTGATTGCCGCGACTGAGGCGGCCAAACGGGCAATTGAACTGGACGATCAGGACGCGCAGGCACATGCGGCTCTTGGTTATATTTACCGATTTACCGGAGAGGCCGATCCAGCCATCGCAAATCTCGAGCGCGCTGTCGCGCTCAATCCCAATGATGCGCGTATACGGCTGGAATTGGCGCATACTTATGACTGGTTCCGCATGCAGGACCACGCCCTGCCCGAGATAGAGATGGCAATCCGGCTAAGTCCACGCGATCCGATGCTGCAAAACATGTACTTCTACCAAGGGCACATCCTGTTTCATCTGGAGCGCTACGAAGAAGCGCTTGACGCAGCCCGGCAGTTGGGCGCGGTGGCAACAAGCAATACTTGGCGGCTGTTTCACCACCTGTTGAGCGCGGCCACTCTTGCCGAGATGGGCAGACAAGACGAAGCCCAAGAGGCCGTTAACAATGCGCTTGAGATCAACCCCAAGCTGTCAATCTCAGCGATGCGCAGGCAATTCGCAGGATCAAAAAACCACCCCGAAAACCGACGGATCTGGTTGGCAAGTTTGCAAAAGGCGGGCGTGCCCGAATAAAAATCGGTGCCAGACTTGGCACTATTCTGTGCCGTACCGCGCCCCGTCGGTCAGCCTGCACTATCCTGAAGCGGGGCAAACCGCCCCTCGGGCATGTCCACAGCTCTGTAGGCTTCGACGAAAGGCAGGATGTGTTCATCCGGGCGCGCAAAGCGCCGATACATCCAGACAATGTCAGCAATTTTTATACCCGGACGGATTTTGTTCAGCCTGTCCCGTGCTGCAATGGCGGCGTCGCGCGGACCCAGTTCAGCCAGAATTGCGACTTCGATTGAGACCGACCACCAAATGTCCGGCTGTGCCCCCTTGCGATAAGTGCTCAGCGCTGTTTCATAATCCCCGTTCAGGAAATGATACTCGGCCAGCGCCTGATACCAGTTTGGGTCTGCTGCATTTGGGTCTAGCGCGATTGCATTTTCGACGAGCGCGGCCCCCAAATCCAGACGCCCGGACCAAATGAACTCATAGCCGATCTGCCCTTGCAGATACCGATCTGTCCCCAATGTCAGCGCCGTTTCAGCAGACGAGAAGAACCCGTCGAGATCGCGTTGAATCTGAAGCACAAGCGACAGAAGGAAGTGAGCGCGGGCAGAAAGCGGGTTCAGCGACACCGCGTTCCGAGCCGCCTCTTCCGCGCGTTGGATTTTCTCATCCTGTGTCCCTGGATACAGCCCGGTGAAAAGCTTCACATCCGTTAGCAGTGCCTCGGCCAATTGCGCCCACCCGCGCCAATACTCGGGTTCGTCTTCGACAACCCGCAGGATACAGCCGCGGACGCGCTCTTGCACATCCCGTCGGTTCAGGAAACCAACGCGCAGCAGGGAACATTCATAAGACGAGAGATGTTCCGGAGGTTTCACACGCGCATTACCTGCGTGAATGCGCTTGATTGCTCCGCCCGCGTCACCCACAGCCGAGGCCACTTTTTCGGTTATGTTCAGCTGTACGTCCAGAATATTTGAAGTCGTGAGGCTTTCGTCATACGCGTCCGACCAGACTTGGAACCCCGAGCTTGTGTCTATCAGTCGCGCTGTCACGCGCAGACGATCTGCAACCTGACGGACAGAACCTTCCAGCACATAGTCAGCGCCGAATTTCTGCCGGATACTGCGCGGGTCACTTTCGTCCGGTCCAACGGAATGGGTGGATTGGCGGGACAGTACGTTGAGGTCCTGGTAGCTCCCTAGCTCAACGATGATGTCTTCGCCAATACCAACAGCCAATAAATCGCGGGCGTCCGTATTGCTAAGGTTTTGAAATGGTAGAACCGCAACGGTCGGACCTGTTGGCTCTGACATCAGAGCAGATTCATCAAAGGTCATGGCATCGGGCGGCTCGTTATCAATGCCGATCCACCACGTTATTAGGCCGACAGCCCCAAGCCCAACTAGCACCGATGCACCGGTTATCAATGGAAGCTTGTTCGATCGCCGTTTAGATGCGGGCGCTCTGCCGGACATGACGCGGAAAACCCGAACCGGTTCAGCGATGTTTTTCAGGTTTTTCAGGCCGAGATCCTCAAATCCGACATCCACCTTGCCCATAGCCTGATGCGCGACACTCTCGGAAACCGCGACGCCGCCTGGGTTTGCCAAACTTTCAATGCGGGAGGCAACGTTCACCCCGTCACCATAGAGGTCCCCATCAGCAATCATGACATCACCGAGGTTTATCCCGATCCTAAGTTGCAACCGCGACCCGTTGTCGAGGGCCGGAGCAGCCTCAGCCATTGCCTGCTGGATCTCGACGCCACAATTTACGGCATCGACAACCGAAGCAAACTCGACAAGAGCACCATCCCCCATCACCTTGACGAGGCGCCCGTGATGTCTTGCAATTGCGGGATCAAAAACCTCTGAACGCAGAGTTTTGAGAGCGGACAATACCCTTGCCTCGTCGCTGCCCATCAACGACGAATACCCAACGACATCGGCAGCCATGATCGCGGCGAGTCGGCGCTGCATAGGACCCTCCTGTTCACAGTCTAACGGATGTCACGAAGTCTCGACAATGCGTGCACTTCTGGTAGTCCAACCAATTTGGCTGTCATGGCACAAACTGGATGTCCGCTTCCCCGCGACGAATCCTACTCTTTGCAGGTGCTGCGAAAGTCCGCTTCCCGCCCGGACGTCCGAAAGAAGTAACGGCCTAAGGCCGTCGTTGGCTACCGCCTTTCGCGAACGATCTCAGCAAGTTTCTTCGCAAGAAAGCTCCCTTCGAAATCGGCTGCGAAGTTATCGACTAACTTCGCACTGTCGAGAGAAATACCCAAAATTTTTTCACTGGTGAAACACTCAAAATGAGTAATGTTAGTCGGACGATCAAGGCAAGCGGGTGGGAATTCAGTGGTGGCTTTTCTTGCCTTAAACTGTCCAAGATAAACGCAAGACTCCAATTATTAATATAAATAACAAATCACTAAGAAGGTTTAGAAAGTTCGAAACCTGCACTATGTTTGCCGACTTCAAGGTCGGATCAGACACCTAAACAATTCCTTATTCGCTCCAGGGAAAATACCTATTGACGCTCCACCAATGCTTATGGTTTCGTATATGAAACCGTTTTACGGTGAATCGTTTAGATCGGCGAAGGGAGGCGCTGTGATGGCGAAACAAGAATCCGCGCTGCGTGCGCAACAAGGAACTGAAAGCCAGATTACCGTATCCCTCAGCGGGATTGGTATGTCGTTTTCAGGCGTATCTGTTCTCCGAGATGTCAACCTCGTTTTCGACGGCGGCGAAATCCATACCTTGATGGGCGAGAATGGTGCCGGGAAAAGCACCCTGGTCAAAATCATCTCTGGCGTTCAGAAACCCACATTTGGAAAATTCCAGATTGATGGTGAAACTGTAGAATTCGATGCGCCGCGCGATGCCGAAAAGCACGGTATCGTCATCATGCATCAGGAACTCAGCCTGATCCCCGAAATGACAGTGGCCGAAAACGTCCTGCTTGGGCATGAGCCCCGGAAGTTCGGCACATTCATCGACCGCAAAGCGCTGCGGGAAAAGGCGAAGAAGGCGCTGGCTCGCTTCGGGTTCGCGCTGGACATCGACACCCCGGTCAAAGACTTGCGTGTAGGCGAACAGCAACTTGTCGAGATTGCTCGCGCTTTGCTGATGAACGCGCGGCTGCTGATCATGGACGAGCCCACCTCGGCCCTGTCGCAGGCCGAAGCTGACATTCTGATGGAGGTTGTGCGCGACCTGGCACTGCAAGGGGTTGCGGTCGTCTACATCTCGCACCGCTTGGATGAAGTGTTTGAAATCTCGGACCGGGTTACGGTTTTACGTGATGGCGATCTGATCGGCACGCGGTTGGCCACTGAGACGACGTCAGCCGAACTGATCCGCATGATGGTCGGTCGCACCGTCGAGATCAACGCCGTTGAGCGTCAGAATCCGGCGACCGAAGAAACTGTATTGCAGGTCGCCAAACTATCGGCCTGGGACGGCAAACGCAAAGTGCTGGACGACGTTTCATTCGATCTCAAGCGCGGAGAGATTCTGGGTATCGGCGGCCTTTTGGGGGCTGGCCGGACTGAATTGTTGGAGACATTGTTCGGCGCGAGAGGTGCCAGCTACCAGGGTGAGATAACGCTGGAAGGCACTCGTCTGCGGCCTGTCAAACCTCAGGATGGGGTGCGCAACGGGTTGGCCCTGATCACAGAAGATCGCAAGGGCAACGGCCTGATCCTTGATCGCTCAATCTCATCAAACGTGGCATTGCCGTTGATGCCGTTGCAATCCCGATTTGGGCGGTTTTCCGAGGTCGAGCAGCGCAAACAAGCGCTTAAGGCCATCGAAACACTCAAGGTTGCGGCAACCGGCCCCGAGCATCCGGTTGGCAAGCTCAGCGGGGGCAATCAGCAAAAGGTGGTTCTGGGCAAATGGCTGGCAACGCAGCCCCATGTCCTTCTGCTGGATGAGCCCACACGTGGTATCGACATCGGCGCCAAGGACGAAATTTATGCCTTGGTCGGACGGCTGGCGGATCAGGGTATCTCGGTTTTGTTCGCAAGTTCTGAGCTTTCTGAGTTCATGGCCGTCTGTGACCGCATGATTGTGCTGTGCGAAGGCCAGATGGCCGGAGAGTTGTCTCGAAAAGAAATGTCCGTGGATTCAATCAAGGCCCTGGCGATGCAGTTCCGCTAACTGCCCCGGCCCACAAAAGAGAAAAGACATGACCGTTATGGAACCCAACAGCCCGACAGTGAAACAAGACCGCCCAGGTGCGGCAATGTTCATGCAGCTCTTGAACAAAACCAAACTGTATTGGGGACTGTTCGCCCTGATCCTGTTTGGTGCGCTGACCTCGCCCCTCTCCTCGAAGGGCAACAACATCTTTCTGTCATTGGGGAACCTGACGGACATCCTGCGTCAGGTTTCGGTCACCGGAATTGTCGCGGTTGGGATGACGATGGTGATTTTCATCGCTGGCATCGATCTGTCCGTGGGCTCTGTCATGGCTTTGGGTACGGTGATCTGCGCCATGCTGCTCACACAGGAAGGTTGGACCGCCGCAAGCTATTTCGGCGTTCCTGCGACCGGGATTGTCCTTTTTGTGACCATCGCGGCCCTGATTTTTTTCGTGCAAAGCAACTTGAACCGTACTTCTGAAACAGCAGCGACAACAAGCGCGCCGTCGCGGATGCTGAGCCGTCTGATCGCCGCTGCAATCGCAATTGGCGTGATGGTCTGGCTTGCCGGACAGGTCATGCCGAAATTCGGTGTTCTGGCCGTGCTGATCGTGGTGCCTTGCATCGGGGCCGTCATGGGCACGGTGAACGGAGCGCTGATCGTCTATGGCCGTCTGCAACCATTTATCGTGACGCTGGCGATGATGGTGGGTGCGCTGGGTCTGGCGCGCGTCATTGCCGGGCAAGATACGGCTGTTTACCCGGTCTACACCGGCAGCAATGCGACGGAAAGTTTCGAAGTGCTGCGTGAGTTGCTGTGGGGCGTCCTGCCCGTACCCGGGCTTTTCTTCCTTGGCGTCCTGTTGGTCTTTTTCCTGATCACACGGTTCACCACTTTTGGCAGCTACCTTATGGCCATCGGCGGCAATGAAGAGGCCGCACGTCTGGCTGGTATCAATGTGGGTCGCAACAAGATCATCACCTACGCGTTGGCCGGGGGCCTGTCGGCACTCGCTGGGGTGCTTTATGTGGCGCAATTCCGGCAGGGTAAACCGGATGCCGGATTGGGACTGGAACTGGATGCGATCGCAGCCGTTGTGATCGGTGGCACCAGCCTCATGGGCGGTCGTGGTGCCATCATGGGGACTTTTGTTGGGGTGCTGATCTTTGGTTTCCTCAGCAACATCCTGCAACTCAACAACATCGACAGCAACACGCAGCTGGTGCTCAAGGGCATCATTATCGTGGTCGCCGTCCTGCTTCAGGAAGGGCGATTTGAAGAGATCTTTGTCATGGCGAAAGAGCGCCTCGGCAGAGGGAGGAGGCTCTAACCTCAGATCTTGGCGGACCAAGGTTAGAGCAATCAGAACGCGGGAATTTGGAGAAACCCGCATCATGACTAAGGAGTAGACTATGAAAAGAAGAACATTTGGCAAGGGCCTGATGGCCGCCACCGCGCTCGTAACCTCGTTTTCGGCCTCGATGGTACTTGCGGCTGACAACTATGTGATCGGTTTTTCGCAGGTAACTACAGTTGAGCCCTGGCGTGTCCAGTTCAACAAAGACCTGCGTGCCGAAGCTGACCAGCACAACAACGTCGAACTGATCATCGCGGACGCCAACGACCGCACTGAAAAGCAGGTGGCGGATGTCGAAAACTTTATCCGTCAGGAAGTGGATGCGATCCTGATCTCGCCCAAGGAATCCGCTGGTCTGACCGGTGTGGTCGAACAGGCAACAGACGCTGGCATCCCTGTTTTCGTTCTGGACCGCAACGTGGACACCGACAAGTTCGTCCAGTGGGTTGGCGGAGACAACGAACTGATCGGCCGCGAAGCCGGTAAGTTCGCGCTGGACCAACTGGGCGGCGCAGGTGTGGCCAAAGGCACCATTGTTGAAATCTGGGGTGGTCTGGGCACTCAGGCCGCGCATGACCGCGCCAACGGTTTCCACGAGGCCTTTGACGGCGAAGAAGGCGTGACCTTCCTGCTCGATCAGCAATCGGGCGATTGGAAACAAGATCAGGCGTACGACATCATGTCGACCGCCCTGCGCAACTATGAGGACATCACCATGGTCTATGGCCACAACGATCCGATGGCCTATGGCGCTTATCTGGCCGCCAAAGACGCGGGCCGCGCAGATGACATCATCTTCATTGGTGTTGACGCCCTGCCAGGTGAAGGCGTGACCTGGGTTGCCAACGGCGAACTGTCAGCCACATTCCTGTACCCGACCCCGGGCGCCGAAGGACTGCGTCAGGCCCTGAAGCACCTGAAAGGTGAAGAAGTGCCAAAGTCGGTCGTTATGGGCACCGAGGCAATCACTGCCGATAACGCAGGTGAAATCCTGAAGAAGAACGGACTGTAAAAAAACAATCAGACCGGTTTCCTTTCTCCTCCCTGTCGGGGTGGCCGGTCGGACACGCAGGGGCTTGCGCCCCTGCCGTCTTTTTTGAGAAAGCTTCGAAAAAAGGTGCCGCGAATGTCCGAGCAAAAAACGAAACTCCAAAAATACTCCGCTCCCGCTTTGGAGAAGGGATTGGATATTCTTGAGTTTCTTTCTCTGTCGGACACTGCCCCTACCCTGTCTCAGCTTGCTCAAGGTATTGGCCGTTCGAAAAACGAAATCTTCCGCATGATGATCGTGCTGGAGGAACGCGGTTACATCGATCGTCAGGAAGGTGACCTGTTCAAACTAACTGGAAAGCTCGCTTTGCTGGGTGGAGACCGCACAGATAACAGCAAACTCGCAGAATTGGCTGAACCTTACATGAACCGTTTGGCCGAAGAAATCGAACTGTCCAACCACCTTTGGGTGCCAAATGGCAAAGACGAGCTGATTGTGATCAACAGTGTCTCGTCGTCTCAAAACTATGGTGTCACGGTGCAAGTCGGTTACACAACGCCTGTGTTTCCGACATCCGCCGGGGCGTGTTTTCTTTCGGAAATTGCATCACGCGAAGATCGCTTGGCCTATCTTCGCAAAATAGCATCAGGTGAAAATCCGGTGTCGCTGCAAGAGTTTTCTGATCAAGCGGAAGTCTGCGCCGATCAGAACTACATCTCGCTCGGCAGCCCCGAGAGCAACGCCATAAGCGAGATTTCAACTCCCATTCGCCATGGAATGGGTCAATCGGTCATCGCGTCGCTGACGATTCCGCATTTTGCTTCCGCCCTGATCGACAACCGGCGCGAATTTGTCATTGATGCGCTGAAAACGACGGCGGCTCAGTTGCAAGCCAGCGTGGCGACCCGAATGCCCTTGCCCCGCACGCCTTGGTATCAATTCACCTGACAATCTGCAGATGAAACCATCCGGCCCACCCAAAGGGCAGGCCGGACTGCGTGAGTGGTTGTACTTAGTCGTACAGAACGGCCGAGATTTTCGAAGCGACGGCTCCTGCTCTTTGTAGGCGCAGCGAAAGTCAGCTTTACCGCCCAAACTCGTCAGTGCTGTGCCTGCTGCTCCTATTAACCGGAGTTTTGCCATGGCCCTGGGACTTCAAGCGTTCGCGCCGGCGTGCAAAGTCTTGCTCGAAGTGCAAAGCTATCCCTGAACCTACACCCGCTAAGCAGACCCTGATGCCGACAGCATTGAAGTTCCGCTGGCCTCCCAAATCCCGCGCAAGTCGTATGACCAGCGAACTCTCTAACATCTAAAAAGTCAAAAGCAGAGCAGTGAGGCACAATGCTGGACTCAAACCAATTTCCTAACACTACCCATTGACCTCATTTCCTTGATTTTGTTAATTTTCAATATGTTGACAAAAAATCCTACCACCCCAGCCATATTCCTCAGCAACAACTATCCCGTTTTGTCCAAGCCAACAGGCATGTGCCCCATCTGCGCTGTGTAAACGATAAATCCTTGCGATAGGTTCGACGCAAGCAACTTTATTCGGCGAAAAGTTGACTTTGAAGAGCTATGCGCGGATCGCAAAAGCCTCGATTTTCTTCGGCAAGCCGCGGATAGCATGATAGCCAGCTGCGTGTTTGTAGCCTGTCACATGTTCTGCGACGCTCTGTGTCACCAGTATCTTTTCGTCCAGTTTCTTGCACAGTTCCTGAACGCGACTGGCCACGTTCACAGCCTGACCGACGACGGTGAAATCCAAGCGATCAGGGCTTCCGATGTTGCCAAAGGTGACGCGACCGAAATCAATGCCGACGACGAACTCGATTGGCTCGTTTTCCTTTTCGGCTGCTGTATCGTTGTAGTCGCGCAGGTTGGCTAGGGCGAGTTCTGCCGCCCGCACCGCAGATCTGCACGAGGCTTCCGCGTCGTCATCAATGTTGAAAACGGCTAGTATGCCGTCCCCCATAAATTTGAGAACGTCACCGCCCTGTTCCTGGATGGGCGATACGACCATCTCGAAATACTCACCCATCATGGCAAGCAAATCGCCCTCGGACCAGGTTGAGGCCTTTTGGGTATAGCCCCGCAGATCCGCAAACAGGATTGCAGCAGAAACGGTTCTGTGTTCTCCGCGCTTTATGTGCCCTTGATCAATTTCTTCGGCGGGGCCGTGCCCCAGATAGGTCCGAAGTAGGCTCTTTTGCGACTGGCGCATCGCAATGGGTTCCAAAGCCGCGGCAAGTGCGTATCGCGTGTCTTCGATGTGGCTGATATGCGCGCCTGAAAACCCAGTATCTGCGTTTGAAGTAAAGCTGGTGCCCTGAACCGAGCCGTTGCCATGCTCCAGCGGGATCGCCAGAAAATCGGTGGCGCCTGCTTCGGCCAGCTCGGCGTAGACCGGATGTTCCTCCAGAACGTCCGGATCGGTCAGGCGTTTGCGTAGTGGGCGCCGCTGGGTGACAACATATTCGAACGGGCTGCCGTGCCACGCACTGGTCGACAAAACCGTGGTCGGCACGGCGTAGCGGCGGGTTTCCTCGGGTGTCCAGATGATCCCCCAAGCGCTGAGCAAAGGGTTCGAATAATTCTGCGCGATCCTTGCGCGGGCGAGGGGGACGCCAAGCGCGGTCAATCCTTCGCAATAGCCTTTGACGATAAGCCTCTCGTCGCCCAACAGGCGACCATCAGAAATCAACCAGTGGTTCAGGTGATCAGTCTCGGCCATCGTTGTCTCACACTCTTGTTCCGCGCTGATAGTCTACCTTTCATTGGGCATCGGAGAACCCGCGCCGGCTGAAAAACCTGTGTTTTCTGTCCAGCGCAGGATCGGTCGACCTCAGCTTACCGCCGCTGCCAGTGAGGGGTCGTCTTCCAATTGTTTGAGCAAACGGGCCTGTCTCACCTTGGGGTCCAATTCGGGATCGCTCAAATAGGCCAGCATATGGGGCACGTTCTCATCAATCTGCTCTTGAGTTGCCACCGCCATGCCATGGGCCACGAAAGGCCTTAGATACGTCATTCCGGCCAGGTTCGCCGTCTGTTGGAACGGTTTCAGAAACTCGGCCATTGTAAAGTTGTTGTATCCGCCCGCGTGATAGCTGTGCTCGGGACCTCCGGTCGAGACAAGGATGAGGAACTCACGCCCTTTCAGTTGGTCACCGCCCGGCCCGTAGGCGAAACCATAGTTCAGCACCTGATCCATCCAGGCTTTCATGACCGGAGGTGCGGAATACCAGTAGAATGGAAACTGGAACACGATCCGGTCATGGGCCAGCAAGAGGGTCTGTTCGGCTTTGATGTCAAAGCGCATCTCACTGCCGCCAATGGCGGTCAGATCGCGGGTTGTCACGTCGGCGGCTTCTGAAAGCGCGTCAAACCAGGCGCGGTTGATGCGCGATTTGCTCAGGTCCGGATGGGCGGTGAGGACGAGGGTTTTCATGTATCTGCCTCTTGCAGGAATGTTGCGGAATAATGGGTGATTAGCGGGCGGCCATCGGGTCGGGTTTCAAAGCGCCAGTTTTCCTTAACGCGGGCTTCAATGTGGCCCCCCGCAACGGTCGTGGCACGAAACAGAACTTCGAACTGGGCGGCACCGGGCTTGATCGTTATCCTGCTGACGTGATGTTCCGTTGGACGTTGCAAGGTTTCAAGCACGTCACGATACCAAGCCCGCACGCGATCATGACCGCTGAGTGTGGTATCGACATCAGGCATGTCCCCGTCCACATCTGGGTGGAGGTCAGGCAGGAACGCGTCGATTGGATCCAGCCTGTCGAACCGGGCAAACCAGTCGGCGATGAAACCGCGGATTTCGGGGTAATTGGTCACTTGAATCACCTGTTGATGGTTTACTTGGCCAGTCGCTCAGGGACCGGAGCCAGCGAGTATTGGGACCAGAAAAACGTGTTTGCCGCGTCCTGATCGGCGGACAGGTTGGTTGCCTCGACGATCTTGCCATTCTCGATCCGATAGACGAGCGCCCAGGTCGTGTCGACATTTGGTTTGCCATCGGCGTTCGACCAGCCACGGTGGATATCAACCACATGGGTCTCGTCGGCCCCGAAATAGATGGGTTCTGCCTGAAAACCAGCGGTGCCCAGTTGTTCGAAAAAGGCCAGAACTTCGTCCCGACCGGTCTTGGTTCCCGACAAGGGGTGGCGGCCCGGAATGTGCCATTTGACGTTCTCGTCCATCACGGCTGCGATACCGTCCAGATCACTGGCGCCATAGGCGGCGAAGAAGTCTTGTACGACCTTGATATTGTCTTCTGGGGATGCGGCCATAGCGGTCTCTCCTGTGATCAGAGCAGCGGTGAGGGCAGCAACTTTGGTCAGAGTGTTCATCTTGTGTCCTCCTGAATACGATGACACGAAGATAATAATCCCGATAGGACGTGATAATTCACCCTTTCGGCATTTCTTTCATGTATAATATCGAATAATAAGGTAATTCGGGGACTCTATGCGCCTGCCACTCGCCACGCTTGAAATCTTTACTGCCATCGCGCGCCACGGATCGCTACGTGCTGCGGCCGAGGCGCTGGGTATCAAGCCGTCGACCGTTAGCCACCAATTGAGAGCGCTGGAAGAGCAGCTGGGCACTGCACTGTTCATTCGGACGACGCGCTCGATCAGCCTAACCGAGGCCGGGCGCGCCCTGATCCGCGGCGCGGGGCCTGCCTTTGACCAACTCTCGGAGGCCGTGGAAAGCGCGCGCAGCACCGGTCACGCCGCGCGGGGCACGTTGAAACTGGCGATGCCGGAGTTTGCCTACCACCTTTATGTGGGTCCGATCCTCAAGAGTTTTTGCGCCGCGTATCCCGAGATCGAACTGGAGCTGGCGCTGACAGATGCGCTTTCAGACATACTCGGCGAGGAGCTGCATGCTGGATTCCGTCTGGGGGATCGTGTGGCGCAGGACATGGTGGCGGTGCGGTTGACGCCGCCGCTTCCAGTGACCGTCGTCGCCAGCCCGGAATACCTGGCGGCTCGGGGCATCCCGGAAACGCCGCGTGATCTGCTGGGGCACACTTGTATCCGCTACAGGTTTCAATCCTCAGGCCAGATTGCCCCGTGGATCTTTCAATCGAGCGAGGAGGAATATGCAGTCGATGTGCAGGGCAATCTGATCGCAAACGCCCTTCCTGCTACCGTCGATCTGGCGAAAAGAGGCTTGGGGTTAGCCTATACCTTCAGGGCTTATGTCGCCCCACTGATTGATAACGGAATTTTGACGCCGGTTCTCGAGGGTCACTTGGGCCTCACCCCCGGTATTTTCATGTATTTCCCACGCGAGTATAAATCGATGATGCCCCTGAGGCTGTTCATCGACCACATAAAGCGCCAGCAAAACGTTTGACCCTGCGCGCGCGGACCCCACATATCGAATAGTGCCAGCCGGAGCCGCTCATTGCCCCTAAGATACGCTGATATCTATCCGTCAGAACCGTTGCTGAACAGTGATGCGATGCAGCGTCCTTCGGCGGCGGGACTGATGTCAGTGCGGTATTTTCGGGCCGAACCTGATCGGATGCCGGAAGAGGTGTTTTCGGAACACCACGTCCTCCTGAACCTGCAGGAGAAGGGGCATCGCGTGCAAAACCGGCGGGACGGCACGCTGCGGGATTTCACCTTTTGCAAAGATGAAGTCATCGTGACCCCAGCAGGTATGCGGTCAGGCTGGCGGTGGTACGGGCAGTCCGATGTGATTGTAATCACCTTACATCCGGACAAGGTCCAGCAGTTTGCGCAGTCGGAACTCGGTATGCTTCTGGCACCGGAGCAGTTTCACGACCAGCCGCAGTTTTCTGATCCTGACTTATGTGCTGCAGGTGTCATCCTGCGCGATGCGCTAGCAACGGACGACATGTCCTCAGCCGTGATGTTCGAAGCCATGAGCAGGGTGTTTCTGGTCAAGCTGCTGCAGAAATACGGCAAACGCCGCGCAGAAGAAGTTGAACTGTCTGCGCGCTTCACGTCTCAGCACTATCAACGTGTGCTGGACTATGTGCAGGACCGTTTGGATCAGACAATCTCAGTCGATCAACTGGCCTCTGAGGCGGGTATGAGCCCTTCGCATTTTGCGCGGGTTTTTAAGGAAACGCTGGGCTCGACCCCCATGCAATATGTCATGGCCTACCGGGTCGAGCAGGCGATGAAGATGATCGAGGACCCCGTGCGCCCTCTGGGGGATATCGCATTGGCCTGTGGATTTTCGGATCAGGCGCATTTCACGCGCAGTTTCAAACAGGTGGTAGGGCAGACCCCGCGCGCGTTCCGCGCAGCAAATGCCGTCTAAAGCAGGATCTTTCAAAAACGCGGCAGTCCGGTGCAAGTATGCCTGCCGCCGACAGCGTATCTCAGGTGTCATCGGGCTTGTGCCCATCCAGACAGATTTTGGGAGATATCGCCATGAATACCCTCGCTCTGAACACCGCCGCAGCGCTTATGGCATCAACAGCCGCCGTCGCGCAGGTTGAAACCCGCACCGTTACCTTCGAGAACGAAGGCGCTATGCTGTCCGGCACGCTGTACCTGCCGGAAGAGCGCGGATCTGAACCGCTGCCCACCGTCGTTGTGACCGGGGCCTGGACCTCGGTTCAAGAGCAGATGCCTGCAAACTATGCCCGAGAAATGGCCGAGCGCGGCTTTGCCGCCTTCACCTTTGATTTCCGCGGTTGGGGCAAATCGGGCGATCTGCCGAACAACGTGCGCTTCGTTGAAAGCCCCGAGGCCAAGACATCGGACATCAAAGCGGCCATCGCATTCGTTGCGACCCTACCCGAAGTAGATGCCGTCCACATCAACGGTCTGGGGATCTGCGCCTCGGCCGGGTACATGGTCGATGCGGTCTCTGGCAATCCGCTGGTTCAGCGGCTGGGTCTGGTTGCACCGTGGTTGCAGAACGAAGAGATCGTCGAAGCGGTCTATGGCGGCGCAGAAGGTGTCGCCGGGCTGATCGAGGTGTCCCACGCTGCCGAGGCCGCAGGTGGTCAGATCATCCCCGCCGCAGGCCCCGAGGGTGCCGAGGGCGTTCTGATGCCAATCGGCGGATACTACTATGAGGCCGACCGGGGCGGGATCCCGGAGTATGATGACAAGTGGAACAATGCAGGCTGGGAAGGATGGTTGACCTATCACCCCGCCGACAATCCGCAGCGTTTGGATAAACCACTGGCAATTGTGCACTCGGAAAGCGCAGCGATCCCACAGGGCGTGCAGACCTTCCTTGCCGGTTTCGCAGGCGACGCGACAGCTCAATGGCTGGAAGATGTCACGCAGTTCGATTTCTACGACAACCCCGAGGATGTCACCCGCGCGGCCGATACCGTCGCTGACCACTTCCGCGCCGGTTCAACCAACTAAGCCCTGTCTGGACGCCGAGCAATCGTTCGGCGTCCACCCTCATCTATTCGGAGCATCCTCATGCGTAGAAAACTCACATCGACCCTTGCGGCCGTCTCTATGATCGGAACCGCAGCTTTTGCTGAACAACAGGCCGATATCTCGACCGCAATCACCGATATCGCGGCCGGCGCTGACCGACACGATTGGACCCGCGTGCGCGACGCATTTTCCGATACTGTCACGACGGATTATACCAGCCTCTGGGGCGGAGACCCGGTCACACAACCCGCCGACGAGCTTGTGGCTGGATGGTCCGCCTTTCTTCCTGGTTTCGACGCGACGCACCATATGGTGACCAATCACACCATCACCTCCCTGTCCGATACATCCGCCACAGCACAGGCTGATTTCACAGCAACCCATCGTCTTGATGATGGCCTGTGGGTGCTTGGTGGCCGCTATGACTATGAGCTTGAGAAATCAGACGACCGCTGGCTTGTCACATCAATGACCATGACGGCAATCTGGGAATCCGGTGACCGTGGGCTTGTGGCTCTTGCCGGCCAGCGCGCTGCCGAGGCGAATTGAAGGAGTAACCATGACCAGCCAGCGTATCGCACTCGTGACCGGAGCCAACCGAGGTATTGGTAAAGAAGTGTCCCGCCAATTGGCCCGAGACCATGGGATGAAGGTTCTGATGGGTGCGCGCGATCTGGCAAAAGGGCAGGCTGCTGCGGATGAAATCGGATATGGGGCAGAAGCCTTGCAACTCGATGTCTCTAGTCCGGACTCTGTCGCCGCCGCCTTCTTCTTGATGGTTGAATCGGCCTATGGGCGCCTTGATGTTTTGGTGAATAACGCGGGCGTGGATTATGACACCGACCAGATGGTTCACCTCGCCGACTTGGACCGGGTGCGTCGCGCGTTTGATACGAACCTTTTCGGCCCGTGGGAGACCACGATTGCGGCGGTGCCACTGCTAAAACAAGGCACGGAAGCCCGGATCGTCAACGTGTCCTCTGGGGCGGGGTCACTGACCGGCATGTCCTCTGGAACGCCCGGCTATGGCGTGTCCAAAGCGGCTCTGAACGCGCTGACCCTCAAGACCGCTGCCGCGTTGAAACCTCAGGGCATTCTCGTCAACGCCGTGTGTCCCGGTTGGGTTGCCACGGATATGGGGGGCGGGGGACGTCCGATTTCCGAGGGTGCCAGGGGCGTTGTCTGGGCAGCGACCTTACCGAAAGGTGGCCCGACCGGAGGGTTCTTTCGCGATGGCGTCGCAATTGATTGGTAGGTTCAGCCGGGCGTCATGAAATCAATCAGCTTCCTGACCCGGGTTGGCAACAGGCGGCGGCTGGGATAGACGACGAACATGTCCCGCGTCATTGGTAGGGCGTCTGTGACCTCAAGCCGTTGCAGCTCACCCTCCACCATATCCGAAGGCAGCATCGCAACACCCAGGTTACGACGGGCCGCCTGAGCAATGACATCAAGGTCGGTTAAACTGTGCGCGATGTACTTCGGCTGCAGTGTTTCCCCGCCCTCTAGAACCCAGGGTTGACCAGCATTCAGGGCGGGCAGAGCAAGTAAGTCTGGTCTGGAAATCGACCCGTCCAACCCACGTTCTCGAATGAAGCCCTGTCCTGCGCAAAAGCAGTAGGGAACTGACCAAAGCCGTTTCGCGACAAGGCTGGAATCCGTCAAGGGGCCGAGACGGAAGGCCAGATCGATATTGTCGCGAAAGAAGTCTAACATGACATTGCTTGTGGTCATCTCAAACGCCACATCCGGATTTTGTGTCGCAAAATCCAACAACCGAGGTCCAATGGTCGTGCGCGCGGCCAGCGGAGGTGCCGTGACGCGGATGCTCTGGCGTCTCGTGTCGTCGGTAAAACCTGCGATACCTTGCAGAGCCTCGATCGGGTCCTGACATCGATCCAGAAGGCGGCGGCCTTCTTCCGTCAGACGCACTTGCCGCGTTGTTCGTTCAAACAGTTTGGTGCCCAGATGTTCCTCCAACTCTGCAATCCTTCGGCTGACACGGCTGAGCGGGATCCCCAGACGCTCCGCAGCTTTCGAAAAGCTGAGATGGTTTGCGACGACGGTAAACAGGGCAAGGTCGTTGTAGATCATTATTCTATTTTTGGGATTATTTCTCCTGATATCAACTATTATTATCCGCAGGCGTGGCCTCTACCTTCTGCGCAACAGAAGGAGACAGCTCATGCCTTTCGCCATTGAAGTCACCCAGACCGGCAAACCAGATGTTTTGCGCGAAACAAACCGTGTGACCCCGACTCCCGATTCCGGGGAAATCCTGATCCGCAACAAAGCCGCGGCAGTCAACTTCATCGACACGATCATCCGTCGCGGTGAAATGCCCGAGGGGATGATGCCCGAGCTACCTCATGTACCCGGGGTCGAGGGAGCCGGAGTGGTTGAGGCGCTGGGCGAGGGGGTCGAAGGGTTCTCTGTCGGGGACCGCGTAGCGTGGATGGGGCAGATTGGTGCCGGTGGATACGGCACCCAGTCGGTGATCGCTGCGCCCTATGTCTCCCGGTTGGCCGATACTGTCGAGTTGGAAACCGCAGCCGCAATCCCCGTCAATGGGATGACCGCCTACCACATGCTGGTCAATCTGGGCGGCGCGGCAGCTGGCAAATCTGTACTGGTTCACGCTGCGGCCGGGGGTGTTGGCACCATGGCGCTACACATTGCCAAGCATCTGGGAATGACGGTGATCGCTTCGACCAGCACCGACAAGGTTGGGTATGCGAAGGATCAAGGTGCCGATCAGGTCATCGACTATCGCACCGAGGATGTCACCGAGCGGGTGCTGGACCTCACCGAAAGGCGCGGCGTGGATCTGACGCTCAACCCGATCTCGGGTGAAACCCTCAAGTCAGACCTCGACGCTCTGGCACCTTTGGGCACGGCAGTTCTGTTCGGGTTCCTTGCCGGTCCGCCTGTAGGTAGTTTCGCGGAGGACTTGGCGAAGCACTTTCAGAAGTCGGTCTCGGTCCGGCTTAGCGACATATACACCTATTTCGTTAACCGCCCCGATCAGTTCAGCGCAGATATGGCCACGGTGTTTGAATTGTTGCAAGCGGGTGTTCTGCGCCCACAGGTGAGCATCCTACCCATTGCCCAAGCCGCCGAGGCGCACCGTCGTTTGGAAGCCGGTGAAACCACCGGCAAACTGGTTCTGAGCATAGAGTGATCGAGCCCGGAGAACACGAGTAACGGCAAGGCGGTCGAGTCTAGTTGAAAAAGACCTTTAGCCCCAAATAGGGCCCTTGCTGCGTGACATCATAGGCGAAGGGGCCGGTTGACGTTGAATCACTGTAGTCGACGCTGAAATAACGGTAGCCAAAGGTGATCGCTGTGCGATCCCACGGCTGATAGTCAAAGCCGATATTTGCGCCGACCTGCAGATCGTTGCCTCCGGCCCCGAACCCGCCAAGCTCCAGCGATGCGATCGTGGTCCACCGATCGTTGAGACGCCACATGCCCCGGGCACCCACGACGGGCTCAATCCAGCCTTCATCACCGCCTTGGGTCGGTGGATTGGTTGGACCCGGGGTTGTGAACCTGATTTCCTGCCGGATCGAGTTGTAGCGAATGCCGCCCTGCAGATCGACGGTGTAGCGCTGGTTGTTGGCACCATAGGTTCCATCCGCCACGCGGTAAGCACCCATGACCGCAAACCATTTCTGGCGCACATCTACATCCACCGCAGTGGCAGCAGGGCCGGAGAGGGTGGTGTCCTCTCCGATACCTACATAATTGGCATCAACGATGATCCCAAAATCCCCGTTCCAGGCCTCATACCGCCCGGCCGCTGCGAAATCGAGAACATCCAGCACGTCGCCAAGATCGAGGTCAATATCGGCTGAAACGCCCGAGACAGTTGACGTTCCATGCGTACGCAGCGGGGTGAACAAGTAGAAGCCAAGAGTGTGTCGCCAGCCCTCTTCGGTCTGACCCGGTGCAGGCAGGGACTGAGCGTATGCTGCGCTCGACAATAGACAGGACAGGGCCGTGGCGCCCGCTATCGCGGCAGTGGATCTGATTGCCATAGGTGAATCTCCTTACTTTCAAATTTCGCGACGACCTTGCTTCAAGGCGTCAGTGTCCGGATATACGATCATCTGCCAACAGAAGACTGTTTGAGCAGGAATGCCTCGACAGCGGCTTCGGTTTCAGGTCGCAGGTTTTCGATGCCTTCATAGGGAACACCACGGGCTGGTTCGATGTCTGGATACTTTTCCTTGCGTTTTAGATGACGCCCCAGAATGCGGACAAACTCTTGCCCGCCCCAAGCTCCAACCTCGGTCGACACCGGGTATTTTTCGTGGGTATCGCGGTAAACATCGAAGAAATCGGCTAGAATCGCGCTCTCTCCGGCTCCGGGAATGCGCAGCTTTAGTTGATCCTTGATGACCGCGCGGGGTGTGTGGACGGAATAGACGATCAGATGATCGCGCCGTCCTTTTGTCTCGCCCAACAGCAGCAGCGAGGATTGGTCGACCCCGTCCACCAACCGATCCCGAGGAATACCGCTCTCGGCCCCGGCGAACCGCGCGAGCGTGGTATAGAGATCCGAGACGTGGACGATATCTCCGACGATGCCGTCGGCCTCGATCATACCGGGCCAGCGGATGAAGCTGTCGACCCGAATGCCGCCCTCGGACACATCACCCTTGCCACCGGCGAAAACCATCGGGGTGAAACCTGATTGCGGCGAATACTTGGTGAAATGGCCGTTGTCGCCCATCACGATGACAATGGTGTTGTCGGCCAGGCCAAGCGCCTCCATCTCGTTGAAGATATCGCCCAGCCAGCTGTCGAGCTGCTGCATCTTGTCGACATAGAGCCCTCCGTTCGGCGATTGCGGCCCCGAACGACCTGCGCGCGTGTTATCCAGCGGAATGAGTGGCCAATATTGCAGGAAGAAAGGCGCGTCCCCGCCAGCCAGCTCGCGCATTTTTTCAAGCGTCTGATCCTGATAGCGCTGGTTCATTTCGTCATATTTTTCGGCGGTCCAGCGCTCGCCCGCGGTCATGTCAACTTCGCGCGCAAGACCACCGCGTTCAGCTTCAAGACCGGTGACCATAGCGGCGGGGTCGGGGCGAAAGAAGTCGTCGAGTACGAAACGGTCATCGAAATCCGCTATCCCGACCGAGACTTGTTCCTTGATCGCATCATCGTTATAGATTGTCAGTTGGCCCTGCTGGTGAACCGGGAACCCCGCCCAATCGAAGCCTTGGTTATGGGGCCAGGCCTCGGGGATGTCGCCCATGTGCCACTTACCCACATGCACAGTCGCATAGCCCGCATCTGACAGGATCTCGGCCAGCGTGACTTCGTCGGCGGGCAGGCCGAACCCGGCGATATCCACGGTGGTGTCGCCCATGCCCATCCGAACCGGAAGCCGCCCGGTCATCATCGCAACCCGTGTGGGCGTGCAGGAGGGTTCGGTATACATGCGCACCATGCGCATCGCTTCGTCTGAGAAAGCGTTAATATGGGGCGTGGAATACCCGCGCACCGCGTTCAGTTCAGGGATACCAAGATCGCCAAAGCCGATATCGTCAATCAGGATATTGATGATGTTGGGTGGCTTGCCGTCGTTCGAGTTTCGGAACTCTTCGAGCAACTGATCAACCTCGGCATTGTCCGCAGCCCATTGTTCGGCATTCTGCGCTTCGAGGATGTAGTACTCGGCATCATGGATGATCGGCGCATCCTGAGCGGTTGAGATCGTGGCCGATAGACAGAACAGCACCGACAGGCTGGATAGGGTTTTCATTTCAACAATCCTCATTCGCTTTGGGCGGGGGTCTGGCGGGGGTCAGGTGTGATGTGGGGCGGGCCGGAGCGGTTGATGTCCGTGCCGGGGAAGAACTCGACCCAGACATGCCAGAACATGCCCGATCGAAGGGTCTCAACACGGGTCAATTGGCCGGAATCCGCGTTTCCGAAAAAATCGACATGGGTGATCGGCGCGCCGCTGTCATTGTACCAGACGCCAACGCTTTCATAGATTGGGTCGTAGGACACCACGACGTCACGCCCGCCAACCGTGGCGTTGATCAGCCCTTTATTTTCGGCCAGGAAATCATCGGTCCAGCAAACTGCGTCGTCACCGATCGTGATGCCCCAGACATAGGTTTTGTTGGGCAGACGGTTGTCGCTGTGGCTCATGTTGTCCATGACGGGCGCTTCTTCTTGGTGCTGCTTGGCGATGCCCGAGGAGAAAACGGTTTCAGTAAAGGTGTCGAACAACCTGAGAAGCGGGTTCGAGGAGGGCTTGTTCAGAAAGACCTCACCATCTGGGTAGGCCTTTTGAAATCCCCGAAAGCTCATCCGAAAGGTGGGCCATGGCTGCATTGCCGCTGTTCTCGAGGCGTCGCTGTCGAAGCGGCCATAGATCTGCTGGATTGGCTCTCCGGTAGTGTTGTCGCGTAGGATCAGGTTGTTGCCGTGCTGGGCCATCACCTCAAGATCCAGACGTTTGCCGTGGATTTCGGGTTTGTAGGCCTGACCCAGATTGGCCATGGCGCAATAGGTCATGACGATATCGTCGCCACCCAACCCCTCATCGTTGCCGGCCAGATGAGGGCGCATCAGCTGGGCGTCGGAATGCGCCCGCGCGTGGCCATTGTTTTCGATCACGAGAACGCTGGCGGATGGGTTGATGTATCGCTGCGCCTCAGAAATTGGGTAGTAGCGGGCGGTGTTTTGCTGGTTGCGTAGGCCGATATGGACCCAAACCCATGGGAACACGAACAGGAAAATAATCACCAGTGTTATCGCTGGCGCACCGAGGAAGAACAGCCAGCCGGGACCGCCGCCCAGAAAATGCCCGACAAGCATCAGCGCAAGCCCGGTGAATCCCGCGGCAAGATAGGTGTTCTCATTCCGGATAAAGCGGATCATGTTATTGCGCTTGACCCTCAGCACCATCTGGCTGACGTCACCGAGATCACGGAAATACATGAACCCGATGGTCAACGACACGAGGAGCCCGACGTAGAAGAGAAGATTGGCCAACATTTGAATCGCCTTTTTGCGTCTTGATTAGCCCTCGGGTGGGGTCGAATGGGACGAAAGGTAAGTTTTGATTTCGTCCTCAAGCCCTCGGAGGCTGTCGATAAGATCAGAATTTCTTGGGTCACTTGCATCGCAGGGAAGAAGAGCAGCCAGGCTTTCAAAGTCAGCGCAGATTTGCGCAAAGACCGTGTCTGAGCTTCGCAGGCGCCGGATGTCATTCGCCTGATCAGGAAAGTGTATCGACAAGCAAGCCATCATAAGCCTCACGGTGTCTGAACCCAGTTGCGCCCCTGCGATGAGGTCCGTTCCCCTCCTTTGTTAATCATTCTGTCTGAAATTCATTTACACATTCAGGTATCTTAACGTATGTTACGGGGTAACATGTTATTTTTCAAAGGCTTGAAACCAGCCAGCGGTTAACGAAAGCGATGTCAGACGCCAGTGTAAAGTCAGATCCGGATCAAAGAACGCTCTCGGATGAAGACATTCAGCGGGCACTGAAGGCGGTCCTGGACAGCCCGGAATTCGATGGGGCCGAGCGACTGCAGTCTTTCCTTAGTTACGTTGTCGACAAGCTTCTGGCAGGCCGGTCCGAGGATATCCGCGCCAAGTCGATCGCCGAGGATGTTTATGGAAGGGCGCTGGATTCTGGGGGTGACCCCATGGCCGTCGTGCGGGTCGATGCAGGGCGCATGCGTCGGCGATTGGCGAGCTTCTATTCGAACTCCGGCAAGGATCAGAGGCTGCGCATCCATGTAGATCCGGGTGGTTATGTCCCCCGGTTTGAGGTTTTGGACATCGATATACCCTCGGACCGAGCGCGTCCCTCCAAGATGGTCTGGGTCACAGTGGCGGTTTTGGCCGCGTTGGCTATCGCAGGCGGCTTGATGCTCTTCTCCCGATCGCCCCAGTCACCGCCCAGCCCGGTCGCCGTCTCAGCAAATGCCAATCAGGAACAAGCCATCAGAGAGGCGCTGTTCTCGACAAACCCGACCAAGCTACAAGCCGTTAATCTGGCGACTGAGGCGCGCCTGCTGATGTTCCCGGTTCTGGACCGCGATAGGCTGCAAGCCGTGCGCGGCATGTTCGAACGCGCCATGGCGCTTGATGAGACGTATTTTGGCGGCTACGCCGGTTCGGCGCAGGCGATCAGCATCCTTGCCTTAACAACCCCGCCCGGAGCCGAAAAACAGGCGCTTTTGGCCCTTGCTAAAACTCGCGCGCAGCGGGCACTAGAACTGGCGCCAGACGAAGGTTGGAGCCATTCCGCCCTTGCCCTGGCTTCATTTTGCTCGCGCGAGCATGAGGCAGCACTTGCACAGTCCACGCGCGCAACACGGCTTGCCCCTGATGATATCCACGTCACGAATTTTGATGCCCTGTTCGCGCTGTTTGGTGGGGATTTCCAGCGCGCTATAGCGTCCGCCAATCGGGCGCGGGGCGCCAATACGACAAACGGTAGATTTCCCTATCGCAGCGTGTTGGCCTCCTCCAGCTATCACTTGGGGGATTACCAGGCGTCGGTAGACCAGTTCAACGAGGCGGTCAGGCTGGGTGATCCGGTCAGCGCGATCTCGATCGGTTATCTGGCGGCAAGCTATCAAAGGCTCGGAGACGATGAGCGCGCGCGGGCCACAATTCTGTTGTTGGACGAAGCCTGGCCCGGCTACCCTCTGGCGGCGCTGTTTCGGACTTTGTTTGCCGATCCGGATCATGCCGAAGACATCATCAGCGCGCTTGACGAAATAGCGGCTTTGCAATCCGACTAGGGTACGGGATTAGAGAAAGAGGCTATTCCCGGACTTCCGACGGATCGACGCCCCAGAGGTTGGCTTTCAGCGTCCACCCCTTGTAGCCCCCCGCCGAAATGCGACACCAATCCAGCGAACACGCGCCAAGACGAGCTACCACCCCGGTTTCGAAATGCGCGTTGACGGTCGAGTTCGTGTCGGGTTGGGCGTAAACGGGCAGCATCTCGGATTCGATCAGCACTGTGCGCACGCCGGACAGCAGGGCGTAGTGAACCCAGCCTCCGGCCCCGTCGCGATCCTGTACCTTGCGCCAGTTGCCGTATTCCGCGGTGATCTGAAGCGGCATCCCGCGCCGCTTGAAGACCCAATCGATTCGATGGGTCAGGGACGGACCGCGGCGCACATTGCCTTCGGCAGCCTTCATCGAAACATAGCGCGGAAGGGGCAGATTGGTGACCGGGCCGCGCGCGTCTTGGGCCGCGACCGGCGCGGAGCCGAACGCAACAAGATACGCGGATAGGATCGCCAAACAAAGGCGTTTCACCGGTATAAGACCACTCACTGACTGCCTGCTCTTGTGCCTGTTGATCTGCTTTCGAAAAAAGGTCGACTCAATGCCTTTGGGGTTCTTGTGCCCCGCCTTATCCTGCGCCACGATGCCATGACGCAAGCGCGTTTGCAAAGCAGTGGGAGGGCGGAAGTGCCAAGAGAACGTCTGAGTGTTGTTGTTACGCGACGGTTGCCTGAAGCAGTGGAAACGCGACTGAGTGAGCTGTTTGATGTTCGCCTGCGCGACGATGACACCCCCATGACCCGTGAGGAACTGGTCGCCGCGGTGCAAGAGGCCGACGTGCTGGTGCCGACGGTGACCGACACAATCGACGGTGGTTTGCTGGGGCAAGCCGGTGAAAAACTGCGCTTGATTGCCAATTACGGGGCAGGGGTCGACAATATCGACGTCTCAACCGCGCGTCAGCGTGGCATTCTGGTCTCGAACACTCCGGGTGTTCTGACAGACGACACGGCCGACATGACCATGGCGCTGATCCTGGCGGTGACTCGTCGTTTCCCTGAAGGTGTTGCGCTGATGCAGCAGGGCGATTGGTCCGGTTGGGCTCCGACCGCTTTGCTTGGTGGACGGATCGGAGGGCGACGTCTAGGTATTCTGGGTATGGGCCGGATCGGTCAGGCTGTTGCGCGCCGTGCCAGTGCTTTCGGGATGCAGGTACATTACAACAACCGCCGCAGGTTGCGCCCCGAGATTGAACAGGATCTGGAGGCGACATACTGGGAAAGCCTCGATCAGATGGTGGCGCGGATGGACGTCATATCGGTCCACTGCCCCTCGACCCCGTCGACTTTCCACCTGCTTAACGCGCGGCGATTGAAGCTGCTGAAGCCCTCGGCTGTGGTCGTCAACACGTCGCGTGGTGAGGTGATCGACGAAAACGCACTGACGCGGCTGATCCGGTCCGGCGATATCGCGGGCGCCGGGTTGGATGTGTATGAACACGGCACGCAGGTGAACCCACGCCTTCGCAAGCTGCCCAATGTGGTGCTGCTACCCCATATGGGATCGGCCACACTGGAGGGGCGGATCGAGATGGGTGAGAAAGTTATTATCAATATCAAGACCTTCGAGGATGGGCACAGACCTCCGGATCAGGTGGTCCCATCCATGCTGTAACCTTTTCTAGGAGCACATTATGCGTATCAATCGGATTTCAGGATTACTTCTGTCTGCCATAGCCTTTGCCGCTCCGGGTTTTGCCCAGGAAACAGCGGACTCCGTGGCCCCCGAAGGCGCAAGCGAAGGTCAAGTTCAAGCTCTGACCGACGAGTTGATCGCGGCGCTAGAGGCCAAAACAAGCGGCGTGCCCGTACAGTCCAAGAATTGGATGGTCGCTGCGGCCAACCCCTTGGCAGTTGAGGCCGGGGCAAAAATCCTGCGCGCCGGTGGATCGGCAGCGGATGCCATGGTCGCGGTGCAGGTTGTTCTGGGATTGGTCGAGCCGCAATCCTCGGGCCTTGGGGGCGGGGCGTTTCTGGTCTGGTACGATGCCGCCACGGGACAGCTTACTACACTGGACGGGCGTGAGACGGCCCCGTTGGATGCGACGCCGACCCTGTTTCAGGATGAAAACGGCGAGCCCTTGCAATTCTTTGATGCCGTTGTCGGAGGGTTGTCTGTTGGCACGCCCGGAACGCCTGCCGTGCTGGAAGAGGCGCACCGCCGCTGGGGCCGCTCGCCTTGGCCCGGGCTGTTCACCGATGGTATCCGTCTTGCAGATGATGGGTTCCTTGTCTCGCCTCGTCTGGCCAGTCTGGTCGCCAATGACGCCGAGCGCCTCTCGCGCTTCCCTGCAACGGCTGAGTATTTCCTGCCCGAAGGCGAGCCACTGCAGCAGGGCCAACGCCTGATGAACCCGGCCTATGCGGATACACTGCGCGCTCTGGCCGAGGACGGTGCCGCCGGGTTCTACGGCGGGCAAATCGCGTCAGATATCGTTCGGACCGTCCGCACCGCGCCGGGCAACCCCGGCGTATTGTCGGGAACCGATCTGGCCCTTTATCAGGTCATTGAACGCGATCCGGTCTGCGCGGCCTACCGCGCCTATGAGGTCTGCGGGATGGGGCCGCCGTCGTCCGGGGCGCTGACCGTTGGGCAGATTCTGGGTATGCTGAACAGCTATGATCTGGCCGAAATGGGCCCAGATAGCATGGAGGCATGGCGCCTGATCGGCGAAGCCTCGCGCCTCGCTTTTGCGGATCGGGGGCGCTACATGGCTGACAGTGACTTTGTACCGATGCCAACCACCGGGCTGGTCGACCCGGACTATCTGGCGCAGCGCGCGGAGCTTTTGAATGCCGAGGGCGCGCTGACCGAGGTCGCTCCGGGCAATCCCGAGTTCGATCATGCGATGAACTGGGCTGATGACGAGTCATTGGAGCTGCCTTCGACCTCGCATATCTCGATCGTCGACAGTTACGGCAATGTCTTGTCGATGACGACGACGATTGAAAACGGCTTTGGCTCGCGCCTGATGACGAACGGGTTTTTGCTGAACAACGAACTGACGGATTTTTCGTTCCGCACCCATCGCGACGGAGTGCCCATCGCGAACCGTCTGGAACCCGGCAAGCGCCCGCGTTCGTCCATGAGCCCGACCATCGTCATGCAGGACGGCGCGCCGGTTCTGGCCATCGGTTCTCCTGGAGGCAGCCGCATAATTGGCTATGTTGCCAAGTCGATCATCGCCTGGGCGGATTGGGATATGGATGTGCAGCAGGCGATCTCGCTGCCGCATCTGGTCAACCGGTTCGGAACCTATGATGTAGAGGTGGACACTGCGGCCGAAGGCTACGCAGATGCGCTGATCGAAATCGGGTTCGAGGTAAACCCACGCGATCTGACCTCGGGTCTGCATGCGATTGAGATCGGCGAAACTCTCAGCGGTGGGGCAGACCATAGGCGTGAAGGGATCGCGCTCGGCGAATAAGACCTGGGTCTTGCCCGGTTCGGGCGGGCCTTTTCGACACATTGGGAAAGGCCCGTGCATTTGGCGGGCAGAAAAGGGGTAGCATGGTGCAGGCGACGGCTTTGCCGAGAAATGAGGCAGGAATTGGAACGGCGCTCGGCATCTTGAAGCAACAGTTTGGGGATCGTCTGCAAACTGGTGCGGCCATCCGCGAACAGCATGGCCACACCACGACCTGGATCACCAATCAAAGCCCCGACGCGGTGGTGTTTCCCCATACCACTCAGGAAGTCTCCGAGATCGTCAAAACCTGTGCCGCGCATAAGGTGCCGGTAATCGCGTTTGGCACGGGTACTTCGCTTGAAGGGCACGTGAACGCGCCTGCCGGTGGGGTGTCGGTCGATCTGACCCAGATGAACATGGTGCTGGCGGTACACGCCGAGGATCTGGATTGCGTCGTGCAACCCGGCGTCACGCGTGAAGATCTGAACACCCATCTGCGCGATCAGGGACTGTTCTTTCCGATTGATCCCGGTGCCAATGCCTCACTCGGCGGGATGGCTGCGACCCGCGCGTCCGGAACAAATGCGGTGCGCTATGGCACCATGCGGGACAACGTATTGAGCCTTGAGGCGGTGATGCCGGATGGGCAGATCATCCGAACCGGCAATCGAGCCAAGAAATCCTCGGCGGGGTACGATTTGGCGCGGCTTTTGATCGGGGCCGAAGGCACGCTGGGCATCATCACCGAATTGACCCTGCGCCTGCATGGTATCCCCGAGGCGATTAGTTCGGCCCGCTGCTCTTTCCCAACCGTCGATGCCGCCTGCCGGGCGGTGATGATGACGATCCAATACGGCGTACCTGTCGCGCGGATCGAATTGCTGGATGAACTCTCCGTCAAAGCCGCCAACGCCTATTCCGGCTTGACCCTGCCCGAAACGCCTCTGCTGCTTTTAGAGTTCCACGGCTCGGACGCCAGCGCAGCAGAACAGGCCGAGATTTTCGGCCAGATTGCAGAAGAGTTTGGCGGCACGGACTTCGCGGCAACCTCAACCACCGAAGAACGCAACAAGCTTTGGCAGGCGCGTCACGACATGTACTGGGCCAGCCTTCAGTTGCGACCGGGCGCCAAGGGGATCTCGACCGATGTCTGCGTACCAATATCCCGTCTGGCCGAGGCCGTAGGGGCCGCTCAGGACAAAGCTGCCGAGCTTGACCTACTTGCGCCTATCGTTGGGCATGTCGGCGATGGGAACTTTCACACGCTGCCCCTGATCGACATGGACGACGCCGAGGAAGTCCGCCGGGCCGATGAGTTTGTCGGTTGGCTCAACGATCTGGCCATCTCGATGGAGGGCACCTGCACGGGCGAGCATGGCATCGGGCAGGGCAAACGCCCGTATCTTGAGAAAGAACTAGGGCAGGCAACACACTACATGGCCGCGATCAAGGCGGCGCTGGACCCCGACAACATCATGAATCCGGGAAAGATACTGGCCGATCACACCTAGCAGTTTCCGCGATCTTGTCTGCTTTGTGCCCACAAATCGTCTAGGTGATGTGGTTTCTTGCGGCGAAAGACGAACAGGTGATCGACATGAGTGCAAAATATCTGGCTGGCTTTGTCGCGGTGGCCGGGCTGGCGGTCGCGGGGCTGGACTACTACCAGAAAGCCAAAGCCTCGGGTGACGGGCTCAGCGCAAGCGACTATATCGCAGCCTTCACTGGCGGGCCCGAGGATGAACCCGCAAGCGTTGACAGCACGTCGGAAGTTCAGGAATCCGAAACCGCCGAGCCGCCTGGCAAACTGGTGTGCAAGACCGTTGGAAACACCAAACGGTGTCGCTCCGAAGGCTGATGGCTGGATCGTAAGTCGCCATTTAACGACCTGCATCTCCCGTGCGGGTCGTTTTTCTTATATCACTGGTCGGATGGCTTCCGCGATTGATTTCGGAATCAAGCCATATGGTGGCAACAGATTCCAAGGGGAGACACCCGGTTATGAAAACCCAAGTCAAAGCACTGGTCGTTGGCGGCGGCGCCGTCGGAACCTCGATTGCCTATCACCTGGCCAAAGCGGGCTGGGATGATGTGATGTTGATCGAGCGGGACGAGCTGACCTCGGGCTCAACCTGGCACGCGGCGGGCCTGCTGCCGCTGTTCAACATGTCTTACGCGACGACCCACATCCACAAATATTCGGTCGATTTCTACAAGCAGCTTGAAGAAGAGACCGGTCTGAACGCGGGTTTCGCCGTGGTTGGCAACCTGCGCATGGCGCAGACGCAAGAGCGTATGGACGAATACATGCTCTATGCGTCTACAGCTGAGACCTGTGACGTCGCTTACGAATGGCTGACACCCGAGCAGATCAAGGAACGCTGGCCGCTGATCGAAACCGGCGACCTGAAGGGTGCGATCTATCACACCGAAGATGGCTATATTAACCCTGCTGACGTGACCCAAGCGATGGCCAAAGGTGCCCGTCAGCGCGGGGTCGACATCGTTCGCAAGATGCAGGCGGATGCCTTCCACTGGAACGGCACTCATTGGGAAGTCACCTGCACCAAGATGATCGAGCAGGGCGGCAACCTTGTTCCCTCCGATGAGCAGGTGGTGATCACCGCCGAGCATGTCGTGACCGCATCGGGCAACCACGCGCAGCGCACCGCCAAGATGCTGGGCATCAAGATGCCCGCGATCCCGGTCGAGCACACGTTCATTGTCATGGACAAAGACCCTGAGTTGGTCAATTGGCGTGAAGCCGGTAACCCCGAGCACCCTGTTGTGCGTGACGCCGACAACGAGTCTTATGCGCGTGAAGAACGCGGTGGCTGGATTCTGGGTATCTATGAACACGGTGCGCCTGCACGTTTCGAACATGGCGTACCTGACAGCTTCCGCGCTGACCTGTTCCCGCTGGATATCGACCGGATCGCAGACCAGTACATGGCGATGGCTGAGCGCGTGCCCTCCTGCGCCGAATCTGGCCTGAAAGACGATTTCAACGGCCCGATCTGCTACACCCCCGACGGCAACCCGCTGGTCGGCCCCGCACCGGGGCTGCGCAATATGTGGCTGGCCGAGGGCTTCAGCTTCGGGATCACCGCTGCGGGCGGCACCGGCTACTATCTGGCGCAGATGATGGTCGATGGCGAAGCCGAGATCGACATGGCATCGCTGGACCCCAAGCGTTATAGCAGCAACTGGATGACTACCGAATTCGCGGCGCGTAAGAACGAAGAGTGCTACGAGCACGTCTACATCCTGCACCACCCGGATGAAGAGCGTGAAGCCTGCCGTCCTCTGCGTACCGTTCCGGCCTATGACCGTCAGAAAGCGCGTGGCGCTCAGTTCGGTTGGGTGAACGGTTGGGAACGTCCGAACTATTTTGGCCCTGTCGATGCGCCGGATAATTTCGACAAGGAAAGCCGCTCGTTCCGCCGTGGTGGCTGGTGGCAGTATGCAGTCGAAGAAGCCAAAGCGGTCCGCGAAGGCGTGGGCCTGATTGACGCATCGGCCTTCACAAAACATATCGTCAAAGGCTCCGGTGCGACCCGGTTCCTGGATTGGTTCACCTGCAACAAGCTGCCCAAGGTCGGTCGTATCAACCTGACCTACGCGCTGACGTCGCACGGCACCACCCGCACCGAATACACCATCGTCCGCAAAGGCGAGAACAACTACTACATCGTCTCTGCCGGTGCCTGGACCGAGTACGACGCCGACTATCTGCGTAAAGCAGCCGAGGACAAGATGGAGGAGTTCGGCTACATCGAGATCCAAGACGTGACCACTCAGTGGGGCGTCTTTGCCATCGCCGGACCCAAGTCGCGCGACGTTCTGAAAGAGGTCATCAAAGACGCTGATCCGGAAACCGCGCTGTCCAACAAGCGCTTCCCCTGGCTGTCGGCCCGTCAGATCGAACTGGGCATGTGCCCGGTCAACGCGATCCGTGTGGCTTATACGGGTGAGCTGGGCTGGGAACTGCACCACCCGATCGAAATGCAGAACTACCTGTTCGACCTGCTGGAAAAGGCGGGTGAGAAGCACGGTATGAAGCTGGTCGGCGCGCGCGCCCAGAACTGGTTGCGTCAGGAGAAATCCTATCGCGCCTTCGGCACCGAATTGGGCCGCGACGCGACCCCGCTGGAAGCCGACCTGCCGCGTTTTGTCGACCTGTCGAAAGACTTCCACGGCAAGGCCAAGCTGGAAGAGACTGGTGTGCGCTTCAAGTGCTGCACCCTTTTAATCGACGGACCAGACGATGCCGACCCGTGGGGCCGCGAGGCGCTGTACACAACGGAAGGCGCACGCGTGGGTCGTCTGACCTCGGGCGGTTACTCAGTGGCGTTCGAGAAATCCATCGGCATGGGCTATGTGACGCCTGATCTCGCGGTTGAAGGCACCAATCTGAAGGTCAAGATTCAGGACAAGCTGTGGGATGCCGTTGTCACATGCGACAGCCCCTACGACCCGAAGAACGAAACCATCCGCAAGGACGGCTGACATCTTGAATAACTGCGGCGGCGCTAGTGAATGCGCCGCCTGCGGCGACACATGCCTCCGGAGGAGGTATTTTCAAACAGAAGAGGCGGGGGCTGGTGAAAAATCCAGCCCCCCTGCTTTTGGCAAGGGGGGCCTTCTCCTGTTGCGGTCATCGGCGCCTCCGCCTGTACCGCAAATCGACAGTCGCATATCAGAGTTGACGGTCCGTTACTTCTTCTGTTCAAAAACACTCCGCCGGAGGCAAGCCTGCGCCAGCAGGCTTTGATCGGCCCAACAACTGATCAGGTTTTCGGCCTTTGAGCAACAAATGCGAGATTATTGGCAGGCATTTCCACCAGTTGGACCAGCTGCAAGCCGTAATACTGCAAACGCTCTTTGATCTCTTTGTCGTTCTTGTACCCGATCTCTGGATTCTGTGAGACCAGGGCTTCGTGGAACTTTTCATCCCCTGGGCTGGTCAAAGCGCCGTGTCGCATGAAGGGGCCGTAGATGATGAGGCGACCTGCCGGACTCAGAGCCTGTGAGGCCTCGCTGAGAAACGTGTCAGTTTCGGGCCATGAGATCAGGTGTAGCAGGTTGATCAGAACGATCAGGTCCTGCTCTTGGAATGCCTCATGCCAGCCTGCGGAGGTCGCATCCAGATCGGTGGCGGGACGGATGTTGGAGACGCCCTTCGCATAGGCGTCGATGCTGGCGCGGCGTTCAGGGTCGATTTCTGTGGGTTGCCATACCAAGTTGGGCAGTGTCTGTGCAAAGGCGGCAACATGTTGCCCAGTGCCGCTAGCTATTTCCAGTGCGCGACCCGAGGCAGGTGCCATCTTTGTCAGCAAGGCGCATAGCGCGTCCGAGTTGCGGCTGGCGGCTGGGGCGATCATACGGGCCCCATCGCCTTGCGTCGCGACGCTGGCATTCGAAGGCAGAACGCGTTTGGTCATGATCGCAACCTTTCCACATGCAACTGATTGACGATTTCTTTAGGTAGTTCAGACGGCGTCGCCGTCACAAGGCTGGCCAGATGGGACGATGCAGCTGGCGATGTCTGGAACCCGTACCCACCTTGACCCGCGCACCAGATGAACGAGCGGTCCTGTGGATCTGGCCCCAGCACCAACGTCCCATCCGCCACAAAACTACGCAGCCCGGCCCAGTTCGCCTCGAGCCGCGTGACGGGGGTTGTCACCATAGCCTCATACCGCGCCAGACCTTCTGCAAGAACCATATCGTCGGCATAGGCGTCATGAGGCGTTGTCGGTTCGGCTTCGGAGGGTGAAACCAGATATTTCCCCGCATCAGGCTTGGCATACCAACCTTCCCCCGGCCCCATCAGCATGGGCCAGTTGGATACGTCATGCCCTCCGGGTGCGGGAATACGGGCCATGGAGCGGCGCTTCGGCACGATGCCAATAGGCGGCAGGCCAGCCATCGCGGCGACCTCATCCACCCAAGCGCCAGCTGCATTGACCAAGTTTCGGGCCTCGAACACGTCGCCTGCCTGAACGACCCAATGGCCGGTTTTGCGGATATCGGTGACGGCCTGGCGGGTCAGGACTGAACCGCCATTACCCCGGATCACGCGCGCGAAGTCCTGCATCAGGCGGTCGGTATCGATGTCGAAGGCGTCCACGCTGATGGCGGCGTGGGACAGAACGTCCGGGTTCAGGATCGGGACTTTGTCGATGGCTTGCTGCGGCGAAATGGAGCTTACGTTCAGTTCTTCGACGTCTCTGGCAAACAGGTCGGTCTGATCGTGGCGTGCAACCAGCATGAGACCTCGGGGGGTCAGGTAGCCTCCGTTCGCTGATCGCAGGTAATCGACCCCGGCCTGATTGAGCGCAACCACCGAGGGCGGGCCGTAGTTTTCCTCGAACATCGCAGCCGAGCGACCCGATGAGTGATAGCCCAGAGCGTCCTCAGCCTCGAGAACAGTGACAGAGCCATGAGCAGACAAACGCGCGCCCGCGCTAAGGCCAGCGATGCCGCCGCCGATGATTAGAAAGTCGATCATCGCAGGGTGACCGGGATGGATTGTGATGAAGCAGATGTCATAAGGGTCTTGGTGCTTGTTATAAGAATATGCTTGGATTTCGGGGAACTATAAGCAGGCTTGAATTTGGCGATCAACCCGGCCAAAGACGCATCATAGAAAAGAAGGAGATTAAGGTGACTGCAGCGGACCTCCATCCTATGGCTACGGGACATATCCCAAAATATGTCGTCGCAGCCGATGGGAGCGACTACCTCTTTTCGGCAATGGTCGTGTTTTTTGTCGTTCTGGTTGTGTTGATTGGTGTCGGATATTTGACGCTGCATTCGGTGCCCGAGAAAATGGCGCATGAGAACAATCACCCTCAGTTCCAGTTGGTGGGCATTTTGGCGCTGTTGGCGCTGTTTACACATAACGGCATTTTCTGGATCGCAGCCGTTCTGGTTGCCGGTTTCCAATTCCCAGATTTTGCGACCCCGATGCGAAACATAGCGGAAGCTATTCGCTCACTCGGTCAGTCTCTTGCACCTCAGGCACCTGCCGAACCGGCCCCTCCGGCACCACAAACCAAAAATACGCCGGAGTAGTAAGCCATGATCGAAACGATGCTCTGCGCCCTGATTACGGTGCTGCCGGATTTCCTGTTCCGACGCTTTGTCCAAGGTAAGCGGATCGGGCATGAGATCACACTTTTCACCATGTGGTACGAGCTACGCTGGGGCCTGACCACCTGTGCCATTCTGGCGCTGTCCGTGATCACCACGCTGTTCTACTTCCATCCGGCCTCCAGCACGGCGGCCTCGTATTTTCGGACAGTCACGATCCTGCCGCAACTGGGCGGGCGGGTGTCTGAGGTCTATGTCAGCAACAACGATACGGTGACCGCGGGCCAGCCGATTTTCCGGATCGAGGATTTCACCCAACAGGCGCAGGTTCAGGCCGCCCATGCACAGATCGCGCAGGTTCAAGCCTCATTGAAAGTGGCTGAGACGGATCTGGCGCAGGCGGATGCCGGGATCGCCGGTGCGCGCGCCGCCTTGGCACAATCTGTCGAAGACCTAGAGCGTAACACCACACTGCGCGACGAAGGCTCCAGCGCGGTGCGTCTGGCCGAGATTGAGCGGTTGGAGAATCTGGTGGCTGAACGCGAAGCGCAGGTCACCGCCGCCCAGTCGCAGCGCGCCGCCGTGGTACAGCAGATCGAGGAACTGATCCCAGCCCAATTGTCCAGCGCCAACGCGCAACTGGATGCAGCCCTGACTGAGCTGGACAAGACTGTGATCAGCGCGGGTGTTACCGGTCGGATCGAACAGTTCGGTCTGCAGGTTGGTGACTATGTCAGCCCGCTGTTGCGCCCGGCTGGCATTCTGGTGCCTTCGCACTCGGGCCATGATCGTTTTCAGGCTGCGTTCAACCAGATGTCTGCTCAGGTCATCAAACCGGGCATGATTGGAGAGCTGGGTTGCATGACCAAACCCTTCACTGTGATCCCGATGGTTGTGGTCGAGGTGCAGGACGTCATACCCTCAGGTCAGATTCGTCCAACAGACGAGTTGCGGGACGTCCAGCACAACAAAGTGCCGGGTTCGATTCTGGTGTATATGGAGCCGCTGTATAAAGGCATGGCGGATGACATCCCTCCGGGCAGCAACTGTCTGGCCAATGTCTATACCGACAACCACCACAAGCTAGAGGATGAAAGCCTCGGCTTTTGGAACAAGGCGTTCCTGCATGTGGTCGACACGATTGGAGTGGTTCATGCGGCCGGCCTTCGGTTACGTCTGATCCTGATGCCGGTGAACACCTTGGTGCTGACGGGGCACTGACGGTTCAGACCTTGATCTGGGCAATTTAGCCCCAACAAAAAAGGCCCGCAAAATGCGGGCCTTTGGTTTTTCGATACGCCCTGCAGCTTACTGCGGGATCTCGCCTTCCAGACCTTCGATGTAGAAGTTCATACCGGCCAGCGTACCGTCATCTGCGACCTCACCTTCGGCCAGCCAGTCGCTGCCATCCTGCTTTTTGATCGGGCCGGTGAAGGGGTGGTATTCACCTGCAGCCATGGCTGCTTTCAGCGCCAGAGCCTCTTCTTTGACATCTGCGGGAACCGCGTCTGAGATCTCGCCGATTGCGACCATGCCTTCGCGGATACCGTCCCATGTGTTGGCGCTTTCCCATGTGCCGTCCATGACAGCCTTGGTCCGTGCGATGTAGTAGGGCGCCCAGTCATCGATGATCGAAGATACGCGCGGGAACGGGGCGTACTCGCTCATGTCCGAGGCCTGACCGAAGGTCACGACATTGCCAGCCTCCTGCGCAGCCGCTTGAGGCGCGGTCGAGTCGGTGTGCTGCAGGATCACGTCCGCGCCCTGTTCGATCAAAACAGTGGCAGCGTCAGCTTCTTTCGCGGGATCGAACCAAGTGTAAGCCCAAACGATCTTGAACTCGACATCCGGGTTCACCTTCTTGGCGTGCAGATAGGCCGAGTTGATGCCACGGATAACCTCAGGGATTGGATAGGACCCGATATAGCCGATGATGTTAGACTTGGTCATCTTACCCGCGATGTGGCCCTGAACGGCACGACCTTCATAGAAACGGGCCGAGTAGACAGCAACGTTGTCGGCGGTTTTGTAGCCTGTGGCGTGTTCGAATTTCACATTCGGGAATTTCTTCGCCACGTTAATGGTCGGGTCCATATAGCCGAACGAGGTTGTGAAGATCAGGTCAGCGCCTTCCAGCGCCATTTGCGTCATGACGCGCTCGGCATCCGGGCCTTCGGGAACGGATTCGACAAAGACGGTTTCAACCTTGTCGCCGAACTCTTCCTCAACGGCCAGGCGACCTTTGTTGTGTTCATAGGTCCAGCCGCCGTCGCCCACCGGACCGACATAGACGAAGCCGACCTTGGTCTTGTCGTCGGCTGCCATGGCCCCCGAGGCCAGACCCAGCGCCATTGTGGCGCTTGCCAGAAGTGTCGTGAATTTCATGTGTTACTCCCCAAGTTGGTTCAGTTGGCCCCTAGTGCGAGGCGTGGAAAATCCGGCCCAGCGAGGCAGGTGCGCTGCTCTTGTCGGCCGAAAGGATCACAAGCACAAGGATCGTGATGATGTAGGGCGACATTGCCAGATACTCGACAGGAATGGCAACGCCCGCTGCCTGCAAATTAAGCTGCAACACGGTGATGCCGCCAAACAAATAGGCACCCAGCAAGGCACGCCATGGCTTCCAGCTGGCGAACACCACCAGCGCCAGAGCGATCCAGCCGACACCGGCGGTCATGCCCTCGGTCCACTGAGGGACACGGATCAGGCTGATATAGGCGCCGCCCAGCCCGGCACAGGCCCCGCCAAACAGGATCGCCATGATGCGGATCTTGATGACTTTGTAGCCCAACGCATGCGCTGCATCGTGGTTATCACCCACCGCGCGCAGGATCAGACCAACACGCGTGTATTTCAGCGTCGCCCAAACACCCGCAGTCAAAGCGATGCCGACATAGAGGATCGGGTCATGCTGGAAAAAGATTGGCCCGATGACAGGAATATCGCTGATTAGGGGGATATGGATATCCTCCATGCTGGGGGGTTTGATCCCCACATAGCTTTGGCCCAGAAGGGCACTGAACCCAAGGCCGAACAATGTCAGCGCAAGGCCACTGGCCACCTGATTGGCCAGAGCGACCTGTGTCAGCAACACGAACAGTAGTGACAGCACCGCACCGCCAATAGCTGACGCGATAAAACCCAACCATGGCGAGCCGGTTTCCACCGAGATCGCGAAACCGCTGATCGCGCCGACGATCATCATGCCTTCGACGCCGAGGTTCAGAACGCCTGCTTTTTCGACGACCAGCTCTCCGATCGCGGCCAGCAGCAGGGGGGTCGCCGCAACCATGAGCGAGGCGACCAGAAGGACGGGATTGATTTCACCAAGATCCATTACGCTACCTCGCTACGGGCCGCACGGATGCGGTAGTTTGTCAGAAGATCGAATGCCAGCAGGAAGAACAAAAGCATCCCCTGGAACACCTGAATGGCAGCGGCAGGCAGCCCGAGCTGAGACTGCGCGATTTCACCGCCGATATAGGTCAGCGCCATCAAGCCACCGGCCAGCAGGATACCCACTGGGTGCAGTCGGCCTAGAAAGGCTACAATGATCGCTGTGAAGCCGTAGCCAACGTTAAAGTCGATACTGACCACACCCGAAGGGCCTGAGACTTCGAACATCCCCGCCAGACCGGCCAGAGCGCCGGACAGGCCCAGACAAAACAGGATCAGACGGGCAGGATTCACACCAGCAAACTTTGCAGCACGCGGAGCTTCACCAGTCAAACGGATGTGAAAGCCCAGCATGTGCCGGTTCAAAAGAACATAGGAAAAGATCACCGCGATGAGGGCCGTCACGACACCCCAGTGCATCCCTGATCCAGCGATCAGTTCGGCATTATGCGCGCTGTCATAGGATTGCAGGTTGCGCGACCCGGGAAAGCCAAACCCCTCGGGGTTTTTCAGCAAGCCAAGGGACACCGAGGCCAACATCTGCTCGGCCACGTAGACCAGCATAAGCGAAACAAGGATTTCGTTGGTACCAAAGCGCACCTTCAGAAAGGCCGGGATCATGGCCCAGAGCCAGCCACCAAAGGCCCCCGCTATCACCATGATTGGAAAGATGTAAAAGGCGTCCAGAGGGTAAAAAGCCAATCCGGCCCCGGCCCCGAAGATGGCGCCCATGATGTACTGCCCTTCGGCCCCGATATTCCAGATGCCGGCGCGGAAACCCAACGCGAGGCCGATCGCAATCAGCACCAATGGCGCGCCTTTCACCAGCAGTTGCGGGCGATAGTAGAATGCGAACTCGCCGAACAGGGGCTCCCAAAAGATGGTGCCGATGGCCTCGATCGGGTTTTTACCCAGAATGGCGAACAGGATGCCGCCAAAGACCATCGTAGCAATCACTGCCACCACGGGGGTCGCATAGGACCACGCTTTCGACGGTTGCGGCCGTTTCTCCAACACAATCATGTACTTATTCCCCGCCCGTCTTCATCTTTTTCCAAATACTCTCGCCGAAGGCAACGCGACAGATCACACATGCGCCACCTCCATGCCATGGGCGCCGCCCATCATCAGGCCGATCTCGTCAACGGTCAGGCCTGTTGTCTCCCGAGGCGCACTCAGCCGCCCTTCGTTCAGGGCCGCAAAACTGTCCGAAATCTCCATCAACTCGTCCAAATCCTGGCTGATGCAGATCACCGCCGTTCCCTTGGCCGCCAGATCCAGAATGGCCTGCCGGATCGACGCAGCCGCTGCCGCATCCACACCCCAGGTCGGTTGGTTCACCACCAGCACCTCAGGGTTCTGCAAGACTTCCCGACCAATCACGAATTTCTGCAGGTTCCCGCCTGAAAGCGACCGTGCCGCGTTTTCGGGGCCGGGCGTTCTGACGTCAAACGCGCTTATGATCTTTTCAGCGAAACTTTTGGTCTCGGACCATTTGAGGAAACCTTTGTTCTCCAAACCTTCGCGCACCGACCCGGTCAGGAGGGCGTTCTCAGTCAGGCTCATATCCGGCGCAGCGGCATGACCCAAACGTTCCTCAGGCGCGGTCAGCACGCCCAGTTTCCGGCGGGCGGTAGGGCCGAGTTTGCCGATCCGCTGACCATTGAATTTGATCGCATCGGCAGGGGTTTGAATCTCACCGGACAGCACGCCCAGCAACTCATCCTGACCGTTGCCAGCGACACCGCCGATGCCGAGAACCTCACCCTTGCGGACCGTCATATGGACGTTCTTCAGCGCCGTTCCGAATTCCGACGGCGATGGCACCGACAGACCGCTGACATCCAACGCAACCTCGCCGAACTCACGGCCCGAGCGTTCGGGCGTTTGCAGCGTTGATCCCACCATCATCTCGGCCATATCGCGTGCGGACGTCTCGGCCGGAATGCACTCGCCGACATTCTTGCCCAGGCGCAGGATCGTGGCGTGGTCACACAGCGTGCGAATTTCTTCAAGTTTATGCGAGATATAGAGGATCGAGGTGCCCTCAGACCGCAATTTGTTCAGCGTCTCGAACAGGATTTCGACCTCTTGCGGGGTCAGCACGCTGGTTGGTTCGTCCATGATCAGCAGCTTGGGGTCTTGCAGTAGGCAGCGGATGATCTCGACGCGCTGACGTTCCCCCGCGGACAGATCGCCGACAGTTCGGTACGGGTCCAAAGGTAAGCCATAGGTCTCGGACACTTCGCGGATGCGCGAGGCCAAATCGCCCATGGGCGGCGGGTTCTCCATCCCCAGCGCGATATTCTCGGCCACGTTCAGCGCGTCGAACAGTGAGAAGTGCTGGAACACCATCGCAATCCCATCCGCCCGCGCCGCGCGGGGTTCCGCTGGTGCGAAGGGTTGGCCGCGCAGCATCATGGTGCCGTTGTCCGGCTTCACCAGCCCATAGATCATCTTGACCAGCGTGGATTTCCCCGCGCCGTTTTCGCCCAAAAGCGCATGTACTTCACCTTCGCCGATGTCGAACGACACCTGATCATTGGCCACGACGCCGGGATAGGCTTTGGTCAGCCCTTGCAGGCTTAAAAGAGGAGTGGTCACGCGCTCAGGTCCTTCTTCAACTCAGTCTGTCGGGCCGGACGCAGAAGCTGCGCGGCGACGCCAACGGCGATCATTTGCGGGTGTTTGCCCAGAGCGGGATCGCCGATTGGGCAGGTGATCCGGCTGATCTGTTCAGGCGAATGCCCAAGAGCTGCCAGCCGCGACCGGAATCGCGCCCATTTCGTAGCCGAGCCGATCAGCCCCGCAAAGCGGAAATCATGCGAAAGCAGCCGGTTGCACAGCTCTAAATCCAGATTGTGTGAATAAGTCAGCACAAGGTGCTCGGCAGTGGGCGGTGCATGGCGCACCAACTCGGCCGGTTTGGCCGCTGGAACTGTCGCGACACCTGCGGGGACCGAGGCCGGGAAGCGATCGGGTCCTGTGTCGACCCAGGTGATCGCGATGTCGGGCAGGGGAGACAGCACGTCCACCAGTGCTCGGCCCACATGGCCAGCGCCCCAGATCCACAGGTTTCGGGTTGGCTTGTGAACCGGCTCAACCATCCAGCCGTCGATCAGCTGCGGTTCGGGGGCAATCCCCTGTCCACGTGCAGTTGCCAGCAATCGTTTCACGGACAGAGGCATTTCGTCTTCCGAAGCGGATCGCGCTATGACCGTGTTGTCGAGAGCTTCAAGCGCCTTTTGATCAAAGACCTCGCTGAACAGTGAAACTGCACCGCCACAACACTGCCCCATCTCTGGGCCAAGAGCGTGATGGGTTAGACGGGCGGGGAGGGATTGGGACCGCGCTGCTTCGGCGGCCTGAAACTCCAATGTGCCGCCGCCAATTGTTCCGCTCTGGCCATCCCGCCAGACCAACATCGCGGCGCCAACCTCGCGTGGGGACGAACCCTTAATCGCGGCGATGACAACGCGGGTGACTTTCCCGTGGGTTTTGACCGCCTCCCTCAAAGCCTCCAGGTCGAAGCCCATCAGATGCCTCCTTTCATCCGCTGGACACCGCGCCAGACTTCCTCAGCCGTGGCGGGTGCATCCAGCGCCGGATAGCTGTCGCCACAGGCTGCGACTGCATTCGACAGGGCCAGCCATGCCGATATGCCCAGCATGAAGGGCGGCTCACCCACCGCTTTCGAGCGATAGATCGTATCCTCGCGGTTCTCGCCATCCCAAAGCGCGACATTGAAGGTATCGGGCCGGTCCGAGCAGGCGGGGATCTTGTAGGTCGACGGCGCGTGTGTGCGCAGATTGCCCTTGCCATCCCAGACCAGTTCCTCGGTCGTCAGCCAGCCCGCGCCTTGAACGTAGCCGCCTTCGACCTGTCCGATATCGAGCGCCGGGTTCAGCGATGCGCCTGCGTCATGCAGGATATCCGTGCGCAGGATGCGGTTTTCGCCAGTCAGAGTGTCCACGGCCACCTCGGTGACGGATGCGCCATAGGCGAAGTAAAAGAACGGACGGCCTCGGCCCGCGATCCGATCCCATTCGATCTTGGGGGTCTTGTAGAACCCGGTCGCCGACAGGCTGATGCGCCCCTGATAGGCCAAAGCGGCGGCCTCAGAGAAGGTATAGCGTTCCGCACCGACTGAGACGTGCCCATCCGAGAAAGTAACTGTCGATGGGTCCGCCTGATGACGCTCGGCCAGATAGTCGGCCATGCGGTCGCGGATCGTGTCGCAGGCGGCTTTGACCGCCATGCCGTTCAGATCACTGCCCGAAGACGCCGCCGTGGCCGAGGTATTGGGCACTTTGGCCGTGTCGGTTGCGGTGATCTTCACGATCTCCAGCGGAATGCCAAAGCGCGACGCCGCGACCTGAGCGACTTTCTGGAACAGGCCTTGCCCCATCTCGGTGCCGCCATGGTTCAAGTGGACCGAGCCGTCCTGATACACATGCACCAACGCACCTGCTTGATTGAGGTGGGTCAACGTAAAGGAAATTCCGAACTTGACCGGAGAGAACGCAATGCCCTTCTTGATCACGCTGTTCTCTGCGTTCCATTTTTCGATGGCAGCCTTGCGTGCGGCATAGTCGCTGGATTTCAGCAGCGCTTCGGTCATACCGTGCAGTTCGAAATCGCTGACCTCCATCCCGTAGGGCGTGGTGTTGCCGCCTGCAGGCAGAGGGCGCACGGGCGCTTCGCCCGTCTCAACTGCGCCCCGGCTAGTTAGGTCTTCATGCGGGTCAGGGTGGCCCAGCGGTTTCTCTGCCGGTGCAGCCTCAGCAACCTTGTGGGCGGGTTCATAATAGTTCCGACGGCGCAGCTCGACCGGGTCCAGACCCAGCGCATGCGCGGCGTGGTCCATCACACGCTCGATCCCGACCATGCCCTGAGGGCCCCCGAACCCGCGATAGGCGGTGGCGGATTGGGTGTTGGTCTTCAGCCGGTGGCTCTCGATCCGCGCATTGGGCAGCAGATAGGCGTTGTCCGAATGCAGCATCGCGCGGTCGGCGACGGGCAGAGACAGGTCCTGCGCCCAGCCGCAAATCGCGTGGTGTAGGAACGAGACGCCCTGAATATGGCCGTTCTCGTCAAACCCGGCTTTGTAGGAAATGCGGAAGGCGTGGCGTTTGCCGGTGATGATCATGTCATCGTCGCGGTCATAGCGCATCTTGCAGGCCTTGCCGGTTGCGCGCGCGGCGATAGCACAAGCCACGGCCAAAGCGTTGCCCTGGCTTTCCTTGCCGCCGAACCCGCCGCCCATCCGGCGGGTTTCAACCCGGACGGCGTGCATCGGAACGCCCAGTGCATCGGCCACCTTGTGCTGAATCTCGGTGGGGTGCTGGGTGGAACTGTGGACCAGCGTATCCGCGCCTTCATTGGGCACGGCCACAGCTGCCTGTCCTTCGAGGTAGAAATGCTCTTGCCCGCCAAGCTCGAAGCTTCCTTCGATGATATGGGGCGCACTGGCGATTGCGGCATCTGCGTCGCCCTTGGCGTAGATGCGGGGGCCATCCTCGAACCGGCTGTCGGCGGCCAGCGCCTCTTCGATGGTCAGGATCGGGGTGTCTTCGGCATAGACGATTTTGCCCAACCGCGCGGCCTTGCGAGCGGCGAGATGGCTGGTGGCGACGACCAGAAACACGGGCTGTCCGATATAGTGAACCGTGCCATCCGACAGCAGTGGCTCATCATGGATCGACGGAGAGACATCGTTGGCAAAAGGAAGATCCTCGGCCGTCATGACCTGTACTACGCCATCCGCAGCTTTCACGGCCGACAAGTCCATCGCGGTGATCGTACCTTTGGCAATCGGGCTCAGGCCAAAGGCCAGATGCAGGGTGCCCTTTGGCGTCGGGATGTCATCCACATAACGTGCGGCGCCGGCCACATGCAGCAGTGCCGCGTCGTGGGGGAGGGGTTTGGCCACGCTCATGCCGTCACCTTCAGCACGTCTGTCACTTCGCCCTGATCTTCCAGGAAATACCGTTCCAGCATCGCTTTGGCGGTCTCCAGCCGATAGGTTGCCGAGGCGCGCATGTCCGTGAGTGGTGAATAGTCCTCAGCAAAGCTGGGCAGTGCGGCGTCAATCACGTCGTGCGACCAAGGTTTGCCGATGAGTGCGGCCTCGACATGGGTTGCCCGTTTCGGAGTACCAGCCATGCCACCAAACGCAATGCGCGCCTGCGTGACGGTGCCGTCCGTAACGGTGATATTGAAACACCCGCAAACGGCCGAGATATCCTGATCGAACCGTTTGCTGAGTTTGTAGGCTTTCAGGCGGTCGGGTTGACGCGGGAAACTGACGGCCTCAACAAACTCACCGGGCGCGCGGTCTTGTTTGCCGTAGTCGATGAAAAACTCCTCCAAAGGAAGGGACCGGCGGGTGTCGCCTTTGCGAAGGTGCAGAGTTGCACCCAAAGCGATCAGGGCAGGCGGGTTGTCCCCGATGGGCGAGCCATTGGCGATGTTGCCGCCGACGGTGGCCGCGTGGCGCACTTGGACACTGGCATAGCGACGGATCATTTCGGCGTAGGAGGGGTGGAGATCAGCAATAGCCTCGCCCATCCGGTTCATGTCGACCATTGCCCCGAAGCGGATTTCGTCGTCGGTGATTGTGATCTGTTTTAGGTCTTCGCAGCCGTTGAGGAAGATCACCGGGTCAAGCTCACGCAATTGCTTGGTGACCCAAAGGCCGACATCGGTTGCACCGGCGATGAGTGTCGCGTTGGGGTACTGGGTATAGACTTCCGCCAATTCGTCGGATGACCTGGGGAGGAAGGTCGGTTCTGCCCCCCGGCCTGCGGCCTCCCCCCGAGGTATTTTTGAACAAAAGAAGGACTGGTCGTCAGTGATCCATTGCGGGACGGGATGTGGTTCGGCGGCTTTCGCGGCGCGGATGATCGGGGCGTAGCCGGTGCAGCGGCACAGATTGCCGGCCAGTTGGGTGTCGTGGTCGGTTGCGCCATTTGCGTGACTGGCAACCATCGACATCACGAAGCCGGGGGTGCAGAAGCCGCATTGCGAGCCGTGCAGATCGACCATTGCGCTCTGGACCGGATGAGGCTCATCGTTTGGGCCGCTTGCGCCCTCGACCGTTCGGACGGCTTTGCCATGGAGTTGTGGCAGGAACAGGATGCAGGCGTTCAATGCCTTGGCGCTGCCCTCGTCGGTGACCATCACGGTGCAGGCGCCGCAATCGCCTTCGTTGCAGCCTTCTTTCGTGCCGGTCAGGCCACGCTCCTCACGCAGCCAGTCCAGCAGGGTGACCGTCGGACTGACATCCGACAGCTGCACTGTCTCTCCGTTCAGAAGAAACGTGATGTCCATTCGTGAAACCCGTCGCCTTACCCGGTTGCGCCCGTTGGGCCCTCCTTCGATGCGACGTAGAAAGAGTGGCGGGCGAAGTGCTTGCCGTCAGATGTTAGAAACAGCGCACCTTATCTGGCAAGAAAAACTGCCTATATGATGCACCATTGGACCCGCACGGCCTGTGAATGTTGCAGTTGTTTAGAAGTCAGGCACTTGTAAATAAAGACCATTTTTGAAGCGGTGCCGAGTCTGACCCGAAGCACCTTCTAAAAAATCAGAATAATCGCTGCTGATTTTTTAAGCAGTCAACAGAGTCGGTTCCCGCTTTTTCGTCGCTGCTGACTAGGATAGCGTGCGTGGTATGAGCAGTACCCCTCGATTCATTCACCTTCGCGTTCACACTGAATATTCCCTGCTGGAAGGCGCTGTGCGGCTGAAAAAGCTGCCTGGTCTTTGCGAGAAGGCAGAGATGCCCGCCGTTGCGGTGACCGACACCAACTCGATGTTCTCGGCACTGGAGTTTTCAATCACCGCCAGCGGGGCCGGGATTCAGCCGATCATGGGGTGTCAGGTTGATCTCACCTATGTGCAACCGCAACCCGGTGAGAAGCCGAAAGCGCCTGCGCCTCTGGTGCTGCTGGCGCAGTCCGAGGTTGGGTATGAGAACCTCATGAAGCTGAGTTCCTGTCTCTATGTGGACAAGGGCGGGCAGTTGCCGCAGGTCACTTTGGAGGAGCTTGCGGACCGGTCGGAGGGTCTGATCTGTCTGACTGGTGGACCAGAAGGCCCAGTGGGAATGTTGCTGCAGCAAGCTCAGCGCCCGGCGGCAGAGGCTCTCGTTGACCGGTTGGCGGGGATGTTCCCGGATCGTTTGTATATCGAACTGCAACGCCATCCGGGCGACGACGGCCAGCCTGAGGCCGAGCGCTTGACCGAGCGTGGTCATGTCGAGATGGCCTATGCAAAGAACCTGCCTCTGGTCGCCACCAATGACGTCTATTTTCCAACCTCAGATATGTATGAGGCCCATGATGCGCTGATCTGTATTGCCGAGGGGGCCTATGTCGATCAGCAAGCCGGTCGCCGTCGTCTGACCGCGCAGCATTATTTCAAGTCGCAGCAGGAAATGGTGACTCTGTTCGCGGATCTGCCCGAGGCCATTGAGAATACGGTCGAGATCGCGCGCCGTTGCGCCTTTATGGCCTATCGCCGTGATCCCATTCTGCCCAAGTTTGCCGATGATGAAGTGGCCGAACTGCGCCGGATTGCGAATGAGGGTCTGCAGAAACGGCTGGCCGTGATCCCTCATGCGGTGACGCCTGAGGAATATCAGGAACGTTTGGATTTTGAGCTCGGGATCATCGAGGGCATGGGGTTCCCAGGCTACTTCCTGATCGTTGCTGACTTTATCCAATGGTCCAAGGATCATGACATTCCGGTTGGGCCGGGGCGGGGGTCCGGTGCGGGGTCTCTGGTGGCCTATGCGCTGACGATCACCGACCTTGACCCGCTGCGCTATAGCCTGCTGTTCGAAAGGTTCCTGAACCCCGAGCGGGTCTCGATGCCGGATTTCGATATCGACTTCTGTATGGATCGCCGGGAAGAAGTGATCCGCTACGTGCAGCAGAAGTATGGGCGCGACAAGGTGGGGCAGATCATCACCTTTGGTGCGCTTTTGTCGAAGGCTGCCGTGCGCGACATCGGGCGGGTATTGCAGATGCCATACGGGCAGGTCGACCGCCTGTCCAAGATGATTCCGGTTGAGGGGGTGAAGCCTGTCTCGATCGAAAAGGCCCTGAAGGATGAGCCGCGCCTACGCGAAGAAGCGCGGAATGAAGAGGTGGTGGAGCGTTTGCTCAACTATGGCCAACAGGTTGAAGGGCTTTTGCGGAACGCCTCGACCCACGCGGCGGGTGTGGTGATTGGCGACCGGCCGTTGGAAGCGCTAGTGCCGCTTTATCAGGACCCTCGGTCCGACATGCCTGCGACCCAGTTCAATATGAAATGGGTGGAGCAGGCCGGGCTGGTGAAGTTCGACTTTCTCGGTTTGAAAACGCTGACTGTGATCCAGAATGCGATGGACCTGATCTTCAAATCCGGGCGGCCTCTGCATGTCGCGGCCGACGGAACGGAGCTTTATGAACCAGCCGAAGGGGCCGAGAACCAGATCAACGCTATCCCGCTGGATGATGAGGCGACATATAAGCTCTATTCGGCTGCCAAGACGGTGGCGGTGTTCCAGGTGGAATCCTCGGGCATGATGGATGCGCTCAAACGCATGAAACCCACCTGTATCGAGGATATCGTGGCCCTTGTAGCGCTGTATCGCCCCGGTCCGATGGAGAACATCCCGACCTATTGTGAGGTCAAGAATGGGCTGCGGAAAATTGAATCCGTGCATCCTCTGATCGATCATATTCTTGAGGAAACGCAGGGCATCATCGTCTATCAGGAACAGGTAATGCAGATCGCTCAGGTGATGGCAGGGTATTCCCTTGGCGGCGCTGACCTGTTGCGCCGCGCGATGGGTAAGAAGATCAAAGAGGCGATGGATGCCGAACGCCCGAAATTCGAAAAGGGCGCGGCGGAAAATGGCGTGGATGCCAAGAAAGCCTCCGAGGTGTTCGACCTTCTGGAGAAATTCGCCAACTACGGCTTCAACAAATCCCACGCGGCCGCCTATGCGGTGGTCAGTTACCAGACCGGCTGGCTGAAGGCGAACCACCCGGTTGAGTTCATGGCAGGCGTCATGAACTGCGATATCCACCTGACCGATAAACTGGCCGTTTACTTTGAAGAGGTCCGCAAGGGGCTGGACCTGCCTTACATCCCGCCTTGTGTGAACCGCTCTCAGGCCACGTTTGATGTGGACAATGGGCATCTTGTCTATGCGCTGGGCGCGTTGAAAAACGTGGGTGTCGAGGCGATGAGCCTTGTGGTTGATGGTCGGGGTGACAAACCCTTCGTCAACCTGTTCGACTTCGCGCGCCGGGTTGATCTGAAAAAGGTCGGCAAGCGCCCTTTGGAGATGCTGGCACGGGCCGGGGCCTTTGATGAACTAGACAAGAACCGCCGCCGCGTGTTCGAAAGCCTCGATCCGCTAGTGCAGTATTCGGCGGCGATCCACGAACAGAAGAACTCGAACCAGGTGTCATTGTTTGGCGAGGCGGGGGACGACCTACCCGAACCGCGCCTGTCGCCGACGCCGGATTGGCTGCCTGCCGAACGTCTGAGCGAAGAGTTCAAAGCCATCGGTTTCTACCTGTCGGGCCATCCGCTGGACGACTACATGCCTGCGCTGAAACGCAAACAGGTGCTGACCTTGGACGAGGTGACGGAAAAGGCGCGCTCTGGCCCTCTGATCGCGAAGATGGCCGGGGTTGTTGCCGGCCGGCAGGAACGGAAATCGGCCCGCGGCAATCGCTTTGCCTTTGCGCAGCTTTCGGACCCGACTGGAGCGTATGAGGTCACGCTATTCTCAGAAACGCTGGAGAAATCGCGCGAATATCTTGAGACCGGCGCGCAGGTGGTTCTGACCGCCGAGGCGACGATGGAGGCAGATCAGCTGAAACTTCTGGGTCGTTCGGTAGGCCCGGTGGATTCGGTTGTGGCCGAGGCGGGCGCGACCGGCCTGCGTATATTCGTCGATCAGCCGCAGGTGTTGCCCACGGTGGCAAGCGTGCTGGCAGACGCGGTCAGCGCTGCGAAAGGGGCTGCCAAGGGGCCGATCCAGCTGTGCCTGATGGACCCGGGCCTGCCGGGCGATGTCGAGATGGATTTGGGGCAGGACTTCCCGATCAACCCGCAGATCAAAGGCGCGATCAAGTCGCTAGATGGCGTTCTGTCAGTGGAAGAGGTCTGAACCCGGCTTTGTTGCCACAGCGATGTCCCCCGGCTAGGCTGTACCTGCATATTCTGTGACAGATGAAACAGGAGGGTTAGGGTTTGGCACTTTCAGCTATGGGCTCCAAAGCGTTGGTATTGGCGGGGGCGATCTCGCTTTCCGTGGCGACTGCGGCTTTTGCGGACGACAAAAAGAAGAAGCAGACAATAGAAGGTGCGTTGATCGGCGCCGGAGTTGGGGCCCTGATCGGTGACGGCAAGGGCGCGGCAATCGGCGGTGTGGCCGGTGCGATTATCGGACATAACTGGAAGTGATTGCGATGCGGATGAAAACTCTCAAGCCAGTTGTCTTGGTATCACTTTTGTTGGCTCCGGTCTTTGCTTTGGCCGACGAAGCCGCCCAGCAGATGGTTGACGATGCCCTGCCTGTCATGCACTACACCTGCGCCTCAATCGCTGAAGAGGCGGACGGGGATGAGGCCTTTGTTGTCGAGGTCGTGGGCAAGATGACTGCCCTGTCGCTCTATAATCGTCAGATCAATATCGAGGACCACGTCGCCACGGATGAAGACAAAGCGCAACTGCGCGAAGCGTTCATTGCCGCTCTGTCCGAGGGCTGTGCCGCGGATAAAAACGCCCTTCTGGGCGGGGTCGTCGACAACGCCGTGAAATCGTCGCTGGGGTTGTGAGCCTAGATACTCTATTTAGCGTCCCGGCGCGGGCAAATCGTGGTTGAGTTTCAGTTGCTTGATCGTAGAGCAGGTAAACCCACGCCAGTGCTTTCGAACCCGCCATCGGACGCGATCACTTGACCCGTTACGTAGCTGGCATTGTCCGAGCAAAGGAAATAGATCACCTGCGCGATCTCATCCTCCGAACCGTATCGGTTCAGTGGGATAGCGTCATGATAGGCGGCGATGATTTCGGGCGAGTGGACTGCCATCGCAAGCTTGGTCCGGACCGGGCCAGGACACACACAATTGGCGCGTATACCGAATTCTCCTAGTTCGGCGGCTTGTTGCTTGGTCAGGTGGATGACACCCGCCTTCGACGTTCCGTATGCTATACGAAGTGTGCTCGCCCTCAGCCCCGAAATCGATGCGATGTTGACGATTGCGCCACGGCTTTTGCGCAAGGCCGGTATAGTCGCCTGGGATACAAGAAACACGCCATCAAGGTTGGTTTCCATAACTCGACGCCACACTGCGAAATCGTGTTCCTCAATTGGCCCGAAGTCTGCGACACCCGCGTTGTTCACCACAGCATCAACGCGATTGAATTTGGTGAGAACGGCCTTGACCACGTCATCGACCTGATTTTGATCCGAAACGTCAGCGATGAACGCCACCGCACCGTCTAGATCCTTTGCGGCAAGAGAAAGCGCCTCAGAGTCGCGATCGATCATCGCAACGTTCCAGCCGTTTTGTAGAAACAGTTTTGTTGTCGCCAGCCCGATGCCACGCGCGGCACCTGTGACAAGAGCAAGTTTGTCGGCCATAGAACGTCTCCTGCCAGTGAACTGATGTTAAAGTATTAGCCTACCAACAAGATTTCGGAAGGTAACCCAGTGATTAGTATTGGACGTGACCAGCAAGAACCGGAAAAGCAGGCAGCAACATCGAAATCTGTCTCAATAATGCGGTGGGCGCTCGTCTCCGAACACGACCCCGCCCGAGCCTTCCTGCGCCCGTTCGGCCTCGCGCTGCAGCAGCATTTCGACGCGGCGGGTCAGGCGGTCGATCTCGGATTGCTGGCTTGTGACGACGGTGTTCAGCTCTTCGACCGTGCGGGTCAGATGGGCGATCTGTTCTTCCAGATGCTGCATTGGGGTCTCCTTCAGGGACGGTCATAGCGGGCCTGCAAAGCCAAGACCAGCGAAAGCGCGCCTTGCCCCGATGCGGGCCATGGGATAGACCGCGCGCGGAACAATACCCGTGAAGGACGCCCCCGATGGCCAAGCCCAAGAAACAGCCCCGCCCCAAGGCCGTAGCGCCGAAAGGGTTCCGTGACTATTTCGGCGAGGAAGTCACGCAGCGCACCGAGATGCTGCGGACGATTGCAGGCGTGTATCATCGGTATGGGTTCGACGCTTTGGAGAGCAGCGCGGTCGAGACTGTCGAGGCGCTGGGCAAGTTCCTGCCCGACGTGGACCGCCCGAACGAAGGCGTCTTTGCTTGGCAGGAGTTTGACGAAGGCGGCAACGGCGATTGGATGGCCCTGCGCTATGACCTGACCGCGCCTTTGGCCCGAGTCTACGCGCAGCACCGCAACGACCTGCCGACGCCCTATCGTCGCTACGCGATGGGACCTGTATGGCGGAACGAAAAGCCGGGGCCGGGGCGGTATCGTCAGTTTTATCAGTGCGATGCGGACACGGTGGGCACGGCCTCGATGGCTGCGGATGCCGAGATTTGTGCGATGCTGTCGGACACGCTGGAGACTGTCGGCATTCCTCGTGGCGATTACCTTGTGCGCGTGAACAACCGCAAGGTTCTGAACGGTGTGCTTGAAGCGATGGGTCTGGGCGAAGACGCCGCCGCCCGCGACAACGTTCTGCGCACCATCGACAAGTTCGACAAGGTTGGTGAGGCCGGTGTCCGAGAGCTGCTGACCAAAGGCCGTCTGGATGCATCTGGTGCGTTTATCGACGGTGTGGGTCTCAGCGACGATCAGGCCGAGCCTGTGCTTGCCTTCCTGACCTCCAAAGCTGCGGATACCGCCGGAACGCTCGCGAACCTGCGTGCGGCGGTTGGCGACAGCAAGATCGGTGCGGATGGCATTGCTGAACTGGAACAGATCGGTTCGCTGCTGGATGCGGGCGGCTACGGTTCGGACCGGATCGAGATCGACCCGTCGGTAGTACGCGGTCTCGGCTACTACACCGGCCCGGTCTATGAAGCCGAGCTAACTTTTGAGATTTTCGACGAAAAAGGCCGCAAGCGTCAGTTCGGTTCCGTCTCAGGTGGTGGTCGTTACGACGATCTAGTCAAGCGCTTCACCGGGCAGGAGGTGCCTGCAACTGGTGTCTCCATCGGTGTCGATCGCCTGCTGGCCGCTTTGCGCGAAAAGGGTCGTCTCAGCGCGCAGGCGACAGGGCCTGTGGTCGTCACCGTTATGGATCGCGACCGTATGGCCGATTATCAGGCGATGGTGGCTGAGCTGCGGAATACCGGCATTCGGGCCGAAGTCTACTTGGGCAATCCGAAGAACTTCGGCAATCAGCTGAAATATGCAGACAAACGGAATTCTCCCATCGCGGTGATCGAAGGCGGTGACGAAAAGGCCAATGGCATCGTTCAGATCAAAGACTTGATCCTTGGTGCCAAAATCGCCGAAAGTGCCACGCTGGAGGAATGGAAAGAACGCCCCAGCCAGTTCGAAGTGCCGCGCGGTGATCTGGTCGCAAAGGTACGTGAAATTCTGGACAGTCAGGACTGAGCCATGGCCAACCGTTCCCAGATACAGGCCCGCGCCGCGATGATGCGCGTCCGGTTCGAGGCCGCAGGTGCGCAGGTGGTCGATACGCCTCTGCTGCAACCGGCCGAGACACTGTTGGACCTCTATGGCGAAGACATCCGCGGGCGTGCTTATGTCACGTCGGACGCTCTGCGGGGCGAGCAGATGCTGCGCCCGGATTTCACTCTGCCAGTGGTGCAGATGCACATGAGCGACGGCGCAGAACCCGCGCGCTATACCTATTCCGGAGAGGTCTTTCGCCGTCAGGAGCATGACCCGGACCGGTCGAATGAATATATCCAGGTGGGCTATGAGGTCTTTGATCGCGACGATCCATCCGGCGCGGACGCCGAGGTGTTCTCGCTGTTTGCGTTGCAGTTGCGGGGTCTGCCTTTGCGGGCGGCGACCGGGGATATCGGAATTCTGACCGCAGCCGTCGAGGGCCTTCGCACGACCGAGCGTCGCAAGACCGCTCTGATGCGGCATCTGTGGCGCCCCCGCCGGTTCCGCATTCTTCTGGATCGGTTTGCAGGTCGCAAACCCGGCCCCGAAGGGCGCGACGAGTTGCTGAATGCCGCAGACCCTTTGGACAACGACATTCCGATGATCGGTAAGCGCCGTGCCTCCGAGATCGAGGCGCGGATCGAAGCTTTACGTGAAGATCGCGACACGCCGCCCATCTCAGACAACGAACTGGCCGGGTTGGAGACGCTTTTGAATGTGCGCGAGACCATGCCATTTGCGCTGGAACAGCTGCGCGATGTGGCGGTCGACCTGCCGCAGATCACGCAAGCGCTTGATCGGCTTGAAGCCCGGATCTCAGCGATGCAGGCGCGGGGTGTGGATGTTGAGCGGTTGGATTTCGAGGCTGCGTATGGCCGGACCTCGATGGAGTATTACGACGGGTTTGTCTTTGGGTTCTACGCCGAAGGCCGCCCCGATCTGCCTCCGATCGCGACCGGTGGGCGCTATGATGCGCTGACCCGGCAGTTGGGTAATGGCGAAGAAATTCCGGCTGTTGGCGGCGTCATCCGCCCTGACCTGATGCTCGAGATCGAGGAGGACGCACAATGAGCCTGAAACTAGGCGTGCCCTCGAAGGGCCGGTTGATGGAGAAGACCTTCTCGTGGTTCGAAAAGCGCGGCATTACCCTGTCGCGCAGTGGATCGGACCGGGAATATGCAGGCAGGGTCGAGGGGATTGACGGTGTCTCGCTGATCCTGCTGTCAGCGGGGGAAATCCCGCGTGAGCTAGCAGCAGGTCGTATCCACCTTGGTGTTACGGGCGTTGACCTTGTGCAGGAAAAGCTGCCGCGCTGGGAGCAACAAGTTGAAGAGGTTGCCGCGCTTGGTTTTGGCAAGGCGGACCTGATCATCGCCACGCCTGCCTGCTGGGTCGACGTGGATACGCTGGACGATCTGGATGCAGCTGCTGCAGCGTTCCGCAGAACACATGGTCACCGGCTGCGGATTGCGACCAAGTACCATCGTTTGGTGCGTGAGTTTCTGACCGATGCCGGGGTGGCCGACTATGCTCTGGTCGACAGCCAGGGCGCGACCGAAGGCACCGTGATGAACGAAACGGCCGAGGCCGTTGCCGATATCACCTCGACCGGTGAAACACTGCGGGCCAATCACCTGAAGATCCTCTCGGACGGTCTCATCCTGCAATCGCAAGCGACCCTATGGCGCAGCCGTGTGGCGAGCTACGATGCTGGCGACAAAGCGGTTTTGTCCGAGCTGTTGGATTGCCTGCGCTGACTACAATATGCCGATTTCGGCCAGAGCGCGGTTCAGATCGTCTGGCAGGGCGTCGTCCTGCTCACGCGATTTTGGAAGATCGGCTGGGGTGTCTTCGGGTTTCAGATAACGCCAGCCTTGAAAGGGGCGCTTCAGGGCGTTCTGGGTGCGATGCACCTCGGGGTCGAGGACAATGGCGCAGCGACGGATACCGTCTTCACCGCGTACCTCATCAAGGCGCAGGATACGCTGGCGGCATTGGATCACGCCTTTGATCACCCAATAGATCGAACCTCCGTTCAGGATCTCGGCCTCGCGCTTTGGCCACATGCGCGTCACGTGGCGCGGGCAGCCATCCGCGTAAAGCGGCTTGCGGCTGTCCTGCCACGCCACCAGCGTGTCGACGCTCTCTGACCCGACCGAAAGTTTGACGAGGTTTACGAATTTATCCACAGTTTACCCACAGAGTCGCCCCAAAGGAATTGGTTAAGAAGGTAGGGTTAACGGGTTATTGCATCAAGTCATAGTAGCGCTAGGTGGTCAATTTGGTCTATCTTGTATGCCTCGCAGCTGAATAGGAATCGCCAATGAGCCGCTTTGCCGCCCCCATCGCCGAGCAGATCTGGGACATGAAATACCGCTTTAAACAGGCGGATGGCACGCCCATCGACCAGACGGTCGAGGACAGCTGGCGACGTATTGCGCGCGATCTTGCGCGGGTCGAGAAAGACCCGGCGCATTGGGAAGAAAAGTTCTACGGCGCGCTGGAGGATTTCAAATATTTACCTGCCGGTCGCATCACCGCAGGCGCTGGCACCGCACGGCAGGTGACTCTGTTCAACTGCTTCGTCATGGGCACCGTGCCCGACAGCATGGGCGGCATCTTCGATATGCTGAAAGAGGCCGCGCTGACCATGCAGCAGGGTGGGGGGATCGGCTATGATTTCTCAACCATCCGTCCGCGGGGTGCGGATGTGAAAGGGGTGGCAGCGGATGCATCGGGGCCGTTGTCGTTCATGGATGTCTGGGACGCAATGTGCCGCACGATCATGTCCGCAGGCTCGCGCAGGGGCGCGATGATGGCGACGATGCGCTGCGATCACCCGGATATCGAACAGTTCATCACTGCCAAGTCTGACCCGGCGCGTTTGCGCATGTTTAACATGTCGGTGCTGGTGACTGACCTGTTCATGGAGGCCGTCAAGGCCGACGGCCCGTGGGAGCTGGTGTTCGGTGGCAAGGTCTATCACACCGTTCAAGCGCGGGACCTGTGGAACAAGATCATGCAGGCGACCTATGACTATGCCGAGCCGGGCGTGATCTTCATCGACCGCATCAACGCGGCCAACAACCTGAGCTATGTCGAAACGATTGCCGCGACTAACCCCTGTGGCGAGCAACCTCTGCCGCCCTATGGCGCATGCCTGTTGGGGTCGATCAATCTGGCCCGGTTGGTGGCCGAGCCTTTCGATGACGCCGCGCATCTGGACGAGGACGCTCTGAAAGAGCTGGTCGCAACCGCTGTGCGCATGATGGACAATGTGGTGGACGCGTCGAAATTCCCACTGCCAGAACAGGAGGCCGAGGCGCAGGCCAAGCGCCGAATCGGGCTGGGTGTGACAGGTCTGGCAGATGCGCTTTTGATGCTGGGCCTGCGCTATGGCTCTGACGAGGCGGCGCGTCAGACCGAGCGCTGGTTGCACGCAATCGCCCGCGCCGCGTATCTGGCCTCGGTGCAATTGGCGAAGGAGAAGGGGGCGTTCCCCTTGTTCGATGCCGAGAAGTTCCTTGCCAGCGGCACGATGCAGCAGATGGATGACGATGTGCGCGATGAAATCCGCGCGCATGGGATCCGTAACGCTTTGCTGACCTCGATCGCTCCAACGGGCACGATCTCTCTCTATGCTGGGAACGTGTCGTCGGGGATCGAACCGGTCTTTGCCTATGCCTACACGCGCAAGGTGTTGCAAAAGGATGGCTCGCGCACCGAAGAAGAGGTGGTGGACTATGCCGTGCAGATGTGGCGCGACAAGTTTGGCGAAAAGGACCTGCCGGAGTTTTTTGTGAATGCGCAGACGCTTTCTCCGTCGGATCACGTCAAGATGCAGGCCGCGGCGCAGAAATGGATCGACAGTTCGATTTCGAAGACAATCAACTGCCCCGAGGACATCAGTTTTGATGCCTTCAAGGATGTCTACATGCAGGCCTGGGATCAGGGCTGCAAAGGCTGTACGACCTATCGCCCCAATGATGTGACCGGCTCGGTTCTGACCGTATCGGAAAGTGCAGACACGGCGCCGGGTGAAAGCGCGGCTGCACCGCATGAGGTCGATGGCGGTGACGTCGTTTACATGTCCGAGCCGCTGGACCGCCCGCAGTCACTAGAGGGGTCGACCTACAAGTTGAAATGGCCCGACAGTGAGCATGCGATCTATCTGACGATCAACGATATTGTCATCGGAGGCCGCCGCCGTCCGTTCGAAGTGTTCATCAACTCGAAGAACATGGAGCATTACGCCTGGACGCTGGCGCTGACCCGCATGATCTCGGCCGTTTTCCGGCGGGGTGGGGATGTGTCGTTCGTGGTCGAAGAGCTCAAGGCCGTGTTCGACCCGCGCGGCGGTGCCTGGGTGAAGGGCAAGTATATCCCCTCGATCCTGGCAGCGATTGGCGGGGTGATCGAGCAGCACATGGTCAACATCGGCTTTCTCGAGGGAGAGGGGATGGGGCTGAAGTCCGATCCTCAGGCACAGGTCGTCAACATGGATGCACCGCGCGGCAAGGCATGCCCGTCCTGTGGGCAGTATGACATGGTGATGATAGAAGGCTGCATGACGTGCAGAAGCTGCGGTCACTCGAAATGTGGCTGAAGTGAGGGCGCGAAACCCGTTGTGAACCGCAAGGCAAAAAGTACCCATCTCGTCAGTATTGTCGCCCATACGCAAGGTCATTTGCGCCCACAATCCGAAACTCTTTGTTTTCTATGGAAGAAATGGTGCCGGGTCTTTGATCGCCGAGACCTTTTTTGTGCGAGTTGGGAAGTACACACCGAAATCTCGCGAGTTTTGTACCAACAATAGAAGATTGGCTAGCTGCCCGGATCGCATCTGCAAGTGTCATTCCCTGACGAACAAGAACATCAAGTTGGCGCAGCTTCTGAACTATTTCCTCTTGCTTGTGTCTCTTTTTTGACATTCGCGGTCCACCGTTTCTCAAACAGAACGGTGGACCAAATCAAACGAAGCACTCCTTCGCGTCAATTGTTGAAGAACTCTGCCACTGCATCGGTCGACGCTTTCACGGCCTCGGGCTTGTAGTAAAAGTCTACGTGGCTGAATTCATCGAATGCCAACTCTTTGTGGTCATTGGTCAGTTTCTCGACAAATGCGGTCGAGCAGATCGCTGTGGAGGCATTTGTGCCGTAGATGGTCAGCGACGGCTGCACGATTTTGTCCGCATAGGCTTCACAAATTGAGAACAAAGACTGCATTGGCTGATCAGCAATGTGCATGTTGGTATAGGTGGGAACTGCAACCGGCCCCTTAGCACCATCACGGCCGTAATAGTCATAGGTTTCGCCAGCCATGTCCGGGTAGGCGGCCGCTTCCGTGAACTCTTCACGAGACATTTCGTCGTTCAAGCCGAACGGTGCAACGTAGTCTGGCTCGCCGGTTTCATATTGCTTCTGCATCGAGGCATTTGCTGCGTCGATCATCTGATTGGCCATATCGCGGTTGGTCCACTGGAACGCGTCCGAGGCCATCATGCCCGACACCATAGCAATTTTCTTGATACGGTGGTCTGTCACCGCTGCCGATGCGATGGTCTGACCACCCTGACAGACGCCCAGGCCATAGATTTCGTCGACGAAGGGTAGCGTACCCAGAAACGAAACCGCGTCCCAGGTGTTTTCGATCAGGCGGAAATTGTAGCGCGATTGTTTGAATTCACCGGGCAGTGCGGGGCTATCGCCCATCCCCAGATAGTCGAAGCCAAGATAGATGAAGCCACGTGCCGCCATTTCAGGGCCGTAGGTCGCAGGTATTTGATCCTTGACCTGCGGGAACGGGCTGGCTCCCACGATGGCCTTGTAGGTCTTGGTCTCATCAAAACCTTCGGGCAGGTAGAGATCACCGGCCAAATCCATGCCAAAAGATTTAAAGGTCACTGCGTTTTTGCCAGCGATGAAAGTTTGGGGGGTCATGGTTTGGGTCCTTTCGAGGTCGAGCAGGATTGCACCTTGCTAAAGTAAATCGTCTTGTTTACTTATGTTGAGGAGGTGAAGTTTGTAAACACACTTTTTTACTTTTTGAGGCTAAATCCGTGAAACGTACTGAAAAGAAAAGAAAAGATATCATCGATGCAGCCATCGATGAGTTTCGGGAGCAAGGATTTCTGGGGGCCAGGACGACCTCAATCGCCCAAAAAGCAAATGTTTCGAGTCGCACGCTCTACAACCACTTCGAAAGCAAAGAGGCCCTCTTCGAAGCAATCTCAGAAATCATGTTGGAGCAGAACCGGAGTATGCAGCCGGTTGCCTATGACCCAAGTCGTGACTTCGTTGAGCAGCTGAAAGATGCTCTGTGGCGGTACATTGTGGTCATAACGGAAGAGACGGCTATCGGACTAAACCGCATGGTTCTTTCTGAGCTGATCCGCGACCTGGATCGCTCTCGGAAATTCTTCACGGAGACGGAAACGCACGACTACCCGATGACGCAGTTGATCGGCGAAGCCATGGACGCTGGCGTAATCCGAAAAGCCGATCCGGTCTTTGCGACCAACCAGCTCTTGGGGCTTGTCAAAAACTTCTTCTTTTGGCCGGAGTTTTTCCTGGGCGAGAACCCGACCCCCGAGGGCGTAATGGACGATTGCATCGCCATGTTTATGGCGCACTACAAAACGGGCAGTTGAACCGCTGGTGAGACGCTTTGCGCTGGTCGTCACGATGGCAAAACAATCGAAACCGAAGAACACCTACTGAAAAGATCGCTTACTTGCGGACGTAATTTGAACGACTGATTGCTTCCGACATCGATCGCATAGGTCTGACATTCAAAAGTTGCAGCGTTCCTCAGTCCAGAACTGTCTTTGGAAAGTAGAATGAGACCGTCCAGTTCGGGATATCCACGATCTCACTGATGCGCAGATCGCCGCAGACCGAGCAAAGCATGTACGCATCAAGCGCGGACATCCCCGTCGTGGCCGAGATCCAATCGACCATGCCCGCCACCGCATCGCGGGCGGCCTGCATGAGATCCTCACCGATGCCTGTCGTCGCCTTGTAGCCGGAGGTATCGAAATGGCGGCTGACGGGGCCGTTGGTTTCAAAACGCGGGTAGGGTAGGTTCTCGCCTTTGAGGAGGTCGACTTTGATGGCCACGTCCATAGGGCTTTCGATGGCCGTACCGCAAATCTCACCATCGCCTTGTGCGGCATGGGTGTCCCCCAGTGACAACATCCCACCAGCCACTTCGACCGGGAGGTAAAGCGTTGTGCCCACGCAATTGTCGCGGATGTCCAGATTGCCGCCCACACGGCGCGGAGGGACGACGGAGTGCAACCCCGGCTCGGCCAGTGCCAGGCCAATTGTGCCGACGAACGGCTTCAGCGGCACCTTCCCGCCGGGGCCGAACAGGGCAGGGGTCATCGTGTTGGTGTCATAGTTCCAGATATGCAGGGCTGCGTCGGGAAATTGATCGGTCAGCAGGCCAAAACCGGGGATGTTGGCGGTCCAACCCCAGCCCGAAGGTTTGAAATCCAGAAAGGTCACGGCAACGGTATCGCCGAGCTCGGCCCCTTTGATGTGGATCGGCCCTGTGACCGGATTGACCGCGTCGAAAGACAGCTTGCCCAGATCGGCCAGGGTCGAGGAAGCGTTCAACTGCCCGCCCGAACTGTCGATGGTTTCGACCTCGACGGTCTCGCCGGGGTCGACGCTCAGGACGGGTTCGATGGAGTTGTCCCAACCGAAATGGTGGTTGTGTTTGTGAATAGTGTGGTTGCAACCCATGACTTACTCCTGTTTTTTCAGAACCAGGTCTTCGATTTCTTGATCACCCATGATCCCTCCGGGGCGCAGGGCCATAGTCAGTACAATGACTGTTCCCAGAGCAATACCCGACAGGCCCAGCACTTCGGGCAGGTCGATGCCCAGCAGGACCGGGCCGGTTTCCAGCCAACGCACGCATTCCAACCCGAACGAGATCAGAAGCGTGCCCAGAACCGCACCTGTGACCGTTCTCATTCCCCCAAGGATCAGCATGGCGAGTGTCAGAAAGACGTGGTTGAAATAAAAGGGCCGCGCGCTGATCGTGCCAAGGAAATAGGCGTAGGCAATCCCGGCGACCGCAAGCAGTATGGCCGACAGGACCCAGGCAATCAGGCGCAACCGGCGAATGTTTACACCCATTGCGGCGGCACCGACCTCATCATCGGCGCAAGCACGCAGCTGGATGCCCCAGCGGCTTTCGCGAAAAAGGCGCACGATGAACACAACGAATACGGACAAGATTACGATAGACGTCAGTGAGAACACCTGCGGAATGCCGAAAAACGCCTGATTTCCTTTAAAAATGTCGGTGCGGTACAGGAATACCGAGTGCACGATGACCAGGACGGCAAGGGAAAAGATGGTCACTCCAGACCCTGTAAGGCGCACGACAAACAGTCCGACGATTAGGGCCAGAAAGGCGGTGATCACAATGGCAAGCAGCGCCGAACTGACCGGGTCCAGCGAGAAGGCATTCAACCCCCAAGGCGCATCCGGCAGAGAGATGGATTTGACCGTCACCGGCGTCACGCAAATCGCGGCCACGTAGGCACCGATCCCCATGAAGGCACTGTGGCTAAGGTTGGTCAGGCGCGCATTGCCCATGAACACCTGCATGGCCAGAACGACCAATAAGTTCACGTAGGCGCTGTATACCAGCCGAAGCTGATAGCGAGAGCCGAAATAGGTCACGATCAGCCCAATCGCGATCAATACGGCGGCCAGGATCGCAGCGCCCACCAGCCCGCGTTTCTGACTGGGGTTCAGGATCATATCTTGTCCCCTTTCTCAGTCGGGGGCGACAGGATGCCATCCGGCCTCCAGACCAGAACGAGAGCGATGATTCCAAAGACAAAGGCGTCTTTCATGCCGCCATATTCCTGCGGCAGCAGGACCAGCATGGCGACCTCAATCGCGCCGAGTAGAAAGCCGCCCAGCACGGCTCCGGGCAGGCTGCCAAACCCTCCAACGACGCAGGCCACAAAGGCCTTGAGGACCGGGTTGAACCCCAGATGCGGATCGACCGACCCACGCCGCGCCATGATGAAGATACAGGCCAGCCCGGCCAGTAGGCCCGACACCATGAAAGCCACTGCAAACACTCTGTTGGATTTGACGCCGACCATCCGGACCATCTCAAAATCCAGCGAGGCGGCGCGCATGGCCAGACCCAGTGTTGTGCGTTTTAGAAACAGCATCAGTCCGACGATCACCAGCACCGTCGTCACCGCCTCGAACACCTGAAGTGAAGATACCTGAACGCCCAAAAGCTGCACGGGCCAGTCGAGAAAGTACAACGATGTCACGGCCACGGGGCGTGGTGAGACCGCAAGCAGAAACACGTTTTGCAGAATGATTGAGACACCAAAGGCAGTCAGCAGACCGGTTGTCGGGTCCGCGTATCGCACGGGTCGGAACGCCACGCGTTCAAGCAGAAGGGACATCAGGATCGCGGCCGCGATCGCTCCGCCTATGACGATAATGGGGTTGTTCAGCGCCAGTGCGGCAAAGGCCACCATCGTGTAGCCGCCAACTGCGATCACCTCACCATGGGCAAAGTTCACCAGCCCCATGATCGAAAAGACAATCGCCAGTCCGAGTGCAATCAGCGCATATTCCGCACCAAAGGCGAGCGCGTTCATCATCTGCTGGGCCACATATTCCATGTCAGGCGATCCCCGTCAGTTCCGCCATAAGCGCGCTGCTTTGGCCCAGCGTTTCCTTGGTGCCCTCGGCCACGATCCGCCCGTTATTCAGAAGGTAGGCGTAGTCCGACAGGCGAAGCGCCTGCGTTGCGTTCTGTTCTACCAGCATGATCGTCATTCCCTGCGCTTTCAGCTGTTCGATCATCTTGAAAATCTGGCCTACGATCTTGGGGGCCAGACCCAGGCTAGGTTCATCCAGTAGCAGGATCTTGGGGCGAGTCATCAAGGCGCGGGAAATGGCCAGCATCTGCTGCTCTCCGCCCGACAAGGTGCCTGCGGGTTGGTCTCTGCGTTCGCCAAGGATCGGAAAGGTCTCAAGCCAGTGGGCGATGTCGGCGTCTTTGGCCGCGCGGTCAGATCGCGTGGCACCGCCCAGAACCAGATTTTCTTCGACGCTCAGGTTCGAGAAGATGCGGCGTCCTTCGGGGGCCACGGACATACCCGCCTGCACGCGGGCTTCCACAGGCAACGCAGAGATATCGGCACCGTCAAAGGTGATCCGGCCCGAGGACTTGACCACACCCATCAGCGCCGAGATGGTCGAGGTCTTGCCTGCACCATTGGGCCCCAGCAAGGACACACAACGGCCCTTTTCTACGGCGAAAGAGATGCCGTGCACGGCCTCGATCGGACCGTGAGAAACTATCAGGTTTTCAACATTCAGCATGGGATTGGAAACGGGGGCTGGAACCGCCCCCGTCTTTTGGCTCAGTTCCAGTCTTTCGGTGTGTTTTCGGGAATTTCGTTCGAGATCAGAACCCGCTTGCCATCTTTATAGCCAATCACAGGTATCGTGCGCTGGGCATAGGTTTTCGTGTCCTTGAACGAAATGCTGTCGACTGTCAGCACCGGGATCGAGTCGGCTGTACGGATCGTCTCTGCAATCACCGCCGGGTCGCTGCTGCCGGAGGTTTCGACCGCCCAGGCAACGGCCTTGACTGTGTCGGCACCGGTGGCCGGGAACAAGCCGGGCACATCGTGGCCCAATTCCTTGCAGTCGGCCATGAACTTGACCACGGCGCTTTCGTCATGGCTGGGGGCCAGCGTGGCAAAGAACACCTTGTCGAGGATCGCAGGATCATCAGCCGCGACAGCATCCAGGGATGGATCGTCAAACCCATCCGAGCCGACCACCCAGGCGTCAATACCTGCGCTGCGTAGCTGTCGGACCAACACACCGATATCGGGCATGATCGACGAAATATAAACGGCGTCGATCTCTTCACCCAGTGCTTTCATGTCGGCGATCTGAGGCGACCAGTCCGATGTGCCAAAGCTGAAGTTCATCTTGGCCAGTACCTTGCCGCCGCCCTCTTCGATCACTTGACCGAACCACAGCGGGGTGCGGGCGGACCACGACCCGCCTTCATCCGAGGTCAGCAGAACCACATTCTTGACCCCTTCACTGAGCGCGTGGTTGGCAGCTGCCGTTGCCGTGAACGGATCAGGCGAGACGCCGGTAAAGAAATTGTCCACGATGCCCGCGTGCATCTCGACCTGCGTGGATTGCGGCTGGAAGATAGAAACGCCGTAAGGCTGGGCGATTTGCGCCACCGGGATCATCGTGTCCGAGAACGGCGTGGTCCCCAGCATCACAACGCCTTCGTCCAGAAACTTCTGCGCCAGTGAGATCGCGGCCTGCGTATCACCTGCGGAATCCTGAACCAGAACTTCGATCTTCTTGCCTCCGGCACCGCCATCGGCGTTGATCATGTCGGCCATGCAGCGCGCGCCGAGATATTCGGAATAGATCGCCAGATCTCCGGTCATCGGTACGCCCAGCCCGATCTTGATCGTGTCTTCGGCGACAGCCGGCATCGCCAAACTCATGGCGGTCAGAGTGGTAAGGGTCAGCTTCTTCATACTTGTTCTCCTGTTGACAGCCGCCTGCATCACGCGGCGCGTTCATCGGTTTCGCCAAGATAAGCGTCGATAACCTCTTGGTTCTTTGTTATTTCTTCGGGCGCACCTTCGGCAATGACGGTGCCCATATTCAAAACTGTGATCCTGTCGCATAGCGACATGATGAATTTCAGATCGTGATCGATTACCAGGATGGCGCAGTCCGAATGGGACCGGACCCAAGTCAGCGACCGGCCCAGCGCTTCGGTCTCTTGTTCGTTCATGCCTGCCGCAGGTTCATCCAGCATCAGAACGCGAGGGTTCAGGGCCAGTGCGCGGACGATCTCAAGCCGCCGAAGCTGACCGTAGGCCAGCGAGCCTGCATTCTGGTTGAGCTTGTCCGCCAGGCCAAACTCGGCGATGGCGGCCTCGACTATTTCAGCGCCCCGCCCGGAATAGCGGGCAACGTCGATGTTCTGGGAAACGCTGAGGCTTGGGAAGACGCGCAGGTTCTGAAACGTCCGCGCCACGCCGCGCGCCGCGCGTTCGTGGGCGCGCAAGTTGTCCAGCGGCTCGCCATCCAGCGACAAGCTGCCCGCCGAGTGGGTTAACAGCCCAGAGATCAGGTTGACCAGCGTCGTCTTGCCTGCGCCATTGGGGCCGATCAGACCGCGCACCTCGCCTGGTGCGACGGACATGGTCACATCCTCAACGGCGTGGACCCCACCAAAGGTCTTGGTGATGCCGTTCAGATCAAGCACCAGCCAACTCCTCGACCAGTTCTTTTGTGGTGACCTGTCGGCAATAGCCCTTGATCGCGCGCAGAGAGTTATCGTGCCGATCCTGTGTATGGGTCAGGCAGGCATCTTCGACCTGAGTGACAAGGTAGCCCAGATCACATGCATCACGGATGGCGCTTTCGACGCATTGATCCGTCAAAAGGCCGGATAAAACGACCTGACGAACGCCAAGATTGCGCAGGATGTAATCAACATGCGTGGACACAAACACCGAAGAAGACGTCTTCGGCAACACGATCTCATCCCCTTGGGGTGCGATCTGGTCAATGACCTTTCCGTCCCAGCTGCCCTTTGGAACATGAAAACCCGTAATCTTGTAGTCCAGTGACCGGTCACGCCCGTCGAGTGTCAGACTTTCGATATTAGTATACATGACCTCGACGCCGGCGCTGCGACAGGCGGCTTGTATGGCTTGCATGTTCGGGATCACGCGGGTGTTCAGTTGATCGAAATACCAGCCGTATTTCTCATTGAATTCGGCTTCAGGCATGTCCTTGAATTCGGCGCCATCGCGATGTGCCGAATAGTTCTGCACGTCAATGAACAACAGGGCAGATTGCGATGGGACAAGGGGAACATTGCGGGTCAAACTCACGTCTTGGTCTCCAATATCCGGGTAAAGGCTTCGGCGAGAAGCTGCGCCCAATCCTCAACGCCTTTTGCATCGCGGATCAGGTCATTGCGGATTTCGACCAGCGAATGCGCCAGTCCGCGAGGTTCCGCGAAACGAGGTATGAACCAGTCGCTTTCACTGTCGATCTGATAGGGCTGGTTCAAAGCCATGTGCAGATCGGGACGTAGGGCCGAGATATGGTCGATCGCGGCTTGTCCCGTTTTCGGGTCAACGCGGGTCAGAAATCCAGCGTGCCAGGGCCGCGCCTCTCCATCGACCTGTGCGGCGAAGGAGTGGATCGACACCGCAAGCACGCGCGGTGCCCGGTCCAGCATATGTTCAATGGCAGCGTTCAGAGGGGCCATAATCTCGCGCTGACGCGCCGTGCGATCCGCGGCGGTCAAGTTCAGATTGGCTGGGATCTGCTCTCCAAAACTGTTTGGCGGAATTGAATCCGGGGCTTCGATCGGACGGTTGCAATCAATCACAAGCCGGGAATAGCGCTGCAAGACCAAAGGAGCCCGTAGGAGGTCAGCCAATTGCCGAGCCACGGCCTCGGCCCCGATGTCCCAACCGCGATGGCTGGCCTGCACCTCTTCCGAGACACCCAGATCGCCCAGCTTTTGCGGGATCGCGCGCCCTGCGTGTTCGCAGAGCAGTGCGATATTCGCATCACTGTCACGATTCACCCATTCCACCGGGGCGGGATCTCCGGCGACCAGCAGTTCTTGGGTTGCAGCTGATGTATTCATGTGGTCCACGTTAGAGAACAAGTTTTTTCAGAGTCAATCAAAAATAGATTGACTGAAATTTTTATTCCATGCGATCCATTCAAATCAGGAGGTGCCGCTTGCTCGTTAGGCAGAGAATTGAAGCGAAGGCGGAGAGCATGACCGCGAGCGAGCGCAAGCTGGCCGCTGCTTTGCTGAGCGACTACCCCTATGCGGGTCTGGTCACGATTCAGGAACTCGCCCGGCGCGCCGAGGTCTCGGCCCCGTCGATCTCGCGGTTTGTTACCAAGATCGGATTGGGGGGCTATCAGGAATTCCAGCGCGCCTTGTTGTCCGAGTTGAAAGAAGGCCAACGTTCACCCACCGATCTGCACGGCGAGGGGCGCAGTGTCGATGGCGGGTTCTTACGCGATTTCATTGCGCGCGCCTCGTCTCAGATGGCGCTGTCGGCAGAAGGTATCACCGAGGCGCAGTTTCAGCGCATATGCTCGGTACTGAGCCAGCCAAAAAGCGATGTCTATATTTTGGGCGGTCGGATCAGTGATACCATCGCGCAGCACCTGTCTTTTCACCTGCGCCAAACCCGCAGCGGTGTGTATCATCTTCCAGCCAACAATGAGGTCTGGCCGGAATACCTGCTGCGGATGAAGCCTGCGGATATCTTGTTTCTGGTCGATTTTCGCCGCTACCAACCTGCGCTGGCGCGATTGGCCGAGACGGCCGCGCAGGATCGGGGGGTTCGCGTTGTCCTCATGACAGACAAATGGTTGTCTCCCATATCCCGCCATGCGGCGGAAATCTTGCCAGTTCCGATCGAAAGCGGCACGCTCTGGGATACGTACACAGCGGCCCTTGCCGTCACCGAGGCGCTGGTGACGCGTATTGCCGAAGACAACTGGGACCAGACGAAATCCCGCATCGAAGCCTGGGATGCCATGCGATCCCACAATCAGGACCCCAACCCATGATGCCCAAAACCCCCTTGATGTTTGTCGCCACCTCTGACCTTGCCGGGAAATTGCGAGGCAAGGCCTTTCAGGCGGATCAACTGAACAAGCGATTGCAGCGCGGGGTCGGGTGGACACCCACGAATATCCAGATCAACTGCTTTGACGGAATTGCCGAAAGCCCGTTTGGCGCGCTGGGCGATCTTCTTCTGATCCCAGACGCCACGGCCGAGGCAAAGGTCGAGTTCGGCGAAGACTCCGGCCTGCACTTTCTTATGGGCGACATCGTCACGCTGGACGGAGACCCGTGGGACTTCTGCACGCGCAGTCTCTTTAGGGCGGCGCTGGAACGGCTGCACAAGGTCTCAGGAGCAAATTTGCTGGCCGCGTTCGAGCATGAATTCCAGTTGAAAGACCCGCCAAGCCAGGCCAACGAAGCCTATGGCCATCGGGGTTTTGGCCTGCAACGTGATCTGTGCGAGACCTTGATCAACGCGATTTCTCAGGTCGGTCTGAAGCCGGATTCGATCATGAAGGAATATGGGCCAAACCAATATGAGGTCGTCATCGGTCCTGAGCTGGGTGTTCGCGCGGCGGACGCGGCCATCATGGTACGCGAACTGACCTATGCGACCGCACAGGCCTATGGCGAACGGGCCACCTATACCCCTATTCGCGATGTCGCGAGCGTTGGGAATGGGGTCCACATCCATATGAGCTTTGTGGATGATCAGGGCGCGCCGCTGACCTACGCCGAAGACGGCCCCTGCGGCATGTCGGATCTGACGAGTGCCTTTGCCGCCGGAGTTCTGAAATATCTGGATGCGATCCTGGCTCTGACAGCGCCTTCGGTGATCTCGTATGAACGCCTGACACCGCATCGTTGGTCTGCTGCTTTCAACAATCTGGGTTTCCGCGATCGCGAGGCTTCCTTGCGGATTTGTCCTGTAACTGCAAAAGACCCCGCCTCGATCGCGGGGCAGTTCAACATCGAATACCGTGCGGCGGATGCTGCAGCTTCGCCTCATCTGGCACTTGCGGCGGTTGTCATGGCTGGGACACAAGGGATCGAAGATGGGCTACCCGCGCCCATTCCAACCGAGGAAGATCTTTCGCTGTTGGACGTCGAAGAACTGAACCAAAGGGGGCTGGTGCGCTTGCCTCAGACTTTGGAAGATGCGCTCGACCGGTTCGTTTCCAACCCGGTTGTGACCGGCTGGTTCCCCGAAGGCTTCGCCGAGCTATACCAAGCCCACAAACAATCCGAGATCGCGACAACCGCACATCTGGACACAGACGCACGCTGCCGATTGTACGAAGAAACATATTGACCTGAGCGGCTGGTCTTGCGGAAGCTCGTCGAATGCAACCTCTGGAGCGTCGGTCGGGCAATCTCGCGCAGTATGACGCGGCGCAGGCTGTTTAGCTCAGGATAGGGATGGATCATGAACCGTTCAGAAACCGATGCCATCTTGAATGTGCATAGGCTGGCTTTTGGCGAAGCAGAAGGTGAAGAAATCGCTCAACTCGCCGAAGATCTCCTTGAGCATCCGGAAACGATTTCAATCAGCGTAAGGCGTGAGGGGCAGATCGCGGGCAATGTCATGTTCACCCCGTTTGTCTTCCAGGATCACCCGGACGTTAAATGCTATCTTCTGGCGCCCTGCGGTGTCTCGCCCGAGCATCAAGGCCTAGGTGTTGGCAGAGAGATGATGGAGACCAGCATCAACCACTTGAGGTCCATTGGAACAGACGCTGTCTTCGTGTTGGGCGTGCCGACATTCTATCCCTTATTCGGGTTTGTGCCGACCGACAAAGAGACGCCATATCCTGACCTTCTGACGATCCCCGAGGCATGGATGGTGTTTGAGCTCACTGCAAGATTGGTTGAAAAGCTGGGGGGCAAGACACGTTCGATTGCGCCCTTCATGCATGCGCATTTGTGGGACACATCGCAACACGGGTAAATTTTGTTTTTATCCTTGCCTCAAAATACAGCCCTGTTTCAGGCCTCCATTTTTGCTGGCCATGTCTGTTTTGTTTCTGGAAATGTCGCAAGGCTTTCAGCCACGAATCCATCCCCGAGTAGGTTGCGCATGTGAGGTGCTGCTGTTTGATTCTCAGGCGGCAGAGAATTGGGAAGCCGGTGCAATTCCGGCGCTGCCCCCGCAACGGTAAGGAAGGTCAGGTTCGACAGGTGACCACTGGGACGAGGATCCCGGGAAGGTGTCGAAACCGGGCGCAAGCCCCTTTCAAGTCCGGAAACCAGCCTTGCATATATGTCAAACCGCGGGTGGCGGTGGGGGCACGAGTTTCGGACGTGATCCTCGCACGGCTCCGGCCTGGCCTCTTATGTCATCTGCCCAAGCTAAGCCGCGGGGCGCGGCAGGAGAGCCAGAAGTGAGCAACGTTCAAAGCCTGTTGGCGCGTCGAAACCCGGCCTATGCCCTTGAGCAGGCGTTCTACACCGATCCAGATGTCTTTCAGGCCGATCTTGAGGCCATCCATTACCGCGACTGGCTATTTGCCATTCCGGCATGTGAACTGGTGAAAACAGGCGACTATGTGACCTACACTGTGGGCGCATACCGCGTGATCATCGTGCGCGGCGCGGACAACCAGATCCGGGCCTTCCACAATACCTGCCGCCATCGCGGGTCAATCATCTGCAAAGCGGCCAAGGGGAACTCGCCCAAACTGGTCTGCCCCTATCACCAGTGGACCTATGAGCTTGACGGCTCATTGCTGTGGGCGCGTGATATGGGGCCTGATTTCGACCCCAATCAACACGGGCTGAAAACCGTTCACTGCCGTGAACTGGCCGGGCTGATCTATATCTGTCTTGCGGACGAAGCGCCCGATTTCGACACTTTCGCCAATAGAACACGGCCCTATCTGGAGCCGCATGATCTAAGCAACGCCAAGGTCGCCTTTGAAAGCACAATCATCGAAAAGGGTAACTGGAAGCTGGTTTGGGAAAACAACCGCGAGTGCTATCACTGCGGTGGCAATCACCCTTCGCTGTGCCGGACCTTCCCTGATGATCCCTCAGTAACCGGTATCGAAGGGGGTGAAACCCCGGCCTTCATGCAAACTCACTTCGACCGTTGCGAGGCTGCGGGAATGCCGTCGCAGTTCTATCTGCATGATGACGGGCAATACCGACTGGCGCGGATGCCGCTGAAGGAAGGGGCGGAAAGCTATACTCTGGACGGCAAATCTGCGGCGCGCCGCTTTCTGGGCCGCGCGCCCTTTGCCGATGCTGGGACGTTGCTGAAATTCCACTATCCCAGCACATGGAACCACTTCCTGGCCGATCACTCGATTGTCTTCCGAGTCACTCCGGTCAGCCCGACCGAAACCGAAGTCACCACGAAATGGCTGGTCAACAAAGATGCGGTCGAAGGGGTCGACTATGACGTCAAGCGCCTGACCGAGGTCTGGATGGCCACCAATGATGAAGATCGCCGCGTGGTGGAAGACAACCAAATGGGCATCAACAGCCCTGCCTATGTGCCGGGACCGTATTCGGGGGTCCAGGAATCCGGTGTTCTGCAATTCACCGATTGGTATTGCAGCACTCTGGCGCGTCACCTTGCACCTGACACGATGGCGGCGGAGTGACGGAGATGAAAGATCTGAACGCTGTTGCCTCGGTCTGGCAGGATGACGAGACGCTGGAATGCGTCTCGGTCGTGCCCGAGACGCCAAACACCGCCAGCTTTACGTTCCGCGCCCCTTCCGGAGCCTTGTTTGCCTACCATCCAGGTCAGTTCCTAACGCTCGAGATTCCGGCGCCGGGGCAGCCGGGAGGCGTTGTGCATCGGACCTATACGATATCGTCATCCCCATCGCGTCCACGGTCCATCACGATTACGGCCAAGGCGCAACCGGACAGCATCGGCACTCGCTGGATGCTGAACAATCTGCAGCCAGGTATGCGGATGCGGGCGATTGGCCCGGCGGGCCTGTTCACCAATGCTGAAAGCGCCGCCGCCAAGTATCTGTTCATCTCGGCGGGTTCGGGTATCACGCCTATGATGTCGATGACGACCTGCATGTGGGACGAAGGCCGCGATTTGGATGTCGTCTTCATCAACTGCGCCAAACGTCCGTCCGAGATCATCTTCCGTCAACGGTTGGAGCAGATGGCAAGTCGGACGCCGGGTTTGGATTTGAAGTTTGTTGTGGAGGAAGCGGATCGTTACAGCCCCTGGACCGGCTACCAGGGTCAGTTTAACCAGCTGATGCTGGGCCTGATGGCCCCAGACTATCTGGATCGTGAGGTCTATTGCTGCGGTCCGGAGCCGTTTATGCAGGCTGTCCGTGAAGCTCTGTCGGGTCTTGGCTTTGACATGGACAACTATAATCAGGAAAGCTTTGGAGCTCCGGTTGAGACCGAAGCGGATCAGCCCGATCTGGATGATATCGTTCCGGACGATGACAGTGCCGCCGAAATCGTGTTTACGACCTCGGGTGTCACCGCCAAAGTTGCCGAGACAGATACGGTTCTGGTCGCCGCACGTGCGGTTGGATTGAACATCGCCTCGGGCTGTACGTTTGGCGTTTGCGGCACCTGCAAAATCAAAAAGACCTCGGGTGAGGTTCACATGGTTCACAACGGCGGTATCTCCGAGGATGACATAGCAGCAGGCTACATTCTGGCGTGCTGTTCAAACCCGATCGGCAAGGTCGAAGTTGAGGTGTGAACGGGAAGTCTCAGGCTGAAACTGCAGAGCGGCTACGGCCGCCTGCGGTTTCAGGATTTCAAATATTTGTATTAATATCATGTACTTATCGTCTCTATGCGCGCTTAAGGAAGCTTGGGTGGCACAGGTTTGCTCACGGATAGTTGATTCTATTCGGCAACATTCACGTGATTGCTCAAATTCTGTCTCTTTTCCGCCGAAATCTCCCCTGATAAAGCGGGTTGAGTACTGGGTGGGGTGTTGATAAGTGCGAGCAGGTATATGAGAGCCGGATATAACGGTCGTGTAGCCATTTCATGGAATCAAACTGAGCTTGATGGGCTTGAGGCAGCGCCTTTGGCCTTTTTGGCGGTCGGGTCCGCATGGTCCTGGCGTGGTCAGGCGCTGGTGTTGGGCGAAGTGGCGGAGCAAAATCTTGAGCAACTGGGAAATATGGGCGCGACCGCTGTGCGCACCCGCGACGCGTTCTCAGCCCCGCAAGAGATCTCGGGAGAGTATTGCGGTTCGGTCACATTGACCAATGGGGCGCAGCGCTTTTCGGCAGATTTGGTTATCACCGATGACGAACAATGGCCGACTCTGGTGTTCAACACTGGCTGTCCCCCTCGGGATCAGGATTTCTGGATCAGCGAAGTAACGCATGCCGGTGTCGACCTGCAGAGCGTACCGCAACCGACTGCACAGGTGGTGGCGTTTCCGGGAAAATCCGCGCCGGGTTTCTTTTCATAGGTTTGGTTACCTAGCTGGCGCTGAACCCGTTGGCCTAAAAACCCTTCAAGAAATTTAAGCAGGGCCGTCGGGACGTGTTGACTCTGACAGTTCTGCGGATATAAGCGCGGCTTCATTGGTGTTGGTGGCCCCCGCAAGGGGATGCCTGTCATGGGGGAAACCTCAAGAGGACAACGCCCTTTATAACCCGGCACCACGCCTGGTCTGAACTGGAACTGCCCGGTCCGAGCGGAGACGCTATTTCGGCCCGAAAAGTGGGAACCGGTTTTCGGATCAAGCTGAAATGCCACTTTAAAGGAGATCAGCCGTGACCAAACGCACGTCTGCCAAGTACAAAATCGACCGCCGGATGGGCGAAAACATCTGGGGTCGTCCGAAATCCCCGGTCAACCGTCGTGAATATGGCCCCGGCCAACACGGCCAGCGCCGCAAGGGCAAACTGTCGGACTTCGGTCTGCAGCTGCGCGCCAAGCAGAAGCTGAAAGGCTACTATGGCGACCTGACTGAGAAGCAATTCCGTCGCATCTACGCCGAAGCTGAGCGAGTAAAAGGCGACACCGGTGAAAACCTGATCGGTCTGCTGGAGCGCCGTCTGGACGCCGTTGTATACCGCGCCAAGTTCGTACCGACCGTCTTTGCTGCACGTCAGTTCGTGAACCACGGCCACGTCAAAGTGAACGGCAAGCGGGTCAACATCCCGTCCTACCGTGTCAAAGAAGGCGACGTAATTGAAGTACGTGACAAGTCCAAGCAACTGGCTGTTGTTCTGGAAGCTGTTGCTCTGGCCGAGCGTGATGTTCCTGACTACATCGACGCCGACCACTCGAAAATGACCGCGACCTTCGTACGCGCACCGGGCCTGAGCGATGTGCCTTACCCGGTCATGATGGAACCGAACCTCGTCGTCGAATTCTACGCGAAGAACTAATCTTCGCTGCCACTCGAGATTACAAAGGCCGTGCTTTCAGCGCGGCCTTTTTTGTTTCTAAGCAATGCATTTTGACCCGATGTCCTGACGAGGCGGCACGCCGAATTTGCGCGAGTATTCCCGACTAAACTGGGTCGGGCTTTCATAGCCAACCTCAAAAGCCGCCTGCGATACACTCAGCGAACCGTGCGACAATAGCCTTCGGGCTTCTAGCAGCCTGAGGTCTTTTTGGTATTGCAGCGGCGACGTGGCTGTCACCGCCTTAAAATGGGCGTGAAAGGCAGAAACGCTCATGCCAGCGCTTTGTGCCAGATCGCAGACGGGCAGGGCTGTTCGAAAATCCGCGCGGATGATGTCGATGGCGCGCGCAATACGGCTGGCGGTACTGTCGCGCCATAGCATTTGCCGCAGCATGCCACCGTGATCTGCCTGTAGGAGTCGGTAGTGGATTTCACGGCTGATCATCGGTGCGAGAATTTTTGCATCTGTGGGGTTTTGACTGGCGTGAAACAGGCGAGCCATAGCATCAATCAGATCGGGCGAGGCTTTTGATGCAGCAAGGCTTTGGGCTGTTTCGATTTCAGCAGGCTCTGAACCGACGGAGTCGTAGAGACCGCGTAAGATGGACAAGTCCAACGAGAATACGAGGCCGACATAGGGCTTTTCCCGGCTTGCTTCGGTGACGGCGGCCAAAACCGGAAGGGAATGGCTGACGATCAGAGAGTCGCCTGCTCCGAAGTGAACAAGGCGATCGCCGATACGTGTTTCTTTCTTCCCCTGTAGAACTAGGCAGACAATAGGTTCATACACCTGCGCTTCTATTGATTTCGTTTTGACATCATGAAGAAGGCCGAAACCGTCCAATGCGGTCGGGTAGAAAGCAGCATCTTCTGCCTGTTCGTCCACAGCTTCGCAGATTTTTTCAACTAAATCATGTTGTGTCATGGTGTCCCCACTGCCTCATTCAGCATATTTTGCGCAAGAGGTCAGTGCTAGCCAGAATCCTGACGGCCAGAGAATTAGGCAGATATTGAGGAGAATTCGGCAGGCGTATCGCAGTTTTCTAACCTATCTAGTGGTCAGGCTAACAATTGCGGAGAATGACCATGGCACAGACTATCCTCATAACTGGCGCTTCATCTGGTATTGGCAGAGTTACGGCCCAGCTGTTTCAAAGGCATGGGTGGAACGTCATTGCCACCATGCGCAACCCCGACAAGGAAACTGAGTTGACGCAACTCGAGAATGTTCTGGTCACACGTCTGGACGTCACCGACGAGGGTTCAATTGCGGCCGCCGTTGCCGAGGGGATTGAACGCTTTGGTCAGATTGACGTTCTTTTGAACAACGCGGGATACGGCGCGTACGGCCCGCTCGAAGCTTTCCCGATGGAGCGTATCCGGCGGCAATTCGATACCAATGTGATTGGCTTGTTGGCTGTGACAAAAGCCGTTCTGCCGCATATGCGCGCAAATGGTTCGGGCTGCATCGTCAATATTTCGTCCATTGGCGGGCAAATCACCTTCCCCCTCGGAACGCTTTATCACGGCACAAAATTCGCGGTTGAAGGCCTGTCAGAGTCGCTGCACTACGAACTTGCTGCGGCCGGTATCAAGGTCAAGATTGTCGAGCCTGGTCTGATTGCCACCGATTTTGGTGGCCGTTCGTTTGATTTTGTCAATGACGAAAGCATGGCCGAGTATCAACCTGTCGTGCAGGCTTTGTTCAGCACGTGGGGCTCGGAAGAAATGGCAGCGCGAACGTCGCCGCCGAGTGTCGTCGCTGACGTCATTTTGACCGCGGTGACGGACGACACTGACACTTTGCGCTATCGTGCCGGGGAAGATGCTGTTGAATACCTCGACAATCGCAAGGCTCTGGACGACGCAACTTTTATCGGCGGCATGAAAGCGATGCTTGGTTTGGCCTGAGTTCAGATCGGAAGTGGTCGCCCTTCGGCGATCGCTTCCATCGCAAAATAAGAGGTCACGCTGTCCAGCTCGACCTTCTCGATCAGGCGTTGGTAGACCTTGTCGTAAGACGCCATATCCTGGGTCACGACTTTCAGTTGATAGTCATAGTCACCGCCGATCCGATGGAAATCCACAACCTCGGGAATGGTCAGAACATGGCGGCGAAACGCCTGCAGCCACTCGGCTGAATGATGCCGGGTGCGCAGCATAACGAAGACCACGAGGTTCAGCCCCAAAGTCTCGCGCGCGATGCGCGCAGTTGACCCGATCAGAACCCCGTTTTCATTCAGCGTTTTCAACCTGCGCCAACACGCGTTCTGGGACAGCCCGACCCGATCGGCCAGCTCGCGCTGCGAAAGGGTGGCGTCTTTTTGAAGCTCTCTCAGGATGTGGGTGTCTATTTGATCTAGATTTTGGCTCATTTCTAATCATATGACACAAGATTGAAGATTTCAACGCAAAGAACGATAATGTTTCCACATCTCGAATGGATCACATTGGACTTACAGTAAGGAGCCAATGCTATGACCCTGTCCAAATTTCGTGCGGATCTCTGTTCCACCACTCACAATTCCCACCTGCGCGACGGGCTGATCGGAGAGAATGTTCTGATCCCGGGTCTGCAGGGGGACGTGCCGCTTGTCTATGCGGATTACGTTGCTTCGGGTCGCGCGTTGCGACAGGTCGAAGACTTTGTGGCCGATCACGTGTTGCCATTTTATGCCAACAGCCACACCGAGGCCTCCTTCTGCGGGTCTTACATGACCCGTCTGCGTCGCGAAGCGCGTGACGAGATAGCCCGCCTTGTTGGCGCGAGGGGAGAAGACGCGGTAATCTTTACCGGGTCCGGTGCCACGGCGGGGCTCAACCGGTTGGTCAGTCTGCTCGGGGTGGCGGAAGCTGATCAACCGGTTGTCCTAATCGGTCCTTATGAGCATCACTCGAACATTTTGCCATGGCGCGAGAGCAAGGCTCTGGTGGTTGAGATTCCGGAAGCGGCTGAAGGGGGTGTTGATCTGCGCGCGCTGCAGGCGGCGTTGGACACGCACGCTGATGCGGATCTGGTGATCGGGTCCTTTTCGGCCGCGTCCAATGTGACGGGGATCATCATCGATCCCGATCCGGTGACGCGTTTGCTCAAGTCACGCGGCGCTTTGGCCGTTTGGGACTATGCCGGGGGCGGGCCTTACCTTCCGATGGACTTGGGGCCTGCGGATGCGCGGAAAGATGCGATTGTGGTATCGCCGCACAAGTTTCCGGGCGGGCCGGGGGCTTCGGGCGTACTGGTCGTGAACCAGAGTGTTGTACAGCGTCGTTGCCCCAGCTGGCCGGGCGGGGGGACGGTGAGTTTCGTCTCGCCCTGGCGCCACGACTACAGCGAAAACCTGTCAACGCGAGAGGAGGCGGGAACGCCCAACGTGATCGGTGATATCCGCGCGGCACTTGCCTTCATCGTCAAGGATGTCGTCGGAACGGATGAGATCGCCCGCCGCGAGGCGCAGTACAATCAAATGGCGCTGGAAGGGTGGAAGGACAATCCGAACCTGACCCTTTTGGGCTTAGAAAACGCGCATCGCCTGCCGATCTTTTCCTTCCTTGTGCGCGACAACGCAGGGCAACCGGTGCATCAGCAACTGTTCACGCGAATGCTCAGCGACATATACGGCATTCAGGCGCGCGGAGGGTGCGCCTGTGCCGGGCCATATGCGCATCGGCTTCTGGGCATAGATCGCGCCGCGTCAGAGGAATTGCACGCCGCTCTGTCCGCAGGTGAAGAGATGAAGAAACCCGGTTGGGTGCGCCTGAATTTCTCGTATCTGATGCGCGAGGAAACGGTTCAGTTCATCATCGACAGCGTCAACGACCTGTCCCGTCGGACCGAAGAATTCGCACCGTTCTACAATGCCGACCCGGCGACTGCGCGCTTCAAAGCCGCATGATGGAATTGCTGCTTTTCTGAAAGCGTTGAGACAGGTATGAGAGGCCCAATAAACGGAGCCTCTCATGATCAAGATTACCCCTCAACCCGGCATTATGGACATTGCGCTGTATCAAGGCGGCCAGTCGCATGTGGCGGGTGTTGAGCATGTGATCAAGCTGAGCTCCAACGAAAACCCGTTTGGCCCCAGCCCCAAAGCGATTGAGGCGGTGCGCGAAAGCGCCGCCACCTTGCATCGCTATCCCAGCACCGACCACGCCAGCCTGCGCAATGCAGTCGGCGCGCGTCATAGTCTGGACCCGGCGCGGATCATCTGCGGTGTAGGTAGTGACGAAGTTCTGCAATTCATCGCTCAGGCCTATGCAGGGCCGGGGGATGAGGTGGTTTATACGGAACATGGGTTTTCCATGTATCCGATCATTGCTCGGATGGCGGGGGCCACGCCGGTCATGGTGGCCGAGCGAGAGCGCAAGGTCGATGTGGATGCCATTTTGGCAGCCATAACAGCGCAGACGCGGGTCGTGTTTGTTACCAACCCCGGCAATCCGACCTCAACCATGATCTCGCAACAGGAACTTGAGCGTTTGGCGCAGGGTCTGCCGGATAGTTGTCTGATGGTCATCGACGGGGCCTATGCCGAGTTTGTCGACGGTTTCGATGGCGGTGCGTCTCTGGTCGATGCCCATGAGAACGTCATCATGACCCGGACCTTTTCAAAGGTTTATGGGCTGGGCGGAATGCGCGTGGGCTGGGGCTATGCGCATCAGTCGATCATCGACGTGCTGAACCGGGTGCGCCAACCGTTCAACCTGTCTTTGACTGCGCTGGCTGCGGCCGAAGCGGCCGTGAATGATGTCGAATTCCTGTCCTTCTGTCAGGCTGAAAACGCGCGCCTGAGGGTATGGCTGTCGGATGGGTTGGCCAAGATCGGTGTCCCGTCCGACCCGTCTTGCACCAACTTCATCCTCGCGCGCTTTGCCGATCAGGCCGAGGCTGAGGCTTGCGATGACTACCTCAAGTCGCAGGGTTTGATTGTGCGGCGCGTTGCAGGCTACAACCTGCCAAACGCGTTGCGGATTACCGTGGGCAATGAAGAAGCCTGCCGCCGTGTCGTCGCGGCCATCACCGCATTCAAAGAGGGGGCAGCATGAGCCAGATTTACGACCGTGTTGCGCTGATTGGGTTGGGCCTGATCGCCTCCTCCATGTTCTGGGCCATCAAACGCGCAGGTCTGGCTGGTGAAGTCACCGGCTATGCACGCTCTGAGGCTACCCGCGACACAGCCCGCAGGATCGGCTTGTGTGATCGGGTCTGCGACACCGCGCAAGAGGCGGTCGAGGGCGCGGATCTGGTCGTCCTCTGCGTTCCGGTTGGCGCGATGGGCGCGGTCGCACAGGACATCGCCCCGACGCTGAAGCCGAGGGCAACGGTGACGGATGTTGGATCGGTCAAACGCAGCGTGATCGAGGCCGTTTCGCCTCATATCCCTGAAGGCGTCCATTTCATCCCTGCGCACCCTTTGGCCGGGACCGAGCATTCGGGGCCTGAGGCCGGGTTCGCCGAGCTTTTTGACAATCGCTGGTGTCTTCTGGTGCCGGTCGAAGGATCGGACCCCGAGGCCACCGCCCAGTTGCGGGCCTTGTGGGAAGGCATGGGGGCCAATGTCGATGAGATGGACGCGGACCATCATGATCTGGTTCTGGCCGTGACCTCTCATGCGCCGCACCTGATTGCCTATACGATGGTCGGTGTTGCCGATGACCTGCGTCGGGTGACCGATAGCGAAGTCATCAAGTACTCGGCTGCGGGCTTTCGGGATTTCACCCGCATTGCGGCCTCGGACCCAACCATGTGGCGCGACGTGTTCCTGACCAACAAGGACGCGACGCTTGAGATTCTGGGCCGTTTCACCGAAGAGCTTTTCGCCCTGCAGCGTGCGATCCGCACCGGGGACGGAGAGCATCTGTTCGACTATTTCACCCGCACCCGCGCTATCCGGCGTGGGATTATTGATGCGGGTCAGGATACCGATGCGCCAGACTTTGGCCGGGGAAAGGCAGGGTCATGAGACAGGTTTTGCGATACGCGTTTGTTGCCGTGCTTTGGGCCTCTGCTACCCACGCCGCCGCGCCCGAGCAATCGCTGTATCCCGTTGCGCGCCCCGGCGCAGCAGTCGAAACTGCTGGCATCGTCGCGATCTCCAGCCGGGCAGCAACGCCTTTGACCATACCGAACCTGCGCCCCGAAACACGACCCGAGTCGCCTCAGCTTATCGCCGTAGCAGCGCGCCCGGCGGATTTGCCGCTGCTGGGGCCAGATACCTCTTTGATGCCCTACCTCAGACCCAAATCATTGGAGCAGGAGGTGCTTTTCAAGAAGCGCAAGCTGCGCAAAGGCTCGGTCTGCGGTGATATCGCGATACAAGGCAAACCTGTCGGGCGTGTCTCCAGCAAAACAAAGGCCTGCGGGGTCAAGGATGCGGTTCAAATCACCTCTGTCTCGGGAGTGACGCTGAGCCGGGCTTCGACGATGGATTGCGGCACGGCCATCGCGTTGAACAAATGGGTCGACAAAACCGTCAAGCCGACGTTCAAACGCCGTGGTCCTGTAGTGCAGCTGCAAGTTGCAGCGCACTATGCCTGCCGGACGCGCAACAACCAAAAAGGCGCGCGAGTATCCGAGCATGGCAAGGGCCGCGCCATAGATATTTCTGGTTTTGTCATGGCGGATGGAGAGGTCGTGACCGTTCTGAAAGGCTGGCGAAAGAACCCCTCGCAAAAGCAACTCAAGAAGATATGGCGCGGGGCCTGCGGGCCGTTTGGCACCGTGTTGGGGCCCAATTCAGACAGGTATCATCGGGACCATTTTCATCTGGATACGGCGCGGTATCGCACCGGGTCCTTTTGCCGCTAACGTAGGATCAGACGTGGGGCCGGGCCAAGGGGGAGCGGCCCCAGAGCCACGAACCCGTCGCGAAAATTCAATTGCAGGTCCAGCGCATTCGGGTTGCCGCCCAGTCCGGCCAGAAAATTGAGCGCGCGGGTAACCGGGTCGACGGCTTGATCGGGCAGGGCGCCGGCGGCATTCGCCATTGCGATCATGTCGCGCCAATTCTCGGCCTTGATCGCAATCTCACCGGTCGGGATGCCCTGCGAGTCTACATCCAGCTCACCCGCGGCAAAGAGGCGCAACTCGCCCCATTTGACCTCGGCCAGATTCAGATCAATGGCGACGGGCTGAGGACGGCTGTCCTCCAGCGCGCTCCGGTCCCAAGGCTTGTCGAACGTTGTCAGCATATCCAACTGCAACGTCTCGAACTGCTGGGGAAGCGAGGTCGCCGATTGCATCAGCGCACGCAAATCTTCACCGGGGGTGAACCCGTCAATTTGCGCCGTAATGGCATAGGCTTCGGGCGCAGTGGTCTGCTCCATGATGACGCTGAGGGTACCACCGCCCGCCAGTGCCTCATTGTTTTCGCTGATTAGCCAAGGGCCAGCAGTCAGGGCCATCTTCTCAAGCACCAGCGCGACACCGGGTTGCAGTTCCAACTCAGCCTGCAAAGCCTTGGCCTCAATCGTCGCGGTCTGGTCGAAATAGGATAGGCGCTGAGGCGTATCGGCAAAGCTGAGGATTTGCCGCCCCGGCCAGATTGCGGGGCTTTGAAATTCAATCCAATCGGCGCTCCAGGCGGTGCCGTTGACTGGATCGGCCAGCGCCGGGTTGTTCAGGCGGGTGGTGTGATGTGTCGGATAGCCCGCCGTTTCAACGCCCGAGAATTCAGCCTGCCAGCCGCGCACCTGCTGGGCATCGAACCAGCTGGTGATTGCATTGCGCAGACCATAGCCCGCGATGAACCAATAGGCGCTCCATGCGATGGCGATAAAAATGAACACTCGTATCAGACGACGCATGAGCATTGGCCCTTTTTCCTGCCTCGGATTTGATGTTTATAGGCCCAAACGGGCAAGGACCAGAGCAATGACGATGTGGGTTTTCGGATATGGATCGCTACTGTGGAACCCGGGCTTTCCCGTGGCACGCACCGAGCTTGCGATGCTGCACGGATATGCGCGCTCTTTCTGCATGAGTTCGATCCACCATCGCGGCACCGAGGACCACCCCGGCCTTGTGCTGGCTTTGGACGAACAGCCTGAGACGCATTGCAAAGGTTTGGCGCTGGCCGTGGAAGCTGGGCATGAGGACCGCACCCTACACGAACTGCGTGAGCGCGAGCTGATTTCGTCGGCCTATGTCGAAAAGATGCTGGACGTGCATTTGGACAATGGTGAGGTCGTAAATGCCGTAACCTATGTGATTGATGCCGATCACGTGCAGTATTGCGGCGGCATGCCATTGGAAGAGCAGGCTCAGATCATCGCCCATGCCGTTGGAGGGCGCGGTCCAAACACAGAATATCTGTATAACACCACCGAGCATCTGGCCGAGATCGGCCTGCACGATCCCGATCTTGAGTGGTTGTCGCAACGGGTGCGCAGCATCACCGCATAAACCCTTGGCGTCATCGGCGTCTTTTCGCTAGATTCAGGCCAGAGCAGGCAGAACCAGGAATAACGCGCATGGCGCAGGCACAACAGGGCGCGAGACCGCATTTCTCGCAACCGATCAGGCAGATTCTTCTGATGCTGATCGCAATAGGCCTGTCGGGCCTCGGGGTGTTTCTGGCGCTGCCCTATGTGCTGCCGGTCTTCTTTGCGAACCCCTATCTGAACGGCTTCATCCTGCTGGTGTTCATCATCGGCGTGTTCGCCTGTTTTTATCAGGTCGCGCAGCTGATCGGCTCGGTCCGCTGGATCGAGGCCTTTGTGGGCGGCGTGGTGCATGAGGATGCGCGCACGCCTCAATTGTTGGCGCCTTTGGCCTCACTGCTGCGGGAACGCGGTGCGCGGTCGCAGATCAGTTCCACCTCGACCCGGTCCATTCTGGATTCGGTGGCGGAACGGGTGGAAGAAGAGCGTGAGATCACCCGCTACATCACCAACGTTCTGATCTATCTTGGTCTGTTGGGGACGTTCTTTGGCCTTGCCACAACAGTGCCAGCCATTGTCGACACCATCCGCAGCCTGAACCCACAAGAAGGGGAAGAAGGGCTCGCCGTTTTCAACCGTTTGATGACGGGCCTTGAAGCGCAGCTGCAGGGGATGGGCGTTGCGTTTGGCTCATCCTTGCTGGGTCTTGCCGGTTCATTGATCGTGGGCCTGTTGGAGGTCTTCGCCGGTCATGGTCAGAACCGTTTCTACCGCGAGCTTGAGGAATGGCTGTCGGGCATCACTCGGGTCGGATTTGCCTCGGGCGAGGACGGTGGGGCTGAGGTCGCCGTTCTGGCACCTGTTCTGGACGCGATGTCGGATCAAATGAACGCGCTACAGGATCTGTTCTCGGCTCAGGAGGAAGAGCGGGCCGACGTGTCCAACAAGCTTGGTCAATTGGTTACCGTCATCGGACAAATGAACCAGCGTCAGGCGGATAACGAAGGCGTTGCCGCCGCGCTGGAGCGTGTTGCGTTGGGGCAGGACGCCTTGCTGGATCACATGCGCGAACATGGGGCGGGCGAGGGCATCGATGCAGAAAGCCGGATGCGCCTGCGGTCGATGGATGTTCAGTTGCTGCGCATCCTCGAAGAGATCTCTGCCGGTCGTCAGGACAGCATGAACGAATTCCGCAAGGATATCGAACTGCTAGTGAAGGCTCTGACCCTGCCACGCGGCGCGGTTCGATCCACGCACGAGGGGGAATAACCCATGGCCCTCTCCCGCCGCACCGGTCAACGGTTCCAGGGCTCGGTCTGGCCCGGTTTCGTCGATGCGATGACGGGTCTGTTGATGGTTTTGACCTTCGTGCTGACCATCTTCATGGTCATCCAATTCGTGCTGCGTGAAACGATCTCGGGTCAGGAGGATGAGCTGACGACCCTTGCGGATGAGGTTGCCGCACTGGCTGGTGCTTTAGGGTTGGAAGAGCGTGAGAATAGCCGTCTGCAAGCGCGGTTGGGGGCCTTGAATGCCACACTGACCGAAACGGAAGATAGTCTGGCTGAGGCGCAAAGCCAGATCACTGGGTTCGAGGCTCAGGTCGCGGCGCTGTTGGCTGATCAGGCGCGTGCGCAAGACGCGATCGCTGCGCTTGAGACGCAACGGGCGGATCTTTTGGGCGAACGCGACAGTCTGAATCAGGCCTTGGCGCAAAGCCGCGAAGAAATTGACGCGCAAGCCGAAGCCGCCCGCCTTGCTGCAGCCCGCCGCGAGGCTTTGGAGGCTTTGGTCGCCGATCTGGAACAAAGCGGCGAAGAACGCGCTGCGCAGATAGCTCAACTCGAAGATCAGCTAAGTACGGAAGAGGCTGGCAGGCTGGCGGAGGCCGCCGCTGCCGAAGGTCTGAGGGATCGCCTTCAGAACGCCGATGCGGAACTGACCGCCATGACCCTTGCGCTAGAGGCGCAGCGCAAAGAGGCTGAGGATACCCTGACCCTCTTGGCCGCTGCAAATGCAGCCCGCGCTGAACTGGAACGACAGTTTGGTGAGCTGAACGCAGAAGAGCTGGAGGCCCAGTTGCAGGCCGCTCTGGCAGCGCAGGCCGAGGCGCAGGAAGACGCAGCATCCCAGCGTTCCTTGGCCGAACAGCGCGATGCGTTGCTGGCCGTGGCCCGCGAGACGCTTTCGGCGGAACAGGCGGTCTCAGAAAAGGCGCAGCGCGAGGCCGCTTTGTTGAACCAGCAAATCGCAGCGTTGCGCGGGCAATTGGGATCGCTGCAGGCGCTGCTGGATGACTACGAGGACCGCAATACGGCCGCCGAAATTCAAATCCAGTCACTGGGGCAAGACCTGAATGCGGCTCTGGCGCGCGCCGCATCCGAGGAACGCCGCCGCCGCCTGCTGGAAGAGGCTGAGCGTCAACGCCTCGAGGCTGAGGCCGAAGCGCTGGCCGGACAGAATGAGGAACTCGCGGCGCAGGCCGAGGATCTGCAACGCTACCGGTCGGAATTCTTCGGCCGCCTGCGCGATGTGTTGGGTGATCAGGATGGCGTGCGGATCGAAGGCGACCGGTTCGTGTTCTCCTCTGAGGTGCTGTTTGCAACAGGCTCTGCCGTGTTGTCGCTGGAAGGCCGGCAGGAGGTCGCCAAAGTCGCTGAGATCCTCCGCACAGTTGCTGCCGAAATCCCAGAAGGTCTGAACTGGGTGATCCGGGTGGATGGCCACACCGACAACGTGCCCTTGGCCGGGTCGGGTCGGTATCGCGACAACTGGGAACTGAGCCAGGGGCGGGCGCTTTCCGTCGTGCGCTATATGGTCGAAGCGTTGGGCATTCCACCCAATCGCTTGGCCGCCAACGGGTTCGGTGAGTTCCAGCCGGTCAACCCTGAAGACACGCCCGAGGCGCGGGCACAGAACCGGCGGATTGAGTTGAAACTGACCGAGCGCTAAAACCCTCGCGTGGCGGAAAACCGCCCTTCCGACCCTGTTTTGCCACCTGCAACCGATGAAAGACACCCGCCTCAAACCTAGATTGAAGTCATAGGTTGAGAGGAGACGCGCGTGACCCAGAAGGGAGCAGACCTGTACCATACGGTTGAAACGGTTTTTCGGGCATCATACCGTCGGGTTTTGTTGTGCCAGACCGCAAGCGGAGACAGGTTCTGGCTCAAACGGGTCGAGCGCTTTGCCCCCCATCTTTGGCTGGTCAAAGGTTGCCCTAAGGTGGCATTTGCCAGGGACCGGACGTCGCATCGCTATTTGTGGAACAAAGGAGTCCCAGTGCCGCGCATCTTGGCCGAGGGTTCCGATTTCATCGCCGTCGAGGATGCGGGTCTCAGCCTGACCCGTTTTTGCGGGGATCGTTCTCGTGAGCTTGTCAGCAAACAAACAGCCTGTCGCGCCGCAGGAAGGGCTTTGGCGCGGCTTCATGCGTCAGATCTTGCCCACGGCCGCCCCGCCTTTCGCGATATGTGTTGGGATGGGCAGCAGATCAGGTTCATTGATTTCGAGTACTTTAAGCCGACCAAAGCAGGGAGACTGCGCAAAACCCGCGATCTGAGTATCGCAGTGCTGTCGGCCTTATCTCAAGGTCAACTAGGAATGCACTATGCATCCAGCCTGCTATCCGGTTATTGGAGGGTTCGGGGCAAATGGGCCGTCGCCAATACCGCTCCAGTGCGTCAGATCCACACTGGGCTGTGACAAACGGACTTTGACCACAAGGGTTTTCGACATGAAAAAACCCGCCAAACACTGGCGGGTTTTTCTGTTTCGATGATCTGCGATCAATCCGCAGTCAAAAGCGGAGGTTTGTTGCCCGGAATACGCGGCTGATCGGGGCCGAGGATATCCAAGTGCAGATCGCCTTTCTTGACCGAGACACGAACAACACCGCCCTTGGCGAGTTTGCCAAACAGCAACTCTTCGGCCAAAGGTTTCTTGATGTGTTCCTGGATCACGCGGCCCAGAGGGCGCGCGCCCATCTTGTCGTCATAGCCCTTGTCGGCCAGCCATGCGGCGGCCTTGGGCGTCAGGTCGATGGTCACGCCGCGATCCAGCAGTTGCGCCTCAAGCTGCAGAACGAACTTTTCGACCACCTGCAGGATGACCTCTTTCGGCAGCGGCGCGAAAGAGATCACCGCGTCCAGACGGTTGCGGAATTCCGGCGTAAACGTCCGCTCGATCGCGGCGGTGTCTTCGCCCTCGCGACGGTCGCGGCCAAAGCCGATCGCGGCCTTTGCCTGTTCCTGCGCACCCGCGTTCGAGGTCATGATCAGGACCACGTTGCGGAAGTTCACCGTGCGGCCGTTGTGATCGGTCAGCTCGCCATGGTCCATGACCTGCAGCAGGATGTTGAACACATCCGGGTGTGCTTTTTCGATCTCATCCAGCAGCAAGACGCAGTGAGGATGCTGGTCGACACCGTCGGTCAGCAGACCGCCTTGATCGAACCCGACATAGCCCGGAGGCGCACCAATCAGACGGCTGACCGCGTGTTTCTCCATGTATTCCGACATGTCAAAGCGCAGCAGTTCCACGCCCAGATTGTCGGCCAGCTGTTTCGCCACCTCGGTCTTACCCACACCGGTCGGACCGGCGAACAGGTAGTTGCCGATGGGCTTTTCAGGCTCCCGCAGCCCGGCGCGCGCCAGTTTGATCGCGCTGGCCAAGGCCACAATGGCGTCATCCTGACCAAAGACCACGCGCTTGAGCGAGGCTTCAAGGTCTTTCAGAACCACCGCATCGTCCTTGGTGACGTTCTTCGGCGGGATACGGGCGATCTTGGCGACAACGGCCTCAATCTCCTTCACACCGATTGTTTTGCGGCGCTTGCTTTCGGCCAGCAAATGCTGCGCGGCACCCGCTTCGTCGATGACGTCGATCGCCTTGTCCGGCAGTTTACGGTCATTGATATAGCGCGCCGAGAGTTCCACAGCGGTTTTGATCGCATCCGCGGTGTATTTGATGGCGTGATGCTCTTCGAAATAGGGCTTCAGACCGCGCAGGATCTTCACGCTGTCCTCGACCGAAGGCTCGTTCACGTCGATTTTCTGGAACCGGCGGCTCAGTGCGCGGTCTTTTTCGAAATGCTGGCGGAACTCCTTGTAGGTGGTCGACCCCATGGTGCGCAGCTTGCCCCCCTGAAGCGCAGGCTTCAGCAGGTTGGACGCGTCCATGGCCCCACCCGAGGTCGCCCCGGCACCAATCACGGTGTGGATTTCGTCGATGAACAGCACCGCATCAGGGTGATCTTCCAACTCGGTCACGACCGCCTTGAGACGTTCTTCGAAATCGCCGCGATAGCGGGTTCCGGCCAGCAGAGCGCCCATGTCGAGCGAGTAAATGGTGGTGTTCGACAGAACATCCGGGGCTTCACCGGCCACGATCTTATGCGCCAGGCCTTCGGCAATCGCCGTTTTGCCCACGCCGGGGTCGCCTACTAAAAGCGGGTTGTTCTTGCGGCGGCGGCATAGCACCTGAATGCAGCGCTCGACCTCATCGGCGCGACCGATCAGCGGGTCCACATCGCCTGCGCGCGATTTGGCGTTCAAATCGACGCAATATTTGCCCAAGGCGCTTTCTTTTTGATCTTCGTCGCTGGCGGTGGCCTGCACTTCATCTTCGACCTGATCCGCGCCCGAAACCGAGCGGCTTTCGCCATAGGCCGGGTCTTTCGCGACGCCGTGCGCGATGAAATTGACCGCGTCATACCGGGTCATGTCCTGTTCCTGCAGAAAATAGGCAGCGTTGCTTTCGCGTTCGGCGAAGATGGCGACCAGTACGTTGGCGCCTGTGACCTCAGTCCGGCCCGAGCTTTGCACGTGAATGGCCGCGCGCTGGATGACGCGCTGGAATGCTGCCGTTGGCACGGCCTCGGACCCGTCGATATCGGTGACGAGGTTTGACAGATCCTCATCAATGAATTCGACCAATGTACTGCGCAATTCGTCCAGATCGACGCTGCAGGCTTTCATGACCCGGATTGCGTCAGGCTCTTCCAAAAGCGCTAGTAGTAGATGCTCTAACGTAGCAAACTCATGTCGCCGTTCATTCGCCGCTGCCAGAGCTGCGTGAATGGCTTGTTCCAAAGTGCTCGAGAATGAAGGCACGCGGGTGCTCCTCTGTCTTGGGTCAGAAGGGGGCAGGCTTGCGGCCGGATCCCCATCCCAACCATGTCCTCATACTATTAGAGTTTGGTTGATCGACGCCCGGCTTCAAGGGTTTTCTTTCACTTGACAGTCACATTTGTTGTGAGAGTGGCCGTGAGGATGGTCAAATAGGCATCAGAAATTGTCTTTTCTACCCCTGATCTCGGCAAAAACAGCAACTGGGTCCGCGCCTTCCATGCCCAAATGGGCCAGAATCGCCGGATCTTCGGCGCGCAGGAACGGGTTGGTTGCCTTTTCCAGACCCATTGTTGAGGGCACCGTGGGCAGACCTGCAGCGCGCGCGCGGTCGATATCGACGACGCGCTGTTGCAAGGCTGCATTATTCGGATCAACGGTGACGGCGAATTTGGCGTTAGATTGGGTGTATTCGTGGCCCGAACAGACCAGCGTGTCATCCGGCAGCGCCGCAAGCTTGCTGAGTGAGCGCCACATCTGCTCCGGCGTGCCTTCAAACAAGCGCCCACATCCCAGCGCCATCAGGCTATCCGCAGTGAAGACAGTGGCACTTTGCGGCATGTAATAGGCGACGTGACCCAAAGTGTGCCCCGAGACATCCATTACCTGAACTGGCTCACCTGCGAACTCAAAGCTCTCACCGTCGCTGACTTGTTGGTCGAGCGGGGGCAGGCGGTGCGCATCAGCTGCTGCTCCGATCACCTTGGCCGGGTGTTTCTCAAGAATTCCGGGCAGTCCGTCGACATGATCCCAGTGGTGGTGGGTCAGAAAGACATGGCTGAGGGTCCAGCCGCGCGCCTCCAACTCGGCCAGGATGGGCCCGGCTTCGGGTGCGTCAATCAGCGCGGTCGCGCCGCTTTCGGCATCATGCGCAAGAAACGCGTAATTATCGCTGAGACATGGGATGGTTACGATCTCAAGAGGCATGGCCTTTTGCCCTTTCGTTGCTAGACTGCGCCTCAGCTAAGCCGATTGATCGGGTGTCCGCAATGCATCTTGATGTGCAGGATCTGAGGAATTTCTACTATCGCAGCACGCTGGGCCGTGCGGCGCAGGCTGCGATTCGTGGTCGGCTGATCGACCTCTGGCCCGAGGCGAAAGGCCAGACGGTGGCCGGATTTGGCTTTGCGGTCCCTCTTTTGCGGCCCTACCTCGCCGACGCGCGGCGGGTTATCGGGTTGATGCCCGGCCCTCAAGGGGTGATGCCCTGGCCCGCCGGAATGCCCAATGTGTCCGTTCTGACCGAAGAAACGCTCTGGCCGATTGAGACAGGTCACGTGGACAAGCTGGTGGTGATGCACGGGCTTGAGACCTCGGAACAGCCCAGCAAGGTGCTCGAGGAATGCTGGCGCGTGTTGGGGCCGGGGGGCAGAGCGCTTTTTGTGGTGCCGAACCGTGCGGGCCTGTGGTCGCGGTCCGACCGGACACCGTTCGGATTTGGTCACCCATATTCGGCCACGCAACTCGAGAACCTTCTGCGCAGCCATCATTTCGTGCCTGAAAACCACTGTTCCGCGTTGTATCTGCCGCCCTCGTTCCGACGGTTCTGGCTGAAATCGGGTAGCCTGATCGAAAAAACCGGCCAGCGCATTCCCACCGTAATGGCCGGAGGCGTGCTGATGGTTGAGGTCAGCAAGCTGATCCGCCCGCCAAGCGGTACGGTCACCAAGGACAAGGTGAAACGCCCGATCAAAGCGCTGGACGGTTTGCTGAAGCCGGCGTGACGATTCCGCGCAGTCATCGGGAAAAAATGCGGGAAAAAGGTCACAGGAATCGCAAAAACCTGCAAATCAGTAACATTTTTCAACTGCGCCAAGAGGTCCAAACGGTCGCACTTGGGTTAAGCTTATGAAAAATAACGATTTGTGGATAATTCAGTTACCGCTATCGCGTATTGCTTGGTGGAAGCACCTCTGATACATCCCCGGTGATTTTGATCCCCGCCCTTCAAGGACGGGGTATCTTCACGCCCCCGGGTTGGCTGCGCGCGCGGTTTTCGGGGCCTAAGTATCGGAAGGGTGGACGTGTCCGAACCAGCTTCGATTTCCACAGGCATCGCCGAGCGCTATGCCACCGCGATTTTCGAGATCGCAAAAGAGAACAAAGACCTCGCAGGTCTGGAATCCGGCATCAATGATCTTGCAGCAGCACTGGGCGAAAGCGCCGATCTGCGCGACCTCATCGCATCTCCGCTGGTTTCCCGCGCCGAACAGGAAAACGCTATTGCCGCTGTTGCTGACAAGATGGGCCTGAACGCCATCCTGCGCAACACGCTGGGTCTGATGGCGCAGAAGCGTCGCCTGTTTGTGGTGCCGCAGCTGGTGCAGGTCCTGCGCGACATGCTGGCCGAAGAGCGCGGCGAAGTGACCGCCGATGTCGCCTCGGCCAAGGCGCTGACCAAAACACAGATGGAAAAACTGTCCAAGACGCTGTCCGAGCGTGTGGGCAAGACCGTAACTATCAATGCGACCGTGGATGAAAGCCTCATCGGCGGTCTTGTCGTTAAAGTGGGCTCGAAAATGATCGATAGCTCGATCCGTTCGAAGCTGAACTCCCTACAGAATGCAATGAAAGAGGTCGGATAAATGGGAATCCAAGCTGCAGAGATTTCTGCAATCCTGAAGGACCAGATCAAGAATTTTGGTCAGGAAGCCGAAGTGGCCGAGATCGGCCGCGTGCTGAGCGTCGGTGACGGGATTGCCCGTGTATACGGCCTGGACAACGTGCAAGCCGGTGAGATGGTCGAATTCCCCGGTGGCATCATGGGCATGGCCCTGAACCTGGAAAGCGACAACGTTGGTGTCGTTATCTTCGGTTCTGACCGTGACATCAAAGAAGGTGACACCGTCAAGCGCACCAACTCGATCGTGGACGTTCCGATCGGTGACGAGCTGCTGGGCCGCGTTGTTGACGGTCTGGGCAACCCGCTGGACGGCAAAGGCCCGATCAACGCAACCAAGCGTGGCGTTGCAGACGTCAAAGCCCCCGGCATCATCCCGCGTAAATCGGTGCACGAGCCGATGGCAACCGGCCTGAAATCGGTTGACGCGATGATCCCGATCGGCCGTGGCCAGCGTGAGCTGATCATTGGTGACCGTCAGACCGGTAAAACCGCTGTGGCTCTGGACACCATCCTGAACCAGAAAGTTTACAACGACGCAGCGGGCGACGACGAGTCGAAGAAACTGTACTGCGTTTACGTTGCGGTTGGTCAGAAGCGTTCGACCGTTGCGCAGCTGGTGAAGAAACTGGAAGAGTCCGGCGCGATTGAATACTCGATCGTAGTTGCCGCGACCGCGTCCGACCCGGCGCCGATGCAGTTCCTGGCGCCATACGCCGCGACTGCGATGGCCGAGTACTTCCGCGACAATGGCCGCCACGCTCTGATCATCTATGATGACCTGTCGAAGCAGGCTGTGTCCTATCGTCAGATGTCCCTGCTGCTGCGCCGCCCGCCGGGCCGTGAAGCCTATCCGGGTGACGTTTTCTACCTCCACTCCCGTCTGCTGGAACGTTCGGCGAAGCTGAACGAAGATTTCGGTGCAGGCTCGCTGACCGCTCTGCCGGTTATCGAAACTCAGGGTGGCGACGTTTCCGCGTTTATTCCGACCAACGTGATTTCGATCACCGACGGTCAGATCTTCCTGGAAACCGAACTGTTCTACCAAGGTATCCGTCCTGCTGTGAACACCGGTCTGTCGGTTTCGCGTGTGGGCTCCTCGGCTCAGACCAATGCGATGAAATCGGTCGCTGGCCCGGTTAAACTGGAACTGGCTCAGTACCGCGAAATGGCTGCGTTTGCGCAGTTTGGTTCGGACCTCGACGCCGCAACTCAGCAGCTGCTGAACCGTGGCGCGCGTCTGACCGAGCTGATGAAACAGCCGCAGTACTCGCCGCTGACCAACGCGGAAATCGTCTGCGTCATCTTCGCAGGGACCAACGGTTACCTCGACAAAATCGACGTATCGGATGTTGGCCGCTATGAGGCCGGTCTGCTGGCGCACCTGCGCGGTAAGCATGCTGACCTGCTGACATGGCTCACCGACGAAGATCCGAAGATCAAGGGTGAAGCGTCCGACAAGATCAAGGCAGCGATCGACGAATTTGCCGCGACCTTCGCATAAGAGGAGGTTCCGATGCCTAGTCTGAAGGACCTTAAAAACAGGATCGAGTCGGTCAAATCGACCCGCAAGATCACCAAGGCCATGCAGATGGTCGCGGCAGCAAAACTGCGCCGCGCCCAGGAATCTGCTGAAGCCTCGCGCCCCTATGCCGAGCGGTTCAATGCCGTGATGGCGGGGCTGGCGGCTTCGGTCGGGGGTAGCGACAGCGCCCCCAAGCTGCTCCGTGGTACGGGCAGTGATGATGTCCATCTGCTGGTTGTGATGACAGCTGAACGCGGCCTGTGTGGCGGCTTCAACGCGAACATCGCCAAGCTGGCCCGCGCCAAAGCTGAAGAGCTGCGCGGCAAAGGCAAAGCGGTCAAAGTTCTGACCGTTGGCAAAAAAGGCCGCGACGCGCTCAAGCGCGATCTGGGCGATTTGTTCGTAGGTCATGTCGACCTGAGCGAAGTCAAACGTATTGGCTACACCAATGCGCAAGACATCGCGAAGGACGTCCTGTCTCGCTTCGATGCGGGTGAGTTCGATGTTGCCACGATCTTCTACTCGAAGTTCGTCAACGTTGTGACCCAGATCCCGACGGCACAGCAGGTTATCCCCGCCTCGTTCGAGGACGAAGCGGCAGGTGACGACAGCGGTGCAATCTTCGACTACGAGCCCAGCGAAGAGGCCATTCTGGCCGACCTGCTGCCCAAGGGGGTTGCGACCGCGATCTTCTCGGCTCTGCTCGAAAACGGAGCGTCTGAACAGGGTGCACGGATGTCCGCGATGGATAACGCGACACGCAACGCGGGTGAGATGATCGACAAGCTGACGATTCAGTTCAACCGCTCGCGTCAGGCCGTGATCACCAACGAGCTGATTGAAATTATTTCCGGCGCCGAAGCGCTGTAAGAAAACCGGAGACGAAACATGGCGAATGCAAAAGGCAAAGTCACACAGATCATCGGGGCCGTCGTCGACGTGCAGTTCGAAGATCAGTTGCCTGAAATTCTGAACGCGCTGGAAACCACCAACAACGGCAAGCGCCTGGTGTTGGAAGTTGCTCAGCACCTGGGTGAAAACACCGTCCGTACCATCGCGATGGACGCGACCGAAGGTCTGGTCCGCGGCGAAGTTGTAACCGACACTGGCGCACCGATCTCGGTTCCGGTTGGTAACGCAACTCTGGGCCGCATCCTGAACGTTGTTGGCGAACCGATTGACGAAAAAGGCCCAGTTGAAGCAACTGAAGCCCGCGCAATCCACCAGCCCGCACCCGAGTTCGACGAACAGTCGACCGAGTCGGAAATCCTGGTCACCGGCATCAAGGTTGTTGACCTGCTGGCCCCCTACGCCAAAGGCGGTAAGATCGGCCTGTTCGGCGGCGCCGGCGTTGGTAAAACCGTTCTGATCATGGAACTGATCAACAACATCGCAAAAGTGCACTCGGGCTTCTCGGTGTTTGCGGGTGTTGGTGAACGGACCCGTGAAGGGAACGACCTCTACCACGAGATGATCGAATCGAACGTTATTAAGCCTGACAACCTGTCGGAATCGCAGGTTGCGCTGGTTTACGGTCAGATGAACGAACCTCCGGGTGCGCGTGCACGTGTTGCTCTGACTGGTCTGACCCTGGCCGAGCAGTTCCGCGACCAGTCCGGTACCGACGTTCTGTTCTTCGTCGACAACATCTTCCGCTTCACGCAAGCGGGCTCCGAGGTTTCGGCTCTGCTGGGTCGTATTCCTTCGGCGGTGGGCTACCAGCCGACACTGGCGACCGACATGGGTGCTCTGCAAGAACGCATCACCTCGACCAAGTCGGGCTCGATCACCTCGGTGCAGGCGATCTACGTGCCTGCGGACGACTTGACCGACCCCGCGCCGGCCACCTCGTTTGCTCACTTGGATGCGACCACCGTTCTTAACCGTGCGATCTCGGAAAAGGGTATCTACCCGGCTGTTGACCCGCTCGACTCGTCGTCGCGTCTGCTGGACCCGGCCATCGTTGGTGAAGAGCACTACGCGGTTGCGACCGACGTTCAGCAGATCCTCCAGCGCTACAAGTCGCTGCAGGACATCATCGCCATCCTCGGCATGGACGAACTGTCGGAAGAAGACAAACTGACCGTTGCCCGTGCCCGAAAGATCGAGCGCTTCCTGTCGCAGCCGTTCGATGTTGCCGAAGTCTTCACCGGTTCGCCCGGCGTTCAGGTTCCTCTGGACGTGACCATCGCATCGTTCAAAGCTGTTGTGGCTGGCGAATACGATCACCTGCCCGAAGCGGCCTTCCTGATGGTTGGCGGCATCGACGAAGTGATCGCCAAAGCGGAGAAGATGGCCGCAGAAGCCGCCTAAGGAGTATCCCTGATGGCAAACACAATGCAATTCGACCTCGTCAGCCCCGAGCGGAGCCTTGCTTCGCTCGCGGCCACCGCGGTCCAGCTACCCGGCGCGGACGGGGATATGACGGCAATGCCCGATCATGCCCCCACGATCACCACGCTGCGCCCGGGCATCCTGAAGGTCGACGCACCCGAAGGCGCCAGCGAATATCTGGTGACCGGTGGGTTTGCTCAGATCAACGGTGATGGCCTGTCGGTTCTGGCCGAAAAGGCCATTCCGGTTGCCGAAGTGACCCGGTCGCATCTCGATGACCTGATCGCTGACGCGCGTGCCTCGCATGACGCGGCCAAGGAAGGAGATGATCAGTCCATCGTCGACGAAGCCGCCAAGCTGCTGGCCGATATGGAAGCCCTTGGAACGCATATGAGCCTGTAACAGGTTCACCTGCAGAAGAATTGAACGGCCTCGCTTTCGCGGGGCCGTTTTTTTGTCGTGATTGTGAGATATCTGTGGAATAAGTACCGGTAATTACGAGTTAAAGACATAAAAATATGAAGACTTTTCGCACCCATCCCATAGGTATTGATCAAGGCGAGACTGTTTTGTTCTCGGACTTTTCCAACGGCGGCGAGATGTGGACAGGCAATGGCCCGCGTGAACGCCGTTCCCCGGTGAAATTCAGCCAGCCGTTCCGGTCAACCCCGGTGATCCAGATCGGAGTGTCTTTGTGGGATGTGGATACATCCTCGGCTCTGCGTGCCGAGGTTCAGGCCGAAGAGATCACCGCCGAAGGGTTCACGGCCGTGTTTCGCACATGGTCCGATACGAAGATCGCGCGTATCCGCGCCTCATGGACGGCAATTGGTGAGGTTGCCCATGAGGATGATTGGGACATCTCATAAGACGCTTCTCTGGCCCGCAGTTCATGCGGGCCATTGCTTTGGTTATTCTTCGATCATGTCCACGCGTGTTGCGTGGCGGCCGCCTTCAAACTCAGCCGTCAGAAACGCATCCACGATATCGAGGGCCTGACCCTCTCCAATGACGCGCGCGCCTATGGAAAGCATGTTGGCGTTGTTGTGCTGGCGGATCATACGGGCCGAGAACGTATCCGAGCAGACGCCACAGCGGATACCCGGAACCTTGTTCGCAGCCATCATGATCCCCTGGCCAGTGCCACACAGCAGGATACCCAGCGTACAATCGCCAGAGGCGACACGTTCCGCCGCTGCCTTGCCGTGCAGAGGGTAGTGCGTGCTTTCGGGCGTTGTGGGGCCGATATCGACGACCTCCCACCCGGCTTGGGCGATATGTGCGGCAAGGGCTTGGCGCAGGTCGATGGCGGCGTGGTCGCTGGAAAGAACGACGCGTTTGGTGTCAGTCATGAGAACGCTGTCCCGCTATATGGTGGTGGAGAAAGGGCAGGGGCGTCCTAATCTGCCGCTGCTGAAAAGAAAAGGGCGGCTATCGCAAGCCGCCCTGTCAGACTAGTCCATCTGGTACATGGATTCGTAGATCGGTGTCAGGGTCTTGTCCTCGAACAGGGACGAGACGCTGGTGCCGTTCCAGATGTTCAGGATGGCCTGGGTAAAGATCGGCGCGGTCGGCACGATGCGGATGTTCTTGGCTTTCAGGATCGCGTCGGTTGGCTGGATCGTGTCGGTCAAAACCAGAGACTTCATCACCGAATTCGTCACACGTTCGACCGCAGGGCCGCTCATGACGCCGTGGGTGATGTAGGAGTGGACCTCTTTCGCGCCGTTGTCCAGCAGCACCTGCGCCGCTTTGCACAGGGTGCCAGCGGTGTCGCACATGTCATCGACGATCAGGCAGATCTTGTCTTTGACATCGCCGATGACGGTCATCTCGGCCACTTCACCGGCCTTTTCGCGGCGTTTGTCGACGATCGACAGGGGGGCTTCGATCCGCTTGGCAAGTTCGCGCGCGCGGGCCACGCCTCCGACGTCGGGCGAGACCACCATGATCTCATCCATATGGTCTTTGAACTGGTTTTTAACATCCAAGGCAAAGATCGGTGAGGCATAAAGGTTGTCCACCGGGATATCGAAAAAGCCCTGAATCTGGGCCGCGTGCAGGTCCATGGTCAGAACCCGCTCGATCCCTGCGCCGGTCAGCATGTTGGCGACCAGCTTGGCCGAGATCGGTGTGCGCGCCTTGGTGCGGCGGTCCTGACGGGCGTAGCCAAAGTAAGGGATCACGGCGGTGATGCGCTGCGCGGACGAGCGGCGCAGCGCGTCGGCGATGATCAGCAGCTCCATCAGGTTGTCATTCGCCGGGTTTGAGGTCGGCTGGATGATGAACATATCCTCGCCACGGACGTTCTCGAACACCTCGACGAAGATCTCGCCGTCGTTGAAGCGCTCGACGCGGGCATCGACCAGGCCCTGATCTACGCCACGATACAGGCTCATGCGGCGTGAAATGGTTTCGGCAAGCGGAAGGTTAGCGTTCCCAGCAATCAGCTTGGGTTCGTGGAGTGTCGGCATCGGCTGGAGTCCCCGGGCAGCGTTGGCAATGTGACAGATTCGTGATGTTGACACCGCTTAGCATGGCCTTACCGTTCCGCAAAGACAACGCAGCGGAGAAAGTGCAGATGACCCAGATTGACTACTATTTTGCGACAATTTCACCCTATACCTATCTGGCGGGCACACGGCTGGAGGAGATCGCAGCCAAGCACGGCGCGACGATCAATTACAAACCGCTGGACATCATGGCGCTGTTCGGGCGCACGGGCGGGACGCCACCAAAAGACCGGCATATCTCCCGCATTGAATACCGCGCACAAAATCTGGTGCGGGTCGCGAAAAAGCTTGGCGTACCGTTTAACCTAAAACCGGCGCATTGGCCGACCAATATGGCTCCGTCCTCTTACGCTGTGATTGCGGCAGCCAAAGATGGATCGGGGGATGTGGGTAAACTATGCCAATCCCTGCTGCGGGCCTGTTGGGCTGAAGAGAAAGACGTTGCGAAGGACGACGTGATCCGTGACTGTCTGACGCAAGCCGGGTTCGATGCCGACCTGGCCGATAGCGGCCTTTTGGTGGGGGCGGAGACCTACGCTGCCAATCTGGAAGAGGCCGTGGAGAACGGCGCTTTCGGCGCTCCGTTCTACATCACGCCGGATGGTCAGCGGTTCTGGGGGCAGGACAGCCTTGACGACCTCGACCAACATTTGGCCGAGTTGAAAGGCTGAGCCTACAGATGGGATAGAAACTGGTCGATCTGTTCATGGCTGATCGACCAGTCGCAGACCAGACGGCAGGGCAGAGGCTCTGACTCATCTTCGCCTTCCAACTGCGCCCCCCACAGGTGATAGACGGCGCCCACCGCATGAAGCTGGCGGTGTTTGGCGCGCGGGAAGGAGGCGAAGATCATGTTGGCCTGTGGCTCATGCAGGAAATCGGCTCCTTTCGCCCGAAGACCCTCAGCCAGACGAGCACAGTTTGCATTCGCCTGACGGGCAGATGTCAGCCAAAGATCATCGTCCAGATAGGCTGCCATCTGGGCAGACAGATACCGGTGCTTCGAGAACAAATGCGCCCCGCGTTTGCGGCGCAGCTCGAACTCCCAGGCTTTGGATTCGTCGAAGAAGATCACCGCCTCGACCCCCATCAACCCGTTCTTGGTGCCGCCAAAGCTGACCGCATCCACGCCAGCCTTCCATGTCATCTCGGCCGGTGAACATCCCAACGCGACAAGAGCATTCGTAAACCGCGCGCCATCCAGATGCACCGGCAGGTCATACTCCTTCGCAACCGCACACAACGCTTGCATTTCTTCCAGTGAATAAACCGACCCTCGCTCGGTCACTTGTGTGATGGACACCGGTCCTCTTTGCGGTCCATGCACACCACGCGTTTCTTCTACGGAAATCGTCCGGCGCAGGGCCGCGGGGGTCATCTTGTCAGTACCCGGCACAAGGGTCAGCTTGGCGCCACTGTAGAATTCGGGCGCATTGCATTCGTCCTCGTGGATATGCGCTACCGGAGAGCAAAAGATCGTCTCCCACGGGTTGGAGAGGGTGGCCAGCGCCAGTGAATTCGCCGCCGTTCCGGTCGCCACCAGATAGACCGCCGCGCCGGGGGCTTCGAAAATGCTGCGAAGGCGGTCCCGGACCTCATTCATCAGCGTGTCCGCCCCATAGGCCATCTGATAGCCCTGATTGGCCTCGGCCAGTTTTGCCAGTACCTGCGGATGGACAGGCCCGGAGTTGTCAGAGGCAAAATACATCAGGTCGGCTCCTCAATGATATAGTCTTCCCACTCTTCCATGGGGGTCTCGAACTCGGAAACGGTACGCCCCTGAACCGAGACGCCGGCGGCATGCACACTATCGGCTGTGCCAGACAGCAAGGGGTGCCAATCATAGAGAGGCTTGCCCTCCCACAGCAGGCGATAGGCGCAGGTTTGGGGCAGCCAGTAGGCGTGTGAGTCGATGTTGTCTGGGGTCATGACGATGCATTCGGGCACGAACTGGTGCCGGATATCATACTGGGTGCAACGGCAGCTTTCATCGTCCAAAAGGCGGCAGGCGACGCAGGTCAGCGCGACCTCGCCTGTGTCTTCGTCTTCCAGCTTGTTCAGGCAACACTTGCCGCACCCATCGCAGAGGGCTTCCCACTCGCGCTGGTTCATCTTGCGCAGGGGTTTGCGTTCCCAAAAGCGCGGAGACAGACCCGCGCGGTTGATCGGATCCACGCTCATCGCGCGGCCAGAATGTCGCGTGATTTCGCGCAATCGGCATCCATCTGGGCAATCAGCCCGTGCAAACCATCGAACTTCATTTCAGGCCGCAGAAACTCGACCAATCCGACCGAAAGGGTTGCACCGTAAAGATCGCCGGAGAAATCAAACAGGAACGTCTCAATATTGGGGACCTCACCATTGAACATTGGTCGCACGCCAATCGACGCGGCGCCTTGGTAGGAGCCCTTGTTGGGGCCGTCCAGAACATCCACCAGTACGGCATAAACACCGAATTTCGGCGGGTGCAGGCCCTCTATCGACATGTTTGCGGTGGGAAAGCCCAGCTCGCGCCCGCGCTGCTCGCCGCCGATGACCTCGCCTTCGATGCGGTGCCAATGGCCCAGCATGGTTGCCGCATCGCCAGGGCGGCCTTCGCTGAGAGCGGTTCGGATCGCGGTCGAAGAGACGACGTTCTCGGAACGCTCCATCAAGGGGGCGATGGTCACGCCGAACCCCATTTGCTCGCCAAAGCGGACCATATCCTGCGCCGTTCCAACCCGCCCTTTGCCAAAGCAGAAATCGGCACCCACAACGATATGAGACAAGCCCAGACCGTCGCAGATCACACTACGCGCGAATTCCTCGGGGGCCAGCCCAGCCAAAGCGGCATTGAAGGGTAGCTCGTATAGCTTCTGCACACCCAGCTTCTCAAGCCGGTGCGCCCGCGCGTTCCCGCGCATCAATCGAAACGGAGGCGCATCGGGTGCAAAATACTCACGCGGATGCGGTTCAAACGTCAGCACGCCCAGAGGCGCATTCGGAGCCGCATTGCGCGCCAGCTCGATAACCGACTGATGCCCCACATGGACGCCATCAAAGTTCCCGATCGCCACGCTGGCGCCGCGATCTTCTGGCTCGATATACTGGAAGTCCCGGATGATCTGCATGCGCTTTGGGTACTGTTCATCAACAGTATGTTCAAGCGTGACCTTTGAGAATTTGGTACAATTCAGCCCGTTCCGATGGTGAGGGGCAATGCGGCATTCGGTTCAGCGATGACGGATACAGCGCGCCGGTCATTGCCGCAGAGATTGAGCCCCTCTTCGGCAAGGTTGCGTGCCTACTCGCTCAGTCGAACTTACGTGATGGGGCAAGGACCATGGCTTCACCGACCAGAACCTTTTTGCCATCGACTGCGCAGTGGCAGTCCAGCTTCACGCGGCGTTTGGCAAAATCAATGTCGATCACCTTGACCTCGGCATAGACCATGTCGCCGGGACGCACCGGGGCCAAAAACTTCAGCGACTGACCCATATAGACCGTCCCATGACCGGGCAATTGCTCGCCAATCACGGCCGAGATCAAACCGGCCGTCAGCATCCCATGCGCAATGCGACCTTCGAAGATCGTATCGCGGGCGTAGTCATCGTCCAGATGCACAGGGTTCCTGTCGGTCGAGACCTGCGCGAACATCTCGATATCTTCATCCGTCACCACTTTGCGAAGGTGGCGAGACATGCCCATCTCGATGTCTTCAATACAGATCGTTCCGCGTGGAAGATTGTCCAACATGGTGCCCTCACTTGAAATCTGCCGAGCAATAAAAGTCTACCATCGGCCATCCGTTGGCAACTTTATTACTTCGCAACTGCAGAAAATCAAGTGAAAAATGACTAGCGCAAACGCCCGATTGTATAGGTGGGATTGATCTTTTCACTTTCTATATAGTCGCTTAGGGATTCTGCGTGGGGGTGGTGCGACGTTTTCGTCTCGGCCGCGGCCAACCCGCCTGAGATAAAGAGCGTATCGATTCCCTCTCCCATGCCGCCAAGGATGTCGGTATGCGGACCGTCACCGATAGCCAGAATGTCGCTGTCCGAGACGTCAACATCCATTTCCTGCACACGCCGACGCGCCAGATCATAGATCGGAGGATGGGGTTTGCCGAAATACAGGCTCTCGCCACCCATCTCGGTATAGAGCTTCGCCAAAGCGCCCGCGCACCATTCCCGTACTTCGCCTCGATCGACCACGATGTCAGGGTTCGCACATAGCAGCTTCATGCCTTTTTGCTTGGCATAGAGGAAGTCAGGGCGATTGACGTCGGGATCTGCCATCGTATCAAACGGCCCGCAGCAGACGATCCCCTCGGCCTGATCCAGAGGGACGCGCTCGATATGAACAGGATGGTCCAACAGCTTCAGCGGCTCAAAAAACCCCGCATCGCGTTCCCATTCGCCCATGAAGTAAACCTTTTCGCCTACTGTTCCGCGGAACATGGCTGAACGTGCAGAGTCGCCGCTTGTTGCGATGGTGTCATAGGCGTCAGCGGGGACGTTGAACTGCGAAAGCTGCGCGGCGACGCCCGCGCGCGGCTTCGGAGAGTTTGTCACCAGAACAACGAAACCGCCTTTCGAGCGGTAGGTCTGCAGCGCGGCAACCGCTTCTGGATACGCAGTGATCCCATTGTGAACGCAGCCCCAAAGATCGACAAAAAGTACTTTGTAACGGTCGGAGATCTCGTGGAGGGCGGAGATGATCTGGGTCATGGGATTCCCTTTGGCATGGTCTGCGGACAGCCAAGCCTATGGCAGAGCTTGGCAGGTTTTGCCAGAGGGGGCGCTGCCCCCGCCGCGGCAAGCCGCGACTCCCCCGAGGTATTTTGAAACAGAAGAAGCAGGGGATCCGCACTTCATCTGGCTAAAAATATCCCGGAGCGCGAGGCAGAGCCTCGCACAAAGAAAAAGGCGCCCGCTTGGGGCGCCTTAGAGTAAGGTCTCAGACCTTGAGGTTCGGAATGATCTGCTTTTTCCGGCTCATGATGCCGGGCAGGACCACAGCGTCGCCGTCGACCGATGCACCGAAGCTTTTCTCGGCAACGGTTTTGACCAATTCATTTGGGACCAGCAGGGTGGCTTCTTCGTTCAGGATGTCGACGACGAACAGCAGCACCTGATCGACGCCGTCTTCCTTTGCTACGTTAACCATCGACGCGGCCAAGCTGCCCTTGCGGTCCAGAACAACGCCCGGAGCAGTGGTTTCCAGAACCGAGACACGGAACTTGGTGCCGTCAACTTCGTATTCCTTGCTATCCATGCGGATCAGTTCGGCATCCGAGAACGAGGACACATCCGATTTTGCCGCGAACATGTCCGCCGCATAGGCCGAGACATCCAGACCCAGTTCTGCGGCCAGTTTCTCAGCCACCTCGCGGTCATGCGCGGTGGTGGTGGGCGAGCGGAATTCCAGCGTATCGGACAGGATGCAAGTCAGCGCTGCGCCTTTGATGGCTTCAGGCATCTTGGCGGCGTCGTCACCCATCAGGTCGACCATGATGGTCGCAGTACAGGCCAGAGGGCGAACGGTGATATCGATAGGGCCTTTGGTTTCCAGACCTCCAACCAGTTTGTGGTGGTCGATGATGGCACGGATGTCGGCGCTGTTGACGCTGGCGGGCAGCTCGGCCGGGTTGTTGGTGTCGACGATAATAACCGGAGCGTCCGCTTCCACGTCTTCGATGATGCGCGGCTTGGGCAGGTCCCAGCGCTGCAGCATGAAAGCGGCTTCGGTGTTGGGCTCGCCCAGCAGCACGGGTTCAGCCTGCTCGCCTTTGACTTCGTTCAGGTACCACGACCACAGGATCGGAGAGCCGGTGGAATCGGTGTCGGGAGATTTGTGACCAAATACTAGGGTTGTCATGTCAGCGTCCTGCGGATTGGAAATTTGCGCGCCTTATAGGGCGCGAGACAGGGCTTGTCACCCGCTTGCGGGCCGCTGCGACCGTTGGTCTGACATGCCGAGAAATCAGAACGGCGCGCGTGTCAACGTGTAGCCTTCCTTTTCCAAAAGCGAGAGCAAGCCGTATGTCTGGCTAAGATGCCCGGCACCTACCGCGACGACTGCCGTCTGATCCTGAATGCGCAGGATATGGTCCATCCAACTGCTATTGCGATCTACCAGCAATTGTTGTTCGAACTGCGCCCACTCTGCGTCGTAATCCTCTTGCGACAGGCCCGAGGCCTCGAACCCCTGAATCCGGGCTAGTTGCAGGATCTGCGCATGTTTTTCCTCGAGATACGCATTGGCCATCGTGGCGAGGTGGTTTGCATCGGCCTGCATTGCTCCGGACAGGCGGACCAGTGAGTCGACCTGTTGTTCCAGTGAAAGCGTGTCGAACATCGCCATCAGGTCTTCGATCCGCTCCAGCGAGTGTTGCGGAATCCCGTGCGCCTCGGCCACGTCCGTTAGGCGGGCATCCATTCCATGGTTCGCATCCGGGTTCTGCATCAGGCAGGGCGGGATGCCCAGCATCATGCTCAGAAACCAGGGCCGCATTTTGGCTGCCATCCAGCTGGGAATGCCGCGCTCGGCCAAAGAAGTCGAAAGGGCCGCCCAGTCCTCGGCGCTCATCAGGTCGATCAGGGTGGGACCCTCGGTGATCATCACCGGGCTCAGGTCATTGGCCAGGCCTTGCTCGAACGCTTCCATTTTGGCCTCGGTGACCTCGAAATAGATCGCGTCTGCATGGGCTACGATGGGTGTCAGCCGTTCGACGACCGGCCCCATCCGTGCATCGTTGGTGTGCAGTGTTCCGATCAGGTGCAGGGTCGTGTCGCCCTTGGTGGCGATCCAGTGATTGCCCTCGGGGTAGGGGACCGAGGCAAGGGATTGTTGCAGGGCGGCCTGATCCTCTTCCGACATCAAGGGCCGCAGGTCGTGACCTTCGCAGGCGGCATGTGCAGTCAGGGGCAGAAGCAATAGTCCAAAAAGGGCCATCAGGCGCATAGGCGGTCCTTCCTCGGTTGGTCAAACAGACGACATAAGATTTAGGCATCCAAATACAGCATATTCAAGGCGACCCATCTGGTATTTCGACACGAAACGCATAGCATTGGGCCATGGAGCGCGAGCAGGATCTTTATCCCCCCATCAAGGCATTGTTCGAGAGGCAGGGCTATACCGTAAAAGGTGAGGTTGGCGCAGCCGACATCATGGCCGTGCGCGACGGGTCCGAGCCGGTGATTGTCGAGCTGAAACTGCGCTTTTCGCTGGCTTTGTTCCATCAGGCCGTCGCGCGGCTCAGGATCACGGATCAGGTCTATCTGGGGGTCGGCAAGCCAACCGGACGCACTGCGCGTCGAGCGTTGCGGGACAATCTGGCGCTCTGCCGCAGGTTGGGCTTGGGCCTGATCACCGTGCGCGCGGACGGAGCGGTCGAGGTGCAGTGCGATCCCGGCCCCTATGCCCCGCGCAAGAACAAGGTCAAAGCAGGCCTGATGCTGCGAGAGTTTGATCGGCTGCAAGGCGACCCGAACTCTGGCGGCGCAACGCGGCACGGCATTGTCACCGCTTATCGTCAGGATGCTTTGAAATGCGCGGCGCATCTTGCCGAACATGGCGCCTGCAAAGGGGCCGAGGTCGCGAAGTCGACAGGCGTAGCCGAGGCCACTCGGCTGATGCGCACCAATCACTACGGCTGGTTCGACAAGGTTGAAAAAGGTGTTTATGCCCTGACGGATGCGGGGCAGGAGGGCTTGAAGCACTGGGCCTATAGTTGGGACCAGCCTGATTGAGGGTCTGGGTCGAAAAAAATCCATCACAGCTTGTTGACTCGGGGATTTGCACCCCCTAGCTATGCGTCGTTATCACTCTTTACCCTTGAGTGCTAACGCCTCGCCAGTCGGCGGGGGGAGGATAGATAAACTTTGAGCCCAAGGAGCTACAAAGATGGCATTGAAACCGCTTCATGACCGTGTGCTGGTTCGCCGTACAGAAAGCGAAGAGAAAACCGCAGGCGGCCTGATCATTCCTGATAGCGCAAAAGAAAAGCCCAGCGAAGGCGAAGTCGTCGCAACTGGCGAAGGCGCACGCAAGGACAGCGGCGAGCTGATCGCGATGGCGGTCAAAGCTGGCGACAAGATCCTGTTCGGCAAATGGTCGGGCACCGAGGTTCAGGTCGACGGCGAAGAGCTGCTGATGATGAAAGAAAGCGACATCATGGGGATCATCGAGTAAGCCGCCGCGCTTCACTCTGATCTTCATTTACAACTTATTTCTCAAGGAGAAACGACATGGCTGCAAAGGACGTCAAGTTCGACACCGATGCCCGTAACCGCATGCTGGCAGGTGTGAACATCCTGGCCGACGCTGTTAAAGTGACCCTGGGCCCCAAAGGCCGCAACGTGGTTCTGGACAAATCCTTCGGCGCACCGCGCATCACCAAAGACGGTGTATCGGTTGCCAAGGAAATCGAACTGGAAGACAAGTTCGAAAACATGGGCGCGCAGATGGTGAAAGAAGTCGCCAGCCGCACCAATGACGAAGCCGGCGACGGCACCACCACGGCAACCGTTCTGGCTCAGTCCATCGTCAAAGAAGGTCTGAAACAGGTTGCAGCGGGCCTGAACCCGATGGACCTGAAGCGCGGCATCGACCTGGCAACAGCCAAGGTTGTTGAAGGCATCAAGGCAGCGTCGCGCGAAGTTAAAGACTCGGCCGAAGTTGCTCAGGTTGGCACCATCTCGGCCAACGGTGAAGCTGAAATCGGCAGCCAAATCGCAGACGCGATGCAGAAGGTTGGCAACGAAGGCGTTATCACCGTCGAAGAAAACAAAGGTCTGGAAACCGAGACCGATGTTGTCGAAGGTATGCAGTTCGACCGTGGCTACCTGTCGCCTTACTTCGTCACCAACGCAGACAAGATGATCGCAGAACTCGACGACTGTATGATCCTGCTGCACGAAAAGAAACTGTCCTCGCTGCAGCCGATGGTTCCGCTGCTCGAGCAGGTGATCCAGTCGCAGAAGCCTCTGCTGATCATCGCGGAAGACGTTGAAGGCGAAGCGCTGGCAACTCTGGTTGTCAACAAACTGCGCGGCGGCCTGAAAATTGCTGCCGTCAAAGCACCGGGCTTCGGCGATCGCCGTAAAGCCATGCTGCAGGACATCGCGATCCTGACCGGTGGTCAGGTCATCAGCGAAGATCTGGGCATGAAGCTCGAGTCCGTCACCATGGACATGCTGGGTACCGCCAAGAAGATCGAGATCACCAAAGACGAAACCACCATCGTTGACGGTGCAGGCGAGAAAGCCGAGATCGAAGCACGTGTTGCTCAGATCCGCACTCAGATCGAAGAAACCTCGTCGGACTACGACCGTGAGAAGCTGCAAGAGCGCGTTGCCAAACTGGCAGGCGGTGTTGCTGTTATCCGCGTCGGCGGCATGACCGAAGTTGAAGTGAAAGAGCGCAAGGACCGTGTGGACGATGCTCTGAACGCGACCCGCGCTGCTGTGCAGGAAGGCGTTGTCGTCGGCGGTGGTGTTGCTCTGGTTCAGGCCGGCAAAGCGCTGGAAACTCTGGAAGGTGCAAACGCTGACCAGAACGCTGGCATCAACATCGTTCGCAAGGCAATCGAAGCGCCGCTGCGCCAGATCGCCGAGAACGCAGGTGTTGACGGTGCGGTTGTTGCGGGCAAAGTCCGTGAATCCGCTGACGCAGCATTCGGCTTCAACGCGCAGACCGAAGAATATGGCGACATGTTCTCGTTCGGCGTGATCGACCCGGCCAAAGTTGTCCGTACCGCGCTGGAAGATGCGGCCTCGGTTGCTGGTCTGCTGGTCACCACCGAAGCAATGGTTGCCGACAAACCCGCCAAAGAAGGCGCGCCTGCGGGCGGCGGCATGCCCGACATGGGCGGCATGGGCGGCATGATGTAAGCACGGCGAATTTCCGTTAGGAAATTCTGCCGACCCCGACAGGCGTTTGGCCGAAAGGCCAAGCTGCCGAGAGGGAAAGCAAAACTGCTTACGAGCGGGGTCGCCTTTGGGCGGCCCCGTTTGCGTTTGGAACACCCGCTGCGCGGGCATGCCTCCGGCGGAGGTATTTTTGAACAGAAGAAGGGCGAGCTTTGCACTTAGCTGGAAAGTGAGTGTGCAAAGCGTGGCCAACGCGCTATGCGGGTTTCATGAGACTGTTTCTTCTGACCTCCCTCACCATGTGCGCCTTTGCGGCCAATTCGATTTTGAACCGGCTGGCGATTGAGAGCGGGGCGAGTGATCCTGCGGGGTTCGCCGTTGTCCGTGTTCTCGCGGGGGCGGTTGTTCTGGCCGTGTTGGTTCTTTTGAAAGGCGGGGTTCTGCCGCTTCGCTCACCACGTCGGATCATCGGGGCGGGGTCACTGTCTCTCTATATGATTGGCTTTTCTGTGGCTTACCTGACGCTGGACGCCGGGTTGGGGGCGTTGATCCTGTTTGGTGTCGTTCAGATCACCATGTTCGCAGTCGGGGCTATGACCGGAGCGACCCCGACGGTGCGCCAATTGGCAGGCGCAGCGGTTGCGCTGGGCGGGTTGGCCTATGTGCTTTGGCCATCGGGGACCTTGCAAGTAGACGCCTTGGGGGCTGCACTGATGGTTGCGGCAGGGATCGGCTGGGCCGCCTATTCCTTGGCCGGGCGGTCCGAACCGAACGCGTTAGAGGGCACGGCGGCCAATTTTGTCGTCGCGTTGCCCGTCACGGCTATGGCCTTGTTGGTGGCGGGCGGCACTTGGCAGATGACTGGGTTTGGCTACTTTCTGGCGGCTCTGTCCGGAGGCGTGACCTCGGGTCTTGGTTACGCGCTTTGGTATCGCGTGTTGCCGCAGCTTGCCCCTTCGGTCGCTGCGGTCGTACAGCTCAGCGTCCCTGTCATCGCAATCGTTGCGGGAATTGTGTTGTTGGGTGAGGTGGCAAGCATGCGCTTGATCATCGGCGCGGCACTGGTTTTGGGCGGGATCGCGCTGGCAGTACAGCGCAGAACCTGAGGTCACATCTTTCCCCGAACCGAATTAGGCCTTATCTGGCGGGTATGAGAGTTCTGCTTGCCATATTTTTTCTCCTGCTCCCGGCTGCGGCCCAGGCGAAATGCGTGATCCTGCTGCATGGGCTGGCTCGGACCGAGGCGTCCTTTTCGGTGATGGAGCAATTGTTCGAGGTGCATGGCTACACAGTCATTCGCCCTGGTTATCCGTCGACCGATTTGGGCATTCCGGAACTGGCCGAGCAAACTCTGCCCGATGCGTTCGCCAAATGCGGGGACGACACCGCAAATGTCGTGGCGCATTCCATGGGCGGTATCCTGTTGCGCTATTGGTTGCAGGATCACGAACCAGAGAATTTGGGTCGCGTTGTCATGCTTGGGCCGCCCAATCAAGGCAGCCAGTTGGTTGATGAATTAGGCGCATGGGAGGTGTTCGGCTACCTCAACGGTCCGGCAGGGCTGCAGTTGGGCACGGGCCCAGAGGGTATCCCGCGCCAATTGCCTCCAGTAGAGTTCGAGCTTGGGGTGATCGCGGGTGAAAACTCTCTGAACCCGGTCTTTTCGTCGATGATTGATGGGCCAGACGATGGCAAAGTGTCGATCCGCACGACCCGAGTTGAAGGTATGGCGGATCATATCGTTCTGCCTGTGACGCATACTTTTATGATGAACAATCCCCGCGTCATGGCCCAGGCGCTGCACTTCATCGAATATGGACAGTTCGACCCGCAAATCACTTGGCTTGATGGGGTGATGGACGTCATTGACGAGATCTGTATCGGGCAGGATTGCTCGGAGCCGGACTCGGAGCGCACGGAATGACGGCATTGGAACTGACGTTGACCGGAGCAGAGGTTCTGCTGCCGGAGGCTGGGTTGTCGCGCGCCGATTTGTCAATTGCCGAAGGGGTCGTACAGGGCGACCGGACCGGGCGACACGTTGATCTGTCAGGCTATTTGGTTCTGCCCGGCATAATCGACCTGCATGGGGACGGGTTCGAACGTCATATTGCCCCGCGCCGTGGTGCCATGAAGCAGATGAACGAAGGTATCCTGTCGGTCGAGGCCGAGCTTGCCGCCAATGGGATCACCACCGGCGTTCTGGCCCAGTTCTACAGCTGGGAAGGCGGGGTGCGTGGGCCGGATTTTGCCTCGCAGGTGTTCAAGGCGATTGCCGATGTCAAGGACAGCACCGTCACGGATCTGATCCCGCAATTGCGGTTCGAGACGCATATGCTGGACGACTATAACGAGCTGGCCGAAAAGGTTGCGGATTGGCAGGTGCCTTATGTCGTCTTCAACGACCACCTGCCGCATGACCGCCTAGCCGAAGGGCGAAAACCTCCGCGTCTGACGGGGCAGGCCCTGAAAGCGGGGCGCAACCCCGATGTGCATTTTGAGATGCTGCTATCCATGCATGCCCGCAGCGATGAAGTCCCCGCCGCACTTGACGCGCTTTGCGCTGACTTGACCCAAAGCGGCGTGCGCTTGGGCAGCCATGATGATGCCACGCCTGAGACCCGCGCAGGATGGCGCAAACGCGGTGTTTCGATCGCTGAATTCCCCGAAACCCTCGCTGCAGCCGAAGCCGCACGCGCGGCCGGAGATCACATCATCCTGGGCTCACCTAACGTGGTGCGCGGAGGCTCCCATAAGGGCAACGCCAGCGCGCTGGACCTGATCGCGATGGGGCTGTGTGACGCTCTGGCCTCGGACTACCACTACCCCAGCCCGCGCCGCGCTGCGTTGATGTTGGCAAAAAGCGGGTTGCTGGATTTTGCGGCGGCCTGGGCGTTGGTTTCATCCGGCCCCGCGCGAGTTCTCGACCTGAAAGATCGCGGCACGCTGATGCCGGGTCAACGCGCCGATATCGTCATCCTTGACGCTAAAACCCACCGCGTCGCCGCCACCTTTGCTGGCGGGCGTGTCAGCCATATGTCCGGCGACATCGCGGCCAGATTTTTCGCCTGACCCCCCATCTTCTTCTGTTCAAAAATACCTCCGCCGGAGGCATCGCGCAGACTGCGCGATTTCCCTCAGCGAGCAATGCGGTTGAAGTGACCCATCTTCCGGCCCGACTTGACCTCGGCTTTGCCATACAGGTGCAAGGCGACGTCCCGCTCCTGCGCCAGGTCCGGCACACGGTCCATATCGTCGCCGATCAGGTTCTCCATGACCACGTCCGAATGCCGCTGCCCGTCTCCCAAAGGCCAGCCGACCACGGCACGGATATGCTGCTCGAACTGGTCGACGGCGCAGCCATTCTGCGTCCAGTGGCCCGAGTTATGCACCCGAGGCGCGATTTCGTTCACGATCAGGCCCGAGGGTGTGACGAACAACTCAACCCCCATTACGCCCACATAGTCCAGCGCATTCAGGATGTTGGCCGCGAGCAGAACCGCATCCGTCCGTTGCGCCGGGCGCAGGCGGGCAGGGACCGTTGTAGTGTGCAGGATGCCGTCGCGGTGGACGTTCTCACCGGGGTCAAAGCAGGCGACCTGACCATCAAGTCCGCGGGCCGCGATGATCGAGACCTCGTGCGAAAACTCCACAAATCCCTCAAGGATTGCAGGCGCGCCCGCCATATCGGCCAGAGCAGCCTCGGCATCCTCAGGTGCGCGCAGGCGGGCCTGACCTTTGCCGTCATAGCCGAACCGGCGGGTTTTCAGGATCGCGGGTGTGCCGATTTCCTCAATGGCCGTATTCAGGCTTGCCAGATCGGTGACGTCCGCACAAGGTGCTGTGTTGAGGCCCAGACCTTGCAGGAAATTCTTCTCGGTCAGCCGGTCCTGACTGACCCGCAGCGCCTCGCGTCCTGGACGGATTGGGCGGTGGGCTTCCAGCAGGTCCAACGCCTCGGTCGGGATGTTCTCGAACTCGTAGGTGATGACATCGACCGAGTCGGCGAAAGCGAGCAGCGCGTCGGCGTCGTCATAGGGCGCGGTTGTCACGCGGTCGGCGACTTGCGCCGCAGGCGGATTCGCGCCCGGCTCAAAGATATGTGTCACAAACCCCAAGCGGGAGGCTGCGACCGATAGCATCCGGCCCAATTGGCCTCCGCCCAGAATACCGATCCGGGCGCCGGGTTTCAAAGCGTCACTCATCGACGGGCTCCTCCGGGATCGAGGCGGACAGAGCCTCACGCCACGCGTCCAACCGTTTGGCCAGAGCACTGTCCTGCAAGGCCAGAATACCAGCCGCCATCAGACCCGCATTGGCACCACCGGCCGAGCCGATTGCCATGGTCGCCACAGGAAACCCTTTCGGCATCTGGACAATCGAATACAGTGAGTCGACGCCCGACAACGCCCGCGTCTGAACCGGAACACCGATCACCGGCACGCGGGTTTTCGACGCCATCATGCCGGGCAAATGTGCAGCCCCGCCAGCGCCTGCGATGATCACATGCAATCCGCGCGACGCAGCGGTCTTGCCGTAATCCCATAGGCGGTCAGGGGTGCGGTGGGCCGAAACGATGCGTTTTTCATACGCGATGCCCAATTCATCCAAGATATTGGCGGCTTCTTTCATCGTGGGCCAATCCGATTGGCTGCCCATGATGATCCCCACTTTCACATCGCTCATCCGCTTGCGTCCCTGCCGTTCGAAAGAGCGCGCACTATAGCCAAATCCGCATGCGTGGCAATGCGTCAGGCGATGATGTCGGGGGTCAGGCGATCCTCGATCAGGCGGATGATGTCTTTCAGCCGCAGTTTCTGCTTTTTCAAGCGTTTGATCGTCAATTGATCCGATGTACCCGTGGCCTGCAACGCCTCGATCGCCTCATCAAGATCGCGGTGCTGACGGCGAAAAACCTCCAGCTCAACCCGCAGAACTTCGTCGGTTTTCATGGAAAGGTCAGTGGGCGCGTTCATTGGCGACTCGGGCTTGTTGTGGTGCTTACCCAACAAGATAGTGTGCAAGACGTTATCGCGCCAGACCTTGTGGACTTCCCGGTTTCTTCCCATATTCTATCTTGTGCGGTTGCCAGAACGGGGCCGCCCAAAACGTCGCTTTGACATAAAAGGACGAGAACACGTGTCAAAACTTACCTTGGGCTCATACCCGCATCTGTTGGGGTTCGAGCAATTGGAACGCCTTCTGGAACGGTCTGCAAAGGCTGGCAATGAAGGATATCCGCCCTACAACATCGAACAGACCTCGGATTTTTCCTACCGCATCACTCTGGCGGTGGCCGGGTTCGCGGAAGAGGATCTGTCGATCACCATCGAGGATCGCCAACTGGTGATCCGAGGCCGTCAACGCGACGATAGCGAGGGGCGCATCTTTCTGCATCGTGGCATCGCGGCGCGTCAATTCCAGCGCATGTTCGTGCTGGCCGACGGTGTCGAGGTGGGCGAGGCGATAATGGAGAACGGTCTGCTGCACGTGGATCTAACCCGCGCCGTGCCGGAAACCGTGGTGCAGACAATCAACATACGGAAGGGGTAAGAGCGATGAATACACCGATTGAAATCAACACCGAAGGCGACCGTATCGTGTATGTCAAAACGGTTGAGGTTGCCGATCTGCCCAGCGATCTGCGCGATCAGGCGGGTGATCTGGATCAGCTTTACGCCGTTCATGACTCAGACGGGCAGCAACTGGCGCTTGTCGCCGACCGCAAGCTGGCCTTTGTGCTGGCCCGCGAGCATGATCTCTCGCCAGTGGCCGTTCACTGAACGGCCCCAGCCACACGCGTTTGCGCGTGACATTCCGCCCGACACCAGCGAAACATGCGCAAGCTCCGGATTGCATCCGGGATGGCATGTGCATGTAAGGAAACGCTGGATGAGCTGGTTCGATTTTGACTGGGTGGATGCATTTACCGACAAAGCCTTTGGTGGCAATGGCTGCGCCGTAGTCCATGGCGCGGCCCATCTGTCGGATGAGGTCTGCATGGCCTATGTGCGCGAAACATCTCTGGTCGAGTGTACTTTTACCGGCCCGTCGGATGTCGCCGATATCCGGGTGCGGTATTTTCTGGCCAGTCGCGAAATCCCCTTTGCCGGTCATCCGACCATCGCAACGGTCGCGGCACTTCGTTCGCGCGGTCTGGTTGAGGGTGACTCTCTTACTTTGGAAACCGGGGCGGGCCTTGTCGCCATTCGTCTGAATGGTGATGAGATTGAGATGACGCAGGTTGCGCCGGAATTTGGGGCAAATGTTCCCGCCGATCTGGTTGCCAGCGCGATTTCGTTGCCTGAAGAGGCCATTATCTCTCCGCCGCGATTTGTCTCTACCGGGTTGCCGTTCTGTATCACCGTGCTGCGGGATCACGACGCCTTGCGCGCAGCGCGGCTGGCCGAAGGTCCTTTGCGCGAGGTGGCAGCATTAGCGGGATTTTCTGGTTCCGATATGGCAGAGCCGTTTTTGGTCACCTTGCAGGGAGCGACGACACAGGGGGATACGTTCTCGCGCCTGCTGCTGGCCCCGCCCAGCCCGCCCGAGGACCCATTTACTGGGTCTGCCACGGGCGCGATGGCGGCCTATCTTTGGAAATACGGTTTGATGAAGAAAGACCAATTCATCGCTGAGCAAGGCCATGACATGGGGCGCCCGGGGCAAGCAACGGTGACGCGTGTCGGTCCGAGCGATGCCATGACCGGGATCAAGGTGGCGGGGCAAGGCTATGTTCTGATGCGCGGACAGGTCGACTTGCCTGAGGCGGATCAATGACTCAAGCGATTGCTGTTTTGCCTTACGGGCACCGTCTGGGCCCGAAACTGGCCGAGTTGCATCTGTCCGAGCTGATCTGGCACGAGGGCTGCCCCGATCGTTTGCTGGGCAAAACAGTCGGTGACCTCGCGCCGACGGATCATCTGATCATGTATCCCAATTCAACGGTTCACTGGCGATTGCGGCGGGGCACGAAAGCGCGGATTTCACTGGTGATGGGCGAGCCGTCGGCCATCCACGCCAAGCATGACCGACAGCTGCGCCTGACATGGCGGCGGTTCTTTCGGGTGTTCACCTTTCACGACGTTCTACTGGAAAACCTGCCCAATGCCGTTTTTCTACCCTATGGCGTGACGATGGTGCCAGACTGGCAGGAGCTACAGGCTGAGAAGGTCAAATCCTGCTCGCTGATTGCCTCGGCCAAGCGAGACCTCGTGGGCCACCAGCTACGCCATGACGTGATCGACTGGATCCGCGAAACCGGGGCCGATGTGGACATCATGGGGCGGGGATACACGCCTTTCGACCAGAAGTCGGATGGTCTGGCCCCTTACCGCTATTCGGTCGTGATCGAGAACGTACGGGAGCGGAATTACTTCTCGGAGAAACTGATCGACTCGATCTTGTGCGCGACTGTTCCGATCTACTGGGGCTGCCCGAATATCGGGGATTTCATGGACACCGCGGGGATGATCCTCTGCGAGACACAGGCAGAGATACAGCAAGCGATTCAGTCTGCATCCGAAGAAGACTACGCACAGCGTCTACCCCATCTGAAGGCGATTCAGGACTCAGCCGCAGAATACGGTCAGTTCGAAGAACGCGCCGTGCGGGCGCTGCGGCATGAGCTATCGGGCGCGTCCGGTTAAAACCCCATCCAAGCCATCGGTGCGATTGGGTTGTCTTGTGGGTCAATCCCGTGGCGCGCGCATAGCGTGCTGAGAAACGATCCTCGCACCGGCAGGCCAGCAGTCTGTTGGGCCATGAATTTCTTCTGATGCCCAAAGACATGCACGGAATGCACACCGTCCCGTTCAATGACAGATGGCAGAAGTCGTGGGTCGTGCAGCTTCCAAAGCCCCTCATTCGCCAGCGGGTAGAACATATCGGCGGGCATAGCGTGGATGTCTTCTCCGGTCTCACGCAGAAAATGCCCCAGCGCCTTTGGGCCGGAACATCCCCATGGCAACGCCTCGATCCCCCAGGCCTCACCCGCCGCGATGCGATGCTCATTGCGTCTGCGCAGTTTGGCCCCGCGCCAAGGTTGGGTCGGGTTGGCAGAGGTGACAAATGCCAGCATCTGCGCAAGCGTTTGGGACTCTTGCGGCAGACGGAGCACCCCATTGGGAAACTTGCCGGATTGAGAGGGGGCGAAGACAAAAGGGGACGCAAAATCGAAAGGCTTCAGACAGAGCGCATCCAGATCCACCCAGATGAAATCTGTGCGTTCCAGCAACCTCAGCCTGAAAATGTCCGAAAACACCGCAACGCCCAGCCGATCTTCGGGCCGTAGATCAAAAGGGGCGGGCCACAGTATCTCGGACGCATGCCGCAGGTCGACGCCAGGCGGGATATTCGCGATGTCATGCGCCGCGTAGAGGGTGAAGGAATGACCATGGTCCAGATAGGATTGAATGCACAGCGCCTCGAGCCAGCTGAGATCGGAGCCAAACCAGAAGCTGGCGATTTGAGGAAGGCGGTGCATCGTGGATGGGCCGTACCGAACTTGACTGGGTTGACTGCATCAAGGCCACGCATCTTTGTCAATCTCGGTCGTTGGTTTGCACGAAAAACGGCCCCCGGTGACCGGAGGCCGTTTCCAATCTGGCTTAGCTCAATCGCTTAGTTCGCAGCGATCAGGCCCATGCTCTCGAGCTTCAGCAGAACCTGATGCGCGCAATTGTCGACCTCGACATTCTCGGTTTCGACGCTCAGTTCAGGGTTCTGAGGCACGTCATAAGGGTCTGAGATGCCCGTGAACTCTTTGATCTTGCCTTCGCGGGCAAGCTTATAGAGGCCCTTCCGGTCGCGGCGTTCGCATTCCTCGATGCTGGTGGCCACGTGAACCTCACAGAAGGCACCGAACTGTTCGATCTCTTCCCGCACGGCCCGACGGGTGGCGGCATAGGGCGCAATCGGTGCGCAGATGGCGATACCGCCGTTCTTGGTGATCTCGGACGCGACATAGCCGATGCGACGGATGTTCAGGTCGCGGTGCTCTTTTGAGAAGCCCAACTCGGACGACAGGTTCTTACGCACAATGTCCCCATCCAGCAGCGTCACGGGGCGGCCGCCCATCTCCATCAGCTTGACCATAAGCGCGTTGGCGATGGTGGATTTACCCGAACCCGAGAAGCCAGTGAAGAACACGGTAAAGCCCTGCTGGCTGCGCGGTGGTTTGGTTTTGCGCAGCTCAGCCACAACCTCGGGGAAGCTGAACCATTCGGGGATTTCCAGACCTTCGGCCAAACGGCGGCGCAGTTCGGTGCCCGAGATGTTCAGGATCGTGACGTTGTCCTTGTCGAGGATCTCGTCATTCGGCTCGTACTGGGCGCGTTCCTGCACATAGACCATGTGCTTGAAGTCGACCATCTCAACGCCGATTTCATCCTGGTATTTGCGGAACAGATCCTGCGCGTCATAAGGGCCGTAGAAGTCTTCACCTTGGCTGTTTTTGCCGGGGCCGGCATGGTCGCGGCCAACGATGAAATGGGTGCAGCCGTGGTTGGCGCGGATCAGGCCGTGCCAGACGGCCTCGCGTGGGCCAGCCATGCGCATCGCCAGGTTAATCAGCGACATCGAGGTGGTTGAGGCCGGGTACTTGTCCAGCACCGCCTCATAGCAGCGCACGCGGGTGAAGTGGTCCACGTCGCCCGGCTTGGTCATGCCAACAACCGGGTGGATCAACAGGTTGGCCTGCGCCTCTTTCGCGGCGCGGAAGGTCAGTTCCTGGTGAGCGCGATGCAGCGGGTTGCGGGTTTGGAACGCAACGATGCGGCGCCAGCCCAGTTTGCGGAAATAGGCGCGCAATTCGTTCGGAGTATCCCGGCGGCCACGGAAATCATAGTGGACGGGCTGCTGAATGCCGACAACGGGACCGCCCAGATAGACCTTGCCTGCCACGTTATGCAGGTAGTTGACGGCCGGGTGCGCATCGTCATCCGCGCCAAAGACCTTCTCGGCCTCGCGCGATTTGTCCGGGGTCCAGCGGTCGGTCACGGTCATGGTGCCGAGGATCACACCCTCTTGGTCGCGCAGGGCAATGTCCTGGCCCAGTTCGATGCTTTCGGCGAATTCTTCGCTCACATCCAGTGTGATCGGCATCGGCCACAGCGTGCCGTCGGCCAGTCGCATGTTCTCGACCACGTTGTCGTAGTCGGCCTCGGACAGGAACCCTTTAAGCGGGTTGAAGCCGCCATTCATCAGCAGTTCCAGATCGCAGATCTGGCGCGGAGACAGGTCATGGCTGGTCAGATCCGCTGCCTCAACCTTCAGCTTCTGGGCCGAGTCATAAGAGACGTAGAGTTCGGGAATGGGGGCGAGGTTGCTTAACATTGTCATCGGAATTCTCTTGTCGATGTGATGGTGCGCCAGTGTGACCTTGGCATTTGAAACGGCATGTGCCCCGCCACTGAGTCAGAGTCCACAGGGTCAGATAAAACTAAGGAGGATATGAGCGGTTTTTCTTGTGATTGGAAGAATTTTCCAATTCGGCGGAAAACGGGCGATCAAAGTTCCGGCAATCTAGCGCAAACGTGCCACAGTAAGTATGCGTGTTCCTGTTGTCTCAGGTCGTTTCCAGTTCTGCGGCGCGGGGCACCGGCAGGGCGGGAACGGGTTCCGACACGCCGCGCAGATTGAAGGGCTGAATACGATCGTCCGAGATATCCATCTCGGCGGCCTGTAGCAGCTCGGCGGACACCAGTAGCTCAACCCCCAGCGGCTTTGTTTCGGCCTCAAGGCGGCTGGCGACATTCACCGCGTCCCCGATGATGGTTTGCGCGGCATGACCGGCCGCACCAATTTCCCCAAGCACAAGATCGCCCAGATGCAGCCCCATGCCGATGCGGATATGCGGGCTATCTTCGGATGAAAGCTGCCGGTTGAATTGTTCCAGCGCATGGCTGATCTCAATCGCGGCTTTCAGCCCGGCGCGGGCGGATTGCTGGGGGTCGGGTTTGTCAAAAACCGCCAGCAACCCATCCCCCATATATTTGTCGACGACCCCGCCTTGAGAGGTGATCGAAGGCACAATCGCATCAAAGAACCTGTTAAGAAGGAAGACGATATCATAGGGTAGTTGCCCCGCCGTTCGGGCGGTAAAACCGCGCATGTCCAGAAACAGCACGGCCAACTGACGTTCCTGCCCCTGACTGGCATGAGCCCGGTCGTGCTTGCCGTCGGGGCGGAAAACACGAAAGACCTTTACCGGCTCGGTCGGGCGCATCTGACAGGCCAGACGCGTCTGCGCCGAGGCCCCAACAGCGGCCAGACTGCGGGCTTCGATCTCGCTGGGCGGGGGCAGGTGATCTCCGCCATCCTCAACGATCACGCGGCAGGTGGTGCAGCGGCCCTTGCCGCCACATAGGGCGGCATGCGGAATTCCGTTGGCCTGAGACATCTCAAGCAGCGTCATGCCTTTCTCGGCAAAAACCTCGGGCCCTCGGGCATAGGTGACCTGCACGGAATGCCGACGTCTCCACAGCTTGCGGCCAAGATAGAAGGCCGCCGTGGCCCCGAGTGCGGCCCAAAACCCCGTCATGGCGTTGTCTTCGACGCGGAACATGGCCTCAAAGGCCTCGGCCGAGGGCCAGTTATAGTGTTCGATATACTGTTCGCGCAGGAAGTCATCGGCAAAATCGGCCCAGATCCGGCGCCCCTCGGTCAGCACACCGGCGAGGGCGAAACAGGGGACAAAAACCGCAAGACCGATCAGGTAGGGCAGGGTCTTGCCCCACCACCGGGTCAACCGCAGCCACATGTGCAACCCGATGCAGCCATGTACCCACACGATCAGCAACAGCAGGCTTTGCATCCAAATCGCAGAGCTTGGCCACATTAGAATGATGATATAGCCCATTTCGTCATTCACATCGTAGATCTCATGCGCGTACCGCGTGTGAATGATGTGGACGATCAGCTGGATCGGGATCAGCAGCCCCAGCACGATTTGGAGGGCTGAGCTGAACGGCATGCGCAAGGTCCGTCGTTGTATGATCGACGTTAGCGCAAGGCCCGAATGTATGATCAGCGCAAGGTAGAGAAGCGCGCTCATGGCGTCGTGGCGGGTTACGGCCTTTCGACCATCTTGCATGCCATGCAGATAGTCGGTGTGAAACAGGCCCAGGCCGATGTTCAGAAAATGGAAGAAGGCAAAGACAAAAAGGACCAGCCCGCTGCCGATCCTAAGCCGGGTTGACCACCCGCCACGCCAAAGAGCGTTGTCCGTTGTGACCACGCGCGACCCTCATGTTTTGCACCAGTGTGAGGCCGCGCGGGGATAGGGTCAAGTCGGTGTGGCCTGACCCTGTGGCCCCTTAATCCTGTTCGGCCAGAAAGCGTTCGGCGTCCAGAGCGGCCATGCAGCCCATGCCTGCGCTTGTGACGGCCTGACGGTAAATGTGATCTGTCAGATCACCTGCTGCGAAAACGCCCGGAACCGAGGTCTCGGTCGATCCCGGCTTGGTGACGACATAACCGCCCATATGGGTTTCCAGCGTGTCCTTGACCAATTCGTTGGCCGGGGCATGGCCGATGGCGACAAAAACGCCCTTGCACGGAATTTCAGAGATCTCGCCCGTTTTCACGTTCTTGACCCGCACGCCTTCGACGCCCAAGGGCGCGTCGGTCCCGATGACCTCGTCCAGTTCGTGGAACCAGAGCGGTTCGATCTTTTCATTCTTCATCAGGCGATCCTGCAGGATCTTTTCCGCCCGCAACTCGTCGCGGCGGTGGATCAAGGTCACCTTGCTGGCGAAATTAGTGAGGAACAGAGCCTCTTCCACGGCGGTGTTGCCGCCACCGATTACAACGATCTCTTGCCCGCGATAGAAGAACCCGTCGCAGGTCGCGCAGGCCGAGACGCCGAAGCCTTTGAATTTCTCTTCCGATGGCAGGCCAAGCCATTTGGCCCGAGCGCCGGTTGCCAGAATGACCGCATCAGCGGTGTAAACCGTGCCGCTATCCCCTTTTGCGGTGAACGGACGTTTCGAGACATCCAGATCGCTGATGATATCGCCGATGACCTCACAGCCCATAGCCTTGGCGTGGTCCTGCATGCGGACCATCAGATCGGGGCCTTGGACCTCGGTATCGCCGGGCCAGTTTTCGACCTCGGTGGTGGTTGTCAGCTGGCCGCCGGGCTCGATCCCTTGCACCAGGATGGGTTCCAGCATCGCGCGGCTTGCATAAACCCCGGCTGTATAGCCTGCGGGCCCCGACCCGATGATCAGAACCTTGGTGTGTCGTGTGTCGGCCATGGTACCCCCGCTCGAACTGCCTGAATTGGGCCTTTTGCCCGTCGCAAGGATATAGCGATGGGCGGGCATGGCTTAAAGCCCCTTCATGAAGGGAAGCTGATATGCCTTATTGGAATGACTCTGCGCAAATGAGCGATTTGAAAACAAAGAAAATTGCGCAGCTACGAAACATTATTGCGCGTGGGCTGGGTGCTGATATAAGAACCGAAAAATCAGGAGCGTTTTATGGTCACGACCCGGCTGGATGAAATCGATCGCAAGATTCTGGCGGAATTGCAGGCGGACGGTCGCATGACCAATGTGGAATTGGCCAAAAGGGTCGGTATCTCGGCCCCTCCGTGCCTGCGCCGCGTCCGGACGTTGGAGGAATCGGGTTATATCACCGGCTACCACGCTGAAGTGAACGCCCGCGAGCTTGGGTTCGAAGTTCAGGTCTTTGCGATGGTTGGATTGGACAGCCAGGCTGAATCGGAACTCAGCGCGTTCGAGGCGCAATGCGGACTATGGCCGCTGGTCCGTGAGTGTCACATGCTGAACGGCGAGGTTGACTTCATCCTGAAATGCGTCGCGCCCGACCTCAGCAGTTTTCAGCAGTTCCTGACCGGAGAACTACTGACCACGCCAAACGTGGCCAGCGTCAAGACATCGCTTGTTATCCGCGGCGCAAAAGACGACCCAGGCGTCCCGTTCGATGTGCTGGAAGACCGAATGAACCGCTCGGCCTAAACCACATCCGTCGTGTTTCTGTTGGGCAGGGTGGCAGCATAGCCACCACCGCCAGGGTCAAAGCCCATCCTATCAAAATCTGCATAAAGCCCCCACTCTGCAGTACTCTTTAACACTTCACGCCGATATCGCGTCGATCTCTCCGTCTCCGGCGCGCGGCATAAGCAACGGGCCAAAATCGTTCAACGATTCGATATGCGCGAACAGGTTCAGATAGATCGACCGTAACGAATGGCTGATCATGCGAACCGCATTAGCACCTGGATGATAGGTTTCAAAGGGCAGGCCGTCTACACGGATGACGGAGTGTTTTTTCAGGCAAATGTGAAACAATTCCACCGGAGTTGGCGGCATTGTTTCCACAACACCCATTCCGTCCTGAAATTCGGCCACAGGCGCCAGAATCGGTGACCCTCCATGTAGGTGCCGCAAATGGGCTGGCGTGCCAAGCAGGCGCGCGGCAGGTCCGGCAATCACACCGGACATTGGCTTCTGCATGCCAAATGTATCGGCCATGATGCGGGTCAACGGACGAGTGCGCCCGCGAGAATCCTCGCGACCCGGTATCAGCGTCACCGAGCCCTTCCACAAAACGGTCTCGGAGGTCCCATCCTGCGTTAGTACCGTGTCGCCGGGCAACAGATCCTCGATCGCCATCGGCCCTTGTTCGGTTTCCACAAGCGACCCCCGTGAGAAGGCGCAAAAGGCGTCCTCGAACATCGGCAGAGCAGGTGCGATATGCCGTGTTTGCGCGATGTCACCGTTTTTGAGCAGGGCGCTCACTTCGTAACGGCGCAATTGGGCTTTTTGTTTTGTAGTCGGACGCGGAGTGTCGCGGAGCAATACCGAGGTTTCGACAGCATTTCTGGCAGCAATGGCCAGTGATTTTGGAATAGTCATTAATATTCCGTTCCTTTTAGAACCGGATCAGACGGGGCATACCCCCATGCAGGCCCATCTGTCGGTTCGGTTCTTTGTCTTGAAATAAATGGGTAACCTCTGGGCACCGGCGATGGCCGCAGCGCACAGCGAAGCAATTTCGCATTCCATTGGTCAATCCATTGACCCCCCAGACAAACTCGTACAGCGCGGGCGAAAATGCCCACAAACACGCTCCGAACTCAGGATGCAGTTTTTTGTTGCATCCCCCGCACACCGGACCGGAGCACTACCCGGTGCGCGTTGACCAATGGAACCGGCAGCTTGGTTCCGTTGGCTTTCTGTTTCAGCGTCGCGTCGCCAGACGGCGGGCAACCCTGACAGAATGGCTTGAAATTCGCTTCCACGGCATGTCCAGTTTTGGGTCCTGTGCGGCCTGAATGACCGCGCTGAGAAAGCGAGATTTCTGTTTCATTTTCTGGTCCTGCTCGATCGGAGGTCTGAGCCTCATTCCGTGTGTGTAGACTTAACGTGCCGCGTGTTTGCGGCAGGGATAAGGCTTAACCGGGATCAAAAACGGACAAAAAATAAAGGTTGGCGGTTCCTCTGTTTGAGGTGCCAGCATTCATTTGTCGGCAAAGACAGATAACCTTCTGAGTACTGGCACAAAATTCACTACGATTCTGAGTCAGATAAACACAATAAATGTGGCGGAAAGGTGGCGGTCTTGCCTTAATTGGGGCCTAATCTACAATCTGATCGCCGAAATCAAACGCCCGTAATCCGCCTCTTTGGCGTGTGTTGTCCGGCGGTATGAATAAAAGCGATCTGGATCGGAATAAGTACAGTGCCGGGTCCATTCTGCCTGCCCGACACCCGCTTGGCGCAGTTTATGCAGGCCAAAGGCTGGCAAATCAAATTGCATCCGGTCCTCGGTTCCATTGGCGAAGAATCGGCTGTTTTCTGGAGACTCTGCCATGAACGCATCCAGAAACTCGGGGCCGACCTCATAGGCAGCCTGCGAAATGGATGGCCCGATCACGGCACGTGTGTTTTCTCGCGTGGCGCCCAATGCCTCCATCGCGTCCAATGTGGCCTCTAAGACACCGTCCAAAGCTCCGCGCCAGCCAGCATGGGCGGCGCCGATCACGTTCGCGTCAGGGTCGCAGAATAGCACAGGCTGGCAGTCCGCGGTCAGAATGGTCAGCGCCAACCCGGGCGTGGCGGTCACAAGCGCATCCGCCTTAGGTTTGTCACCCGTAAGGGGCGCATCGACGGTCACCACGTCGGGTGAATGCACCTGATGAATACCAACCAGCGCCTCGGGGGTGACATCCATCGCGTCAGCAACTCGTCGGCGATTCAGGGCGACGATCTCGGTCTGATCGGATGATCCATAACCGCAGTTCAATCCAGCGAAGACACCCGAGGATGCGCCGCCTCTGCGGCTGAAAAAGCCGTGTTTTACGGGGGCCAGCATATCCGACGTGAGAATTTCCAAAGTCATGGTTCCAGTCCCGGTGGAGGCGCAGCTTGGGGCGGGTAGAGGCCCAGCACTTTGAACAGATTTCCCATTTCATCGGGATGCGTCAACCGGCGATGTGCGGCCACCAGTTCATCAAGCTTGGAGCCGCCTATACCCTTGGCCAGAGCCCGTGCACGGGCGGTGATTCCCAGACGTTCCAGAAAAATGCCCTGTGGTGTCAGGCGGGTATGAGCACAGCCTGCGGCCTTTGCCGCGAGCGCAAGGGGCTCAAAATCCACATGCGCGGTCAGGTCTGCCTGACCGGGGGTTTGCAGAGGGTCCACACGCTCATGCGCCTTTAGGGCCTGAAGCGTATCGCCAAACGAGCGCCAGTCACCATAGTCCACGATCAGAGCTGCCCCTCCGTTCTGCGCGATTCGGCTGGCGAGGATGGTCAGAATCGGAATGGCAGGTGCGCAGAGTTCGACGAGATCCCCGTCTCGCGTATCGGACAGCCTGTCCTGCAGCGCAGTATGCGGCGCAGCGGGGCCAAGGCCAAAACTCAGCGCGCCATCGGCCTCTCCGATCAATCGTTCGCGCCAAGCAGGGCCGTCGCGCAGGAATTGGCGGATGGGGAGCGCGTCAAAGAACTCATTCGCCACCAGAAACATCGGCAAGTCCGGCAGCTCCGCCACATCGCTGATCCACTGCGGATTTTGATCTTTCAGGGTTGCCTTTTGCACGTCTCGGAGCGTCTCGGAGGCTTCCAGTAGAACAACCTTGGCCGCCGTATGAAAACCGGGAAGCGAGCGGGTTGCCCGTAGGATATCCGCCATCAGCGTACCGCGACCCGGTCCAAGTTCGGCCAGTGCAAACGTTGATGGCTGCCCCTGGTCCTTCCAGCTTTGCGCCAGTGATAGCCCGATTAACTCGCCGAACATCTGACTGATTTCCGGTGCAGTCGTGAAGTCCCCCTGCGCGCCGAACGGATCGCGCGTTGAGTAATAGCCCAAAGTTGGATGTAGCAGGCATTCGGTCATGTAATTGGCCAGCGTCATCGGGCCGTCTTGCCGGATTCGGGCGATCAGGAGTTCGTGCAGGCTCATGCCGTTCGCCGGGCGCGCAGGGCGAACCACAGACCTAAGGCAATCATTGGTAGAGACAGGATTTGCCCCATTGTCAGGCCGTAGCCGCCGATATGCCACGCCAGCCCAAGCGGGTTGCCGGGCGAGATGAACTGCGCATCGGGCTGACGGACGAACTCGACCACGAAACGGGACGCCCCGTAGCCTGCCAGGAAAACGCCCATGATCAGTCCGGGTTTCCGAAACGCGCCGCGCCGGTAGACCAGCCACAGAAGGACTGCGCCCAATAAGACACCCTCAAGCGCGGCTTCGTATAGCTGTGAGGGGTGACGGGCGCACATGCCTGGCACGACACCGGGGCAGTCCTGCGCTGCGAAGCCGGGAAAAATCACGGCCCAGGGCAACTCGCTTGGTCGGCCCCAAAGCTCGGCGTTGATGAAATTGGCAAGCCGCCCCAGCAACAGGCCGGGCGGGACGGTATAGGCCACCAAATCGCCTAGCGACAGGGTCGAAATGTTGTGACGGCGACCATAGAGGTATGAGGCGACGATCACCCCCAGCAGCCCGCCGTGAAAGGCCATGCCGCCTTGCCAGACCTTTAGGATATCCGCCGGGTGCGACAAGTAGTAGACCGGTTGATAGAACAGCACAAAACCCAGCCGCCCACCGAGAATGACGCCGATGATGATCCAGGTCAGCAGGTCATCCAACTGTTCGGGCTTCATGGGTGGCGTCTCATTGCGCCAAAGGGCCGGACGCCGTAGGGCCATCACGGCCAGACGCCAGGCAATCAGAATGCCGACAATGTAAGCCAGCGCGTACCACCTGAGCGCGAACTCCATCCCGAACAGTGAGATCGAGAACAGCTCGGGCGACAGATCGGGGAAATTCAGAACAGCCTGCATGTGCGTCTCATTGCCCGGGGTTTGCAGGGCAAGTCAACCTTGAGCCTGCGCCATTCCTTCCCCATATAGGATACAACCGCGATTTCGGAGAAAAGCCATGCAAACCCGCAACAAGATCCTCGACGACGTTTCCCAGCTGATGACCAACGCCATGGGTGTGGCGCAGGGCGCACGCGAAGAGGCTGAGAATGCGATGAAGTCGATGATCGACCGTTGGCTGGCCGACCGCGATTTCGTAACGCGTGAAGAATTCGACGCTGTGCGCGCCATGGCCCAGAAGGCCCGCGAAGAGAACGCCGCGCTTGAGGCGCGCATCGCCGCGCTTGAGGCGAAACTGGACAAGTAACGCCGATATCCAGATTTTGAAGACAAGATTAGCGCCGCGCAATCCAGGGTCGGATTGTGCGGTGTTGTGTATCATGCCGCTTTGCAGAAATTAATCAAGGCAAAGCTGCATGACGCGCCAATATTTTGATTGTCGTTGCCGACTGTCCACAACTTATTGCTGTTATCCCCAAGAAATGGGGTTGCCAGACACCCTCTCGCGGCGCACCATATTTGGTACAGGCTTAAGGGGGAAGCCCGGCTTGTAGAGCAGGCAACTAGCGCTGGGGCGCTGCCAGCCCCGAAATGCTAGAGAGTAGTGAGGTGGCATTATGGCCCTTTCCGAGCAGTTTCTCGAAGAAGACCTTCATCCAATCGATATTGTTGAACATCTGGCCGAACATCACGACTGGGATTTTGACCGCATCGGTGACGATCAGATCGCCATGGCCGTCGAAGGACAGTGGCGAACCTATTCGATCACGTTGGCCTGGTCCAACTATGACGAAACGCTGCGCATGGTTTGCTCATTCGAGATGGAGCCTCCGGCCGAGCGTGAGAGTGAGCTGTATGAGCTGCTCAACAAAATGAATGATCAGTGCTGGGCGGGCGCGTTCACCTATTGGGCGAACCAGAAGCTGATGGTCTATCGCTACGGCCTGGTTCTGGCCGGTGGTCAGACCGCAAGCCCCGATCAGATCGACACGATGATCAACGCCGCGGTGTTGAGCGCCGAGCGCTACTACCCGGCGATTCAGCTGGTCACCTGGGGCAATCGCGATCCGGAAGAGGCGATGCAAGTCGCCATTGCAGAGGCCTACGGCCGAGCGTAAACCTTTGCCCTGAACCGTTGAATAGGGGAGGGGCACAGATGGACATGTCGCGCGTGGCCGAGCAGGGCCTTGTGTTATTGGGTTGCGGAAAGATGGGGTCCGCGATGTTGGCGGGTTGGCTGGATCACGGCCTGCCCGCCGCTTCCGTTTGGGTGATTGATCCTTACCCCTCGGACTGGCTGAAAGCGCAGGGCGTCAACATCAACACGCCACTGCCCGAATCCCCCGCAGTCGTGCTGGTGGCCGTCAAACCGCAAATGATGGGTGAGGCGCTGCCTGCGATTCAGGCCCTCGGTGGTGGTGGCAGCCTGTTCGTTTCCGTTGCAGCGGGCACCTCGATTGCAACGTTCGAAGACGTGCTGGGCGAAGGCACCCCGATTGTGAGGGCAATGCCGAACACACCGGCGGCGATCCGTCAGGGTATCACGGCGATGATCGGCAACGCACATGTGTCCGGTGACGATTTGGACCTCGCGGAAAACCTGCTGTCGGCGATTGGGGAAACCGTGCGCCTGTCGGATGAGGCTCAGATAGATGCGGTCACCGGCGTCAGCGGCTCTGGCCCGGCCTATGTATTCCACTTGATCGAAACACTGGCCGCCGCAGGGCAGGCGCAGGGTCTGCCGCATGAGCTGGCCATGAAGCTGGCGAAATCCACGGTCGCCGGCGCCGGTGCCTTGGCCATGGCCGCCGAGGAAGACCCCTCCCAACTGCGGGTCAACGTGACCTCGCCCAATGGCACAACACAGGCCGCGCTAGAGGTTCTGATGCACGAAGCAGAGGGTTTCCCAAATCTGCTGCACAGGGCCGTCAAGGCCGCGACCGACCGTTCCAAGGAGTTGGGCCGTGAGTGAGATTTCCTTCGATGACTTCCTGAAGGTCGACATCCGCGTCGGTGAGGTCATCCGCGCCGAGCCCTATCCCGAAGCCCGCAAGCCCGCGATCAAGATCTGGATCGATTTCGGCGACGAGATTGGCGAGCGCAAAACCTCGGCCCAGATCACCGCGCATTACGATCCGTCGACACTGATCGGCAAGCAGGTGATGGCTGTGGTCAACTTCCCGCCACGCCAGATCGGGAAATTCATGTCCGAGGTTCTGGTCCTTGGCCTGCCGGATGAAAAAGGTGAGATCGTGTTGATCGGCCCGGATGGCAAAGTCCCCGTTGGCGGAAGGATGCACTGATGAAACTCTGGATCACACGCCCTATGACTCCAGCGGTCGAAGAGCGGGCCGCCGCTGAGTTCGATGTTGAGGTTCGCCCCGCAACCACTCCGCTTTCCGAGGATGAGATGGTGCGGGCGTTGCAGGCGTATGACGTGGTCGTACCCACTCTGGGCGACCTGTTCTCGGCCGAGATCTTCGCTAAAGTGCCTGAGCCGCGCTGCAAGCTGCTGGCCAATTTCGGCGTCGGCTACAATCATATCAATGTCGAGGCTGCGCGCGCTTTAGGCATCGGTGTCACCAACACGCCCGGAGCGGTCACCGACGCGACCGCCGATATCGCCATGACCTTGTTGCTCTCGACGGCGCGCCGCGCGGGTGAGGGGGAGCGTCTGGTGCGGGCCAATAACTGGCAGGGTTGGCATCCCACGCAGATGCTGGGGCATCATGTAACGGGCAAACGAGTGGGGATCGTCGGCATGGGTCGCATCGGTCAGGCCATCGCGCGGCGCTGTCACTTCGGGTTTGGCATGCATGTCGCTTATCAATCCCGCAGTGCCAAGCAGTTGGAGTTTGAGGCAGAGTACATCCCCGATCTCTCGGCACTTGCGGCCTCGGTCGATTATGTTGTTCTGGCCGTTCCGGGCGGGGCTGAGACACGCCATCTGATCAATGCTGCAGTGCTCGAGGCCATGAACCCCTCAGCTATACTGGTGAACATCGCGAGGGGCGAAGTGGTAGATGAGACCGCTCTGATCAGCGCGCTGCAAGCAGGGCAGATCGCAGGGGCCGGGCTGGATGTTTACGAGTTCGAGCCGGCCGTGCCGCAGGAACTGCGCGAGATGCAGAACGTCACCCTGCTGCCGCATCTTGGCACTGCCACCGAAGAGGTGCGAACTGGCATGGGGCATATGGCTCTGGACAATGTGGCCGCCTTTGTCGCCGGGTGCGACTTGCCGAATCCGGTCTAGTCGCCGACCGCCTCGCGCCAGTGTTTGCGGCAGAGCGAGACATAGGTCTCGTTCCCGCCGATCTGAACCTGAGCACCCTCGGTGATCGCACGGCCATTCTCGTCCTGCCGAATCACCATCGTGGCCTTGCGTCCGCATTCGCAGATGGTGCGGACCTCTCGCATCTCATCGGCCAACGCCAGCAAGGCGGCTGAACCGGGGAAGAGTTTGCCCTGGAAATCTACCCTTAAGCCATAAGCCAGCACTGGGAGCTTCAGGTCATCCACGGCGCGAGCCAGTTGCCAGACCTGATCCTCGGACAGAAACTGGGCCTCGTCCACAAAGACACAGGCGATCTGATCGGCCTTCTGGCGCGTTTCGATCATGGCAAAAACGTCATCCTCCGGGCGGAAGGTATCGGCCTCTTCTGAAATCCCGATACGTGAGGCGATCCGCCCCACACCGGCGCGCCCGTCCACGGCGGCGGTCATCAGATAGGTCTTCATGCCGCGCTCGCGGTAATTGTGCGAGGCCTGCAGCAATACGGTCGATTTGCCCGCATTCATCGTCGAGTAGTTGAAATACAGTTTTGCCATGCGGCGGGTCTAAAGCGCGGACGCCAATCGAACAAGCCATCAATCGAGCAGGGGGAAGCGACGTCGCCGTTACCATTGCAGAGGCCGAGCAGATGCTCTTTGGGGATGGAACCTTGCGCATGCAACAGCGACGCCGTCGGTCAACATGTGACCAAAACGGAGTGAGGCTGAACAATATTGCCTCACGATTACTCATTACCGGCACTGAACGGCCGCCACTCACTCACAAAACCCTCGCATATCTGAGGGATAGTTAATTTATGGCATTTCAATTATGACTCGGTTATGGGAAATTTCCCTACGCTTTCCCCCAAAACGGACAGAAGGGGCGGCGCGTGCAGGTAGCAAAGGTAGAACTATGGCAGATATCGGGGCCTATCTTAAGAAACACACCGAAGCCTTGGTGAAAGATGTCGGGATTGAAGCCGCGTGCGAGATCACAGGCAAATCAAAGGCAACGCTCGGCCGCTACTATTCGGACAACTCGGAACACGCGGATCGGTTCATGCCCGTTGACGCGGTGGCGCGGCTAGAGAACGCGGCCAACTATCCGCATGTTACCTCGGCACTGGCGGATCTGAAGAACATCACCCTGTCTTACGGGGATCGCAATACGGATTCCCCGCGTACAGGTGGCGTTAACGCGGATGTCATCGCCCTGAGCCAGCGGTTTGCCATGCTGATGACCGAGTATCAGGCGGCCATCGAAGACGGGATCATTACCGTCAACGAAGCCAAGCGCCTGCTGAAGGAAACCAGCCTTTTGCAGCAGGTACTGATCGAGATGAAACTGCATCTCGAAGAAGAGAGCGTCAGTTAAGAGTTGGCACCAGGCGCCTTTGGGCGGTCGTTGTTAGAACGTGCTTTTTGCACCGCCACCTGACGGCTTCTACTATACAGTGTCAGATCAGGATTTCCGTTTCACAATTACGGAGCCAACCGAATAGCCAGCCCCGAATGAGCAGATCAGCCCGATATCCCCGTCCTCAAGATCGTCCGAGTATTTGGAGAAGGCGATAATCGATCCGGCTGAGGACGTGTTGGCATAGTCCTGCAAGATGTTGGGTTGCTCACCCGCCTCTGGGACACGTCCAAGGACCTTCTTGCCGATGAAATCGTTCATAGTCTTGTTGGCCTGATGCAGCCACAGACGTGTCAGGTCGTCGCTGCCGATGCCTTCGGCCTCCATGTGGTCGCTGATATGCTGGCTGACCATGGGCAGTACTTCCTTGAAGACCTTGCGCCCGTTCTGCATGAACTGCATGTCGCGCCGGTCGATCATCCCATCAGGGCGCGAGCGGCGCAGAAAGCCGTTATTGTTGCGGATATTGTTCGAGAAACTGGTGGCGCAGCGGGTCGACAGGACCTCAAAATGCGGGCCTTGCGCGTCTTCGATGCGTTCGATCAGGGTGGCCGTGGCCACATCGCCGAAGATGAAATGGCAATCCCGGTCGCGCCATTCCAGATGGCCCGAGCATATCTCGGGGTTCACAACCAATGCGGACCGAACTGAACCCGACCGCACCATATCCGCTGCCGCCTGAATGCCAAACGTGGCCGAGGAACATGCGACATTCATGTCAAACCCAAAACCCTTGATGCCCAAAGCCTGCTGTATCTCGATGGCAATGGCCGGGTAGGCCCGTTCGTGGTTCGAGGCCGCGCAGATCACCAGATCGACATCTGCCGCCGTCCGACCAGCCTGCGCCAGTGCTTTGTTGCAGGCATCCACCGCCATTTCGGTCATGATCCCTGGCTCGTCATCGCCGCGCTGGCGCAAAGCGGGGTGCATGGTGTCGGGGTCCAACACGCCGGATTTATCCATCACATAGCGGTTTTCGATGCCGGACGCCTTGACGATGAACTCCTCGGACGAATGCTGCATCGGCTCCATCTGTCCGGCTTCGATGGCCTGGGCGTTCTCTGCATTCACCTTATCGGCATAGGCGTTGAAGGCTTGCACCAGCTCGGCATTGGTGATGACGTTTTCGGGCGTGAAAACGCCTGTACCGGTGATTGCAGGGATATACATGGCAAGTCCTGAACGTTTTGGGTTTGCTCAAAATGCAGTCACAGGGGCATTTGATCAAGTCTTGGTTACCCGAGGGAAGCTAGGCCGGAGGGTGATTCTCCACTTCAGTTATTGAATAGTTCATAATTTGAAGTATATGACCCGCAACGACGTCTCGGAGTCTCTTCAATGTCAGACAGTATCAGCGACAGGCTTGGCCGCCTGAGCCCAGAAATTCAGGCCATCATGGGCGTCTATGCGCTCTATTGGAAACTCGAAGAGACCTTCGACACTATCGAAACTGACCTGAGCCACCCGGAATGCCATATGCTGATCAAGCTGGATGAACCCAAGCGAATGGGTGTTCTGGCAGCCGATATGCTCAGCGTGCCATCCACAATTACGGCCACTGCGGATGCTTTGGAAGAAGCCGGCTATCTGGCGCGCCAGCGCGATCCCAACGATCGCCGTGCCTGGTTGCTGGTGCTGACCGAACAAGGCGAGCGCGCGCGTGACATGTTGGTGTCAGCAGCCGGAGATCTGTTTCACAAGGCCTCTGGCCTGAATGCAGAAGAAACAGCCGAGTTCGCCCGGATGGCGAGCAAGATTCGTGACAACGTACTGAAAACGGGAATTCCCGAGGGATTGAAGAAATGAAACAGCTGACTTCTCTGGGCCTTCTGTTGGCCGTTTTGGCGACGCCGCTTGTCGCGCAAGAGACCGCGAAACCGGTCAAGCTAATGCAGGTGCAGGAAACGGCACCGGGTTTCACACGGCAGTTTTTCGGCCGCGTTGCTGCGCGTCAGACCGTTGATTTGGCCTTTCAGGTTCCGGGGCAGATTGTCGAGATGCCCGTCACCGAGGGGTTCGTCATCCCAAAGGACGGTCTGATTGCCCGTCTGGATCAGGAGCCATTTGAACTCAGGCTGGATCGCGCCCGCCTGCAGAAAGAACAGGCTGACCGCACCGTCGCGCGCCTGTCGCGGCTGCGCGGCACTACCGCCAGCCAAGTGGCAGTCGATGATTCCGAAACCGAAGCGCAACTGGCCGCTATCGCCGTACGCGACGCGGAATACGAGCTGGAACACGCGACACTGACAGCCCCGTTCGACGCGCTTGTGTCAAGTCGCGCAGTTGAGGCTTTTACAACAGTGTCGGCGGGGACGCCGATCGTGCGTATTCACGATATGTCGGAGCTGCGGATCGAGGTGGACGTCCCCGAGATCCTGTTCCAACGCTCGGGGCAGCAGGATGACATCACGATCACCGCAAAATTCCCCGTAAGCGACGAGGTCTTCCCGCTGGAAATCCGCGAGTTCGACGCTGAGACCTCAAGTGTTGGGCAGACTTTCCGCATTCAGTTCGGCCTGACCCCGCCTGAGGGGCTGCAGATCCTGCCCGGCTCGTCCGTGTCGGTAAACGTACACGTAAGGGATGGCCGCACGGGGATCGTTCTGCCGGCGTCTGCCATCGTCGCTGGCGCGGATGGTGCACTGGGCGTGATGGTCTTTTCTCCGGCTGGCGCAGATGAGGGCACGGTACGCCTTGCACCCGTAACCATCGAACCGACTCAGACCGGCGAAGTCCGTGTTCTAACTGGCTTGGAAGATGGCGATGAGGTTGTTGTCGCGGGCGGTTCGGCGTTGACAGACGGCCAAGTCGTGCGCCGTTTCACCGGCTTCTCGAACTAAGGGGCGGGCGGATGAGAATTGCACGCGCATCTATCGACCGGCCGCTTTACACGTGGCTGATCATCCTGATCGCCCTGTTTGGCGGTATTTGGGGCTTCCTTTCCCTGGGGCGCCTGGAAGACCCGGCTTTTACAATCAAAAACGCAGTGATCGTCACGCAATACCCCGGCGCTACGGCCGAGCAGGTGGCGCTGGAAGTCTCTGAACCTCTGGAATCGGCGATCCAGCAAATGGGTGAGGTGGATACGATCACCTCGTTGAACCAGCCGGGGCAGTCCCTGATCGAGGTTGAGATCAAATCCACATATGACGGCAGCGAATTGCCCGCCATCTGGACGCGCCTGCGTGCCAAAGTGCGCGATGCGGCGCGGGGCCTGCCATCCGGTGTAAACCAGCCCTATGTCAATGATGGTTTCGGCGACGTGTTCGGCTTGTTCTATGCGGTAACTGCTGAAGGGTTCTCGGACGCTGAAAAGCACGAACTGGCGACCTTTCTGCGGCGTGAGCTGTTAACGGTCGACGGCGTTGCCGATGTCGAAGTTCAGGGCTTGCCGCAAGAGGCGATCTTCATCGAACCGGATCTGTCCATCTCGGTGAACCAGAACGTCCCCATCCAAGCCATCAACGAGGCAATTGCCAACGCGGATTCGGTCAACTCCTCCGGCTCGGTTCGGTCCGAGAACGACCGCACCACCATTTTGACAGCCGAAGGGTCGGATAGTGTATCGGCCATCGCCGGGTTGTCCGTCGGCTCGCAAGGACAGGTGATCAACCTGTTTGACATGTCCAACGTCTACCGCGCCCGTCAGACCGACCCAGATATCATGATCCGCTTCGATGGGACCGAGGCCTTTACTTTGGGCATTGCCGGTTTGGCCGCCGAGAATATCGTCGAAGTCGGCAAACGCGCGGATGCCAAATTTGCGGAACTGGATACGCAAATCCCTTTTGGCGTGGAAATTCTGCCTATCTACCAGCAGCATGTGGTGGTCGAGCAAGCCTCGAACGACTTTCTTGTGAACCTCGCCATGTCGGTGATCATTGTGGTCGCTGTTCTGGGTCTCTTTATGGGATGGCGCGCTGCCGTTGTGGTCGGGTGGACACTTCTGCTGACCGTGGTCGGGACACTACTGTTCATGGCGCTGTTCTCGATTGAGATGGAGCGCATCTCGCTGGGTGCCCTGATCATTGCGATGGGGATGCTGGTGGACAATGCCATCGTGGTGGCCGAGGGCATGCAGATCGCGATGCTACGCGGCAAATCCTCGCGCGATGCGGCGGATGAGGTGGCTTCGAAAACGCAGATCCCGCTGCTGGGCGCCACAGTCATCGGCATCATGGCCTTTGCGGGCATCGGTCTCAGCCCCGATGCGACCGGAGAATTCCTGTTCTCGCTCTTTGCAGTTATCGGGATCTCATTGCTGCTTAGCTGGGTTCTGGCAATCACCGTAACCCCGATGTTGGCGCATTACTTCTTCAAGCAAGGCAAAGAGGGTGAAGTTGACGCCTATGGCAGCCTTCTTTTCCGTGTTTACGGTGCGATCCTGCGCTGGGCGTTGCGGTTCCGCTGGCTCGTTGTGGCCGGGCTGATCTCTGTGACGGTGGCTTGTTATGCGGGCTTTGGCTTGATGAAGCAGCAGTTCTTCCCGGATTCGAATACGCCGCTGTTCTTTGTCCACTACAAGCTGCCTCAGGGCACACCAATCTCGCGTACCTCAGCAGATATGGCCGTGGTCGAGGATTGGCTGGCCGAACGTGACGATGTGGTGTCCGTCACCACATTTGTCGGGCAGGGCGCGACCCGTTTCATGCTGACCTACAGCGCTGAGGACCCGAACCCGAGCTATGGTCACATGATCATTCGGACGGAAACGCTCGAGGATATCCCAACGCTACAGGCCGAGCTTGAGGCCTTTGGGGTGGCTCAGTTCCCTGAAAGCGAGTTTCGCACCAAACGGCTGGTCTTTGGTCCGGGTGGAGGCACGCCGATTCAAGCCCGCTTCTCGGGTAGCGACCCAGCCGTGCTGCGGCAGTTGGCTGACGAAGCGGTTCAACGCATGGCGGCTGCTACGCCGAACGCGCTGAACATCCATCATGACTGGCGCGAGAAAGAGCTGGCGGTGCAACCGATCTACGCGACCGAACGCGCGCAGACGGCTGGCGTATCGCGTGAGGATATTGCGGCCACGCTGCAATTCTCGACCGACGGCATCACCGGAGGTGTCCTGCGTGAGCGTGACCGCCTGATACCGATCATTCTGCGCCGCCCTGCCGAGGGTGACTATTCGATTGTCGATCAGGTCGTATATTCCGATCAGTCGGGCCAATTCGTGCCCATCGAACAGATGGTGGATGGGTTCGAATACCAGTTGCTCAACACCGAGGTCCACCGGCGCAACCGGGTTCTGACAATCACCGTTGGCGCGGATATCCTACCAGATGTGACCGCAGCGCAGGTGCATTCCGAGGTGCGCGCAACGATTGAAGAGATGGATCTGCCACCCGGCTATCGTATGGAATGGGGAGGTGAGTTCGAGGACTCGGGCGATGCCCAGGAAAGCCTTGGTAGGCAATTGCCACTGAGCCTGTTGATCATGGTGCTGATCTCGGTGCTGCTGTTCAATGCAATCCGCCAACCGGTCATCATCTGGCTTTTGGTTCCCATGTCTGTGAACGGTGTGGTGATCGGTTTGCTGGGCACCGGACTGCCGTTCACCTTTACGGCGCTTCTGGGTCTGCTCAGCCTGTCGGGGATGCTGATCAAGAATGGTATCGTTTTGGTCGAAGAGATTGACCTGGTCCGCGCGACGGGCAAACCGCTGCAGGAGTCGATCATCGAAGCATCCGTCTCGCGTCTGCGGCCGGTGATGCTGGCGGCGATTACAACGATCCTTGGGATGGCCCCGCTGCTGACCGACGCTTTCTTCGTCTCGATGGCAGTTACGATCATGGGCGGGCTGGCTTTTGCTACGGTCCTGACCATGGTCGCGGCCCCGGTCTTCTACCTGCTGTTCTTTCAGCGAGATGAGAAACGGCAAGCGGTTGCTGCTTAAATGAAATCCCCCGGTCAACGACCGGGGGTTTTGCTTTTTCCTTGGTGCTGCAGGTCAGCCCTGCAGCGATTTCACCTCGACGTCACCTTCGGCCTGCGCCTTGATCGCCAACGCTGCTGCGTAGCTGGCGGCGGCGGTGGTGAAATAGGGGATCTTGTCATACAGAGCGATTGAGCGGATCGACCGGCTGTCTTCCACCGCCTGTGCGCCTTCGGTTGAGTTCATCACCAGCTGAACACCGCCGTCTTTCATCAGGTCAGTCACATCGGGGCGTCCCTCATAGACCTTGTTGACCACTTCGCAAGGTACGCCCTGCGTGTCCAACCAGGTTTGCGTGCCGCGTGTGGCGACCAGTTCAAAGCCCTGATCGACCAGAACGCGCGCGGCCTCCAACATGTCCGGCCCTTTGTCGGCGTCCTTGATCGAGATGAATGCGCGGCCCGATGACGGCAGCACCATGCCAGCGCCTATCTGTGCCTTCAGGAAGGCGCGCGGGAAGTCGCGATCCCAGCCCATGACCTCACCAGTCGAGCGCATTTCCGGGCCCAGAATGGTGTCGACGCCGGGGAAGCGGGCGAAGGGCAGCACGGCCTCTTTCACCGAGAACCACGGCATGTCCGGGTCGGCCAGCGTCATCTGGTCGGCGATCTTGCTGTCGTCGACTGTTTTGTAGGGCGGGCGTTTCGGGAAGTCCGCCAGTTTCTCACCCGCCATGACCCGCGCTGCGATGGACGCAATCGCGCTGTCGGTGGCTTTGGCGACGAAGGGAACGGTACGCGAGGCGCGCGGGTTTACTTCGATCAGGTAGATCTCACCATCCTTGATTGCGAACTGAACGTTCATCAGGCCGACCACGTTCAACGCTTTGGCCAGTTTGAACGCCTGTTCTTTGATCTGTTCGATGATCTCTTTCGAAAGCGAATAGGGCGGCAGCGAACAGGCCGAGTCACCCGAGTGAACGCCCGCCTCTTCGATGTGTTGCATGATGCCCGCAACGTGAACGTCGGTGCCATCGCACAGCGCATCGACGTCCAGCTCCACCGCGCCCGCCAGATAGCTGTCCAGTAGAACTGGGCTGTCGCCCGAGACCACAACGGCCTCGTTGATGTAGCGCCGCAGCTGATCTATATCGCGCACGATCTCCATCGCGCGGCCACCCAGAACGTAAGAAGGGCGGATCACCAGCGGGAAGCCGATTTCTTCGGCGATCTCAAGCGCCTGTTCATCGGTCGAAGCGATGCCGTTTTTCGGCTGCTTCAGGCCCAGCTCGTTGACCAGCGCCTGGAAGCGTTCACGGTCTTCGGCCAGGTCGATCGCGTCGGGCGTGGTGCCGAGGATCGGAATGCCTTCGGCCTCAAGCGCGTTGGCCAGTTTCAACGGAGTCTGACCGCCGAACTGAACGATGACGCCGTGCAGCGTGCCGTTTTCCTGCTCTTTCGTCAGGATTTCCATGACATGCTCAAAAGTCAGCGGCTCGAAGTACAAACGGTCCGAGGTGTCATAGTCGGTCGAAACCGTCTCAGGGTTGCAGTTGACCATGATGGTCTCATAACCCGCGTCGGTCAGTGCGAAGCAGGCGTGACAGCAGCAATAGTCGAACTCGATGCCCTGACCGATCCGGTTCGGACCACCGCCGAGGATGACGACCTTTTTGCGGTCGCTTGGACGCGCCTCACACTCGACTTCACCCATCATCGGAGCTTCGTAGGTCGAGTACATATAAGGTGTCTGCGCTTCGAATTCGGCGGCGCAGGTGTCAATGCGTTTGAACACGGCCTTTACGCCCAGATTGCGGCGGGCGCGGCGGACGTTGTCTTCGTCACGGCCAGTCAGGTTGCCCAGACGTGCGTCGGTGAAGCCCAGCATTTTCAGTTTTCGGATGCCGTCCTCGGTGACCGGCAGGCCGTCTTTGCGGACCTGGCGTTCGGCCTCGATGATCTCGCGGATGCGGGCCAGGAACCAAGGGTCGAATTTGGTAACGCCGAAAATCTCATCATCGGAAAGACCATGACGCATGGCCTGCGCGATGGTGCGCAGGCGGTCTGGGGTCTGCTGGCTGATCGCTTTGATCACGGCAGCCTTGTCGTCCGCTTCTTCCCAAACGCCGACGTTCAGGCCGGGTATTTCGATCTCATCAAAACCGGTCAGACCCGATTCCATCGAAGCCAGCGCCTTTTGCATCGATTCGTGGATGGTGCGACCGATGGACATTGCCTCACCTACCGACTTCATCGCGGTGGTCAGGTAGGGCTCAGACCCCGGGAATTTCTCGAAGGCGAATTTCGGGATCTTTGTGACGACATAGTCAATGGTCGGCTCGAACGACGCGGGCGTGACTTTGGTGATGTCGTTGTCCAACTCGTCCAGCGTGTAGCCGACGGCTAGTTTCGCGGCGATCTTGGCAATCGGGAAACCGGTCGCTTTGGAGGCCAGAGCGGATGAGCGCGATACACGCGGGTTCATCTCGATCACGACCATGCGACCATCTTCGGGATTGATCGCCCATTGTACGTTCGACCCGCCGGTTTCGACACCGATCTCTCGCAGAACGGCGATCGAGCCGTTGCGCATGATCTGGTATTCCTTGTCGGTCAGGGTCAGGGCAGGGGCCACAGTGATCGAGTCACCCGTATGCACGCCCATCGGATCGACGTTTTCGATGGAACATACAATGATCGCGTTGTCGGCAGTGTCGCGCACCACCTCCATCTCGTATTCTTTCCAACCCAGCAGGCTTTCGTCGACGAGAATCTGATTGACCGGCGAGGCATCCATGCCCGAGCGGCAGAAATGGATGTAGTCCTCGCGGTTATAGGCCACACCGCCGCCTGTGCCGCCCAAGGTAAAAGCAGGGCGGATAATGGCAGGCAAGCCGATCTCTTCCAGCTCATCCAATGCCATCTGCACGCCAGCATCCAGATCGGTGGAGCCGTCTTCGCGCTTGGGGGCGGTCACGATGGTCGCCTTGGGGTTCTCAAGGCCCAGCCGGTCCATCGCCTCGCGGAACAGGGCGCGGTCTTCGGCCATTTCGATGGCGTCGCGCTTGGCGCCGATCATCTCGACGCCGAACTTGTCCAGCACACCCATCTCTTCCAGCGCGAGCGAGGTATTCAGGCCGGTCTGACCGCCCATGGTCGGCAGCAGGGCATCGGGGCGCTCTTTCTCGATGATCTTGGCGACCACTTCGGGAGTGATCGGCTCAATATACGTCGCGTCGGCCAGACCCGGATCGGTCATGATCGTCGCCGGGTTCGAGTTCACCAGAATGACCCGGTACCCTTCCTCGCGCAGCGCCTTACATGCCTGAGCACCGGAATAGTCAAACTCGCAGGCTTGTCCGATAACAATGGGACCCGCCCCAATGATCATGATCGACTGGATGTCGGTTCTTCTCGGCATGGCCTTGTTCCTTCGATTGTCAGCGAGTCAGGGCACCGCCCCAGCGCCCAAATTGTCCTGCGTTATAGGGACCGCGCGAAAAGGTGCAAGAGGTATCGGGAACAGAGGTGAAATTGCCGCTTTCCCCCCTTTCCCTTGGCAGAGTATTCTCTATATCGCGCATCACGGCTTATGAGGATGCACTTGCGTATTCGTTTTGATCAGGGACCTGCCGGTCCGGGAACCCGGTTCGACCGGCCATCCCACATCATCCGGGCGGATGCCGCGGACGAGGTGCCACAGGCGTTGGCGGCCCTCGATGACGCGCGCGCGGCGGGTAGTTGGCTGGCTGGTTATGCCAGCTATGAGCTGGGCTATGTGCTGGAACCTCGGCTGCTTGGTTTGTTGCCGCGTGAACGGAAACTGCCGCTGCTGTGTTTCGGCGTCTATGACGCACCGGATCAAGGCGCGCTACCCAAAGCGCAAGGCGGCGTATCCGCGTTTCAGCCGCGTTGGGATGAAGCACGCTACAGTCAGGCCTTCCGGGCAGTGCATGATGCTATCGGGGCAGGGGATATTTATCAGGCGAACCTGACCTTCCCGATTGATCTGCAGGTCGATGGGGAGAGCGCGGCGCTCTACGCGGCGCTGACGTCCGGCCAACCGGTCGGCCACGGAGCACTGGTTCAACAGGACGGTCTGCCGGACCTTCTAAGCCGCTCGCCCGAGCTGTTCTTCCGCACGGATGAGACTGGCCGGATCGAAACGCGGCCCATGAAGGGCACCCAACCGCGCAGTGAGGACATGGCAGAAGATGCCCGCCGCCGCAACTTCCTGTCCTCGGATGAGAAGAACCGGGCCGAGAACCTGATGATCGTTGACCTGCTGCGCAACGATATCAGCCGCGTGGCGCTGCCCGGTTCGGTTCACGTGCCCGAGCTGTTCAAGGTCGAAACCTATGCTACGGTGCATCAGATGGTCTCGCTGGTGCGGGCGCAGCTGCAGGTCGGGGCCGGGCTGTCCGACATCATCACGGCTCTGTTCCCTTGTGGTTCCATCACCGGCGCGCCCAAGATCCGTGCGATGGAGATCCTGTCCGAGCTGGAGCCCTGGGCGCGTGATATCTATTGCGGAACTATCGGCTGGGCCGCGCCGGATGGCCGGTCGGAATTCAACGTCGCCATCCGCACACTGATGATGGACGATGGAAACGCCACCCTGAATGTCGGCGGCGGCGTGGTTTGGGACAGCACAGCCCCATCTGAATACGAGGAGGCACTATGGAAAGCCCGATTCGCCCGCCAGTTGAGCCTGATTTCCGCCTGATCGAAACCCTTGGCTTTCACCCCGATCAGGGCTTCGTGCGGCGTGATCGGCACCTTGACCGCATGGCACGTACGGCAAAGGACTTGGCGCTGTCCTTCGACCGCAATGCGGTGCTTGCGATATTGTCCGGCGCTACTAGCGATGCCCCCTTGCGGTGTCGGTTGACCATGGATGTCCATGGAGGCTTTGACCTGACCACGGCCGCGTTAGCTGGCAATCCTGAGATCTGGCGGTTGGGGATTTCTCAGACCCGGCTGAACTCGGACGACATATGGTTGCAGCACAAAACCACGCGCCGCACTGTCTACGATTCTGCCCGAGCCTCCCTGCCGGATGGCATTGACGAGCTGATGTTCCTCAACGAGCGGGAAGAGCTGTGCGAAGGAACCATCACCAATCTGTTCATTGAAATGCCGGACGGGCGCAGGCTTACTCCCCTTCTGTCCTGCGGTCTTTTGCCGGGCATTCTGCGCGAACAGCTTTTGGAGGAGGGTTGGGCCGAGGCCGTTCTAACCATGAATGATCTGAGTTCCGCCAAGGCGATTTATATGGGCAACTCTCTGCGCGGCCTAATCCCCGCAAAGCTGGTGGCACTATGAGCAACGACAGCGCGTTGGATCACCGACCGGTGGCGATGGGGCGTCTGCGGCTTGAGTTCGGTGCGTTCTTCGTTGCGGTCCCTCTGCTGATTGCAGTCCTGTTCCCGCCCAACTGGATGTTCCCGGCTTTGTTTGCATTCACTGGGCTGGGCATTGTCCTGTTGCATGCCACACCGGGCTTCCAATGGGCCGAACTTCGCTACAATTGGGCAAACTGGTCGGTCCGTGAACTGGTCGCGTTCACGACAGCTACCGCACTGTTCTGCATTGCTCTTATCTACCTGACCCGCCCGGATGCCGCCTTTTTCCTTTTGATGCACCGGCCCGAGATGCTGGCCTTTATCTGGGTCGGCTATCCGCTACTGTCTGCGCTACCGCAAGAGCTGTTGTTCCGTCCGCTGTTTTACCGCCGCTACCATGGGGTCCTGCCTGAAGGCCGCAAGGCCGACCTCCTGAACGCGGCCATCTTTTCCTTCGCCCATCTGATGTACTGGAGCTGGATCGTCGCCGTCATGACTTTTGTTGGCGGCCTGCTGTTCAGCTGGGCCTATCGCAAACGAGGGTCCTTCTTCTACGCGGTGCTGCTGCACGCGATTGCAGGGAATATCATCTTTGCCGTGGGTCTGGGCGTGTATTTCTATTCCGGCAACGTTCAAAGGCCGTTTTGACGGCGCGACCTGCCTTGACTTTCCAAGCCTGACAGGGTGTATCGGCGCGACGAATTCTGCGCCCGAAGGGATATTCCATGCACGCCTATCGCAGCCACACCTGCGCCGCTCTGACCGCCGCCAATGTCGGTGAAACCGTCCGCCTGTCCGGTTGGGTGCATCGGGTCCGAGATCATGGCGGCGTGCTGTTCATCGACCTGCGCGACCATTTCGGTGTGACACAAGTTCTCTGCGATGGCGACAGCGCGGCTTTTGCCGAGCTTGAAAAAGTTCGCTCGGAATGGTGTATCCGCATCGACGGCACCGTCAAAGCGCGTGACGCCGATCTGGTGAACCCGAAACTGCCAACTGGCGAGATCGAGGTTTACGTGCGAGAGCTTGAGGTTCTGGGTGCCGCCGACGAACTGCCGCTGATGGTGTTCGGCGATCAGGAATACCCCGAGGAAACCCGCCTGCGCTATCGCTACCTCGACCTGCGCCGCGAGGCGATGCAGCAGAATATGACCCTGCGCTCGGACGTTGTGGCATCAATGCGTCGCCGCATGTGGGATCAGGGTTTCCGCGAGTATCAGACGCCGATCATCACCGCGTCCTCGCCCGAAGGCGCGCGCGACTTTTTGGTGCCCTCGCGTCTGCATCCGGGTAAGTTCTATGCACTGCCGCAGGCGCCGCAGCAATTCAAGCAGCTGATCATGGTGTCGGGCTTCGACAAGTATTTCCAGATCGCGCCGTGCTTCCGTGACGAAGATCCGCGCGCTGATCGTTCGCCGACCGATTTCTACCAGCTTGATCTTGAGATGTCGTTTGTCGAACAGCAGGACGTGTTCGACACGATCCAGCCCGTTTTGACTGGCGTGTTCGAAGAGTTCGGTGGCGGCCGTAAGGTGGATCAGGACTGGCCGCAGATTTCCTACAAGGACGCGGCCCTGTGGTATGGCAGTGACAAGCCCGACCTTCGGAACCCTATTAAAATGCAAGTGGTCTCCGACCACTTCCGCGGGTCTGGCTTCGCGATTTTCGCGAAGCTGTTGGAGCAGGAAGGCACCGAAATCCGCGCCATCCCAGCGCCGACTGGCGGTAGCCGCAAGTTCTGTGACCGTATGAACGCGTTTGCCCAGAAAGAGGGTCTGCCGGGGATGGGTTACATCTTCTGGCGCGATCAGGGCGAAGGGATGGAGGCCGCTGGCCCGCTTGCCAAGAATATCGGCCCCGAACGGACCGAGGCGATCCGTCAGCAACTGGGTCTGGGCGTCGGCGATGCGGCGTTCTTCCTTGGGGGCAAGCCCAAGGCCTTTGAAAAGGTCGCTGGCAAGGCGCGTGATGTGATCGGTGATGAGCTGGGCCTGACTGAGAAAGATCGTTTTGCCTTTGCCTGGATCGTGGATTTCCCGATTTACGAGCAGGACGAGGAAACCGGCGCGATCGACTTTGAACACAACCCGTTCTCGATGCCGCAGGGCGGTATGGAGGCGCTGAACGGCAATCCTCTGGACGTGCGTGGTTATCAATACGATCTGGCCTGCAACGGGTATGAGCTGGTTTCTGGCGCGATCCGGAACCACAAGCCGGAAATCATGCTGAAAGCATTTGAGTTGGCAGGCTACGGTGAGGACGAAGTGAAATCCCGATTTGGCGCCCTGTTCAACGCGTTCCACTACGGCGCGCCGCCACACGGTGGTTGTGCTGCGGGTATCGACCGGATCGTGATGCTGTTGGCGGATGAGGCCAATATTCGCGAGGTCATGATGTTCCCGATGAACCAACGCGCCGAAGATTTGATGATGGATGCGCCGTCCGATCCAAGCTCGGATCAATTGATGGAGCTGGGCCTTCGTATCATCCCACAGGAATAAAGAGACTACCGCCCGCTTCAAGCGGGCGGTTTGCTTTTGAGGGGGTGAAACAAAGCTTTAAGTGCGTATCACCTGATCGCGTCGATCACCGGGGCAAGACTGCGTTTGTATTTCGGTTCTGTCTCGCCACCTCAATCCCCTGATATGCCAGTGACCTTCCCGCGATGGTGGTGTCGCTCAGCGCATCAAGCAAACCTGACCTAGATCGCTTCGGGTTAAGCCTGCGACACGAATACCCTGCCACACTTTAGTCCAGAGGATTGGCCACTCCGACCCGTTTCGCCCGGATGGTCCGAGCCGAGTTTCGGGCCTGTCGGTATATCCACAAACACAACAGCGATGCGGTGATGAAATAGGCGGTGATCAATTCAGATAGCCTCTTTCTGCTGCAATCTGTCCTGAACGATCCCGGCGACTTGCGCGGCGCGTGCGGTGATCGGCGTGCCCTCGGAGCGCGACGCGGCAAGGTCCTGTGCCGCCTTGATCAAGACCAGATCATTGGCCTCACGCGCGACGCTGCCGAGAAACTGGGCTGCATAGTCCAATGTGCGGTGATCATTCGGACCGGCCAGCACATCGGCGATATGGGCCATGTCGTCCTGATAGGCGAGGGGATCTGGATGGATCTGCTCATCCCGGACCGCGTGTAGTTCGCTGGGGCGGCGGTCTTCGGGCAGCAGCTCGAGAATGGTTCTTTGAAAGAAGGCCATGGATTTGATTGGTTTATCCAGAAATCCATCTGCCCCGGCCTGCATCGCCTGTTCGCGGGTGCAGTCATCGCCGGACATGCCAAGGATCACGCCGATCCGAGGGGTAGCCTGCGTCAGTTCGGCAATCAGATCGGCGCCCGAGCCATCCGGCAACCCCATATCGACGACGATAATCGAGGGGCGATAGATTTGCAGGTGACGTCGGGCCGATTTCAGGCAATCTGCGCGCCGGATCCGGGCGCCGCTATGCAGGCACATCAGGCGGATCACGTCGCAGGAGTATCGGCTGTCTTCGACAACCAGAATGGTCTGTCCCCGCAACGGCCGGGTCGCGGTGGGTGTGGCAATGGTGGTCAATGGTCCCGAATCGTCCATGGCAGCTCTCCTATCCAGCAGATGCCTCACGCTAGGAACTTCTGGCTAACACAGGGTTAACGGGCAATTTGGCGCACTTGTTCTTTGACCGGGCAGCCCCCATAACCCAAGCAACGCAGGACAGAGGAGACTATCATGATTGGACGCCTGAACCACGTTGCCATCGCCGTTCCGGACCTTGAGGCCGCATCGGATCAATACCGCAATGCGCTGGGCGCCAAGGTGGGCGCGCCTCAGGATGAACCCGATCATGGTGTGACGGTCGTCTTCATCGAATTGCCCAACACGAAAATCGAGCTTCTGTATCCGCTGGGTGATGACAGCCCGATCAACGGGTTTCTGGAAAAGAACCCCGCCGGAGGTATCCACCACGTCTGCTACGAGGTCGACGATATCATCGCCGCGCGTGACCATCTTAAGGAAACCGGCGCGCGCGTCCTTGGCTCGGGTGAACCCAAGATCGGCGCCCATGGCAAACCGGTGCTGTTCTTGCACCCCAAAGATTTCAACGGTTGCCTGGTCGAGTTGGAACAGGTGTAACGCCAGCCCGGAGGGCCTGACATGACTATCACTGCCGCTTTGGTTCTGTTTGCTGTCATCTGGTTCATGACGCTGCTGATCGTTCTGCCTATTCGTATCAAGACGCAGGGCGATCTGGGGGATATCGTTCCGGGCACCCATGCGGGTGCGCCGGAAGAGCATCACATGAAAAAGAAGATGTGGATCACCACCGGCATTTCGATCATTCTATGGGCGATCATCGCCGGGATCATCCTATCAGGCGCGATTTCTGTGCGCGACTTCGACTGGTTGAACCAGTTGGAGCCGCGTTAACCTCAGGTGTCCGAAAGCTTGTGGTAGATATGGGTGAACGTGGCCGCCCCGAGGATCGGGATCACAAGGTTCACCAAAGGAACGGAAAGCGGGATTGCCATAAGCGTTCCTGCCGCCCAGATGGTGGTGACGTGTTTGGCGCGTAGCTTGCGTGCCCCGTCACGGCCCAAACGGCGCATGGCAGCCAGCGTAAAGTACTCTCGACCCAGCAGAAACCCGTTCATCGCCCAGAAAATGAAGGGCGCGAAGGGTGGGAAGATCGCGTAGAGGATCAGGGCCAGAATATTGGCCAGGATCAGAACGCCCAAAAATCCCAACGCATCCATGACGGCCTCGGAGACCGGTATCCTTGGGGCTTTGGGCAGGGTTGGATAGTGCTTGTCCTCAACGGCCTGGGCCACGTCCTCGAGAAAGATCGAGGTGATGGCCGAGGCGACCGGCACCATCAGGAACACCGGCAACACCAGCACCAGTAAAATACCCGAGTAGTTCAGCACGTCGTTCAGCCACGAAACCGTGCCGACGAAAGGCAGTGAAATCTCGTTGCCGGATAGCGAATTGATGAACCAGATCGCGCCCGCGCAGGCTAGGATCAGCAACAGGATTGTCAGCCCGATACCCCGAAACAGGACAGAGCGGAATTTTGGGTCTCCGATCTGACCCAGCGCTGCAAAAAACGCGTTGAGGATGATCATTCCGCGACCCATTCCGTCAGGGCGGCAACATCAGGCCGTGGACGCTCGGGCGGGGCGCTGCCTTCGGTGGCGATATGAATCAGGCCTGCGACGCTCTCATTGTCGGCCAGCCCAAATGCCTTTTGGCAGAAGGCACGGTCATGGGTCTGCCAGCCGGACAGCCAGTTGGCGCCCCATCCTGCGGCCAATGCCGCGTTCAACAACGCCAGACAGACCGCTCCCGCCGAATAGGTCTGTTCGATGGTGGGGATTTTCTCGGACGGTTTCTGAACCTCGATCACGGCCACCGCCAGATGTCCCAAATCGAACTGGCTGCGCGCCTTTGCGATGTCTTCGGGGCTTTTGCCCAAAGCGGTGCCGCAGTCCTCGGTCAGGCTGGCCAGACGCGCCATGGCGCCTTTTTCCAGCACGATGAAGCGCCAAGGCTCAAGCTTGCCATGATCAGGGCTGCGCGCGGCTGCGGTCAGCAGCGGCAACAGCTCATCCCGCGTCGGAGCCGGAGCGATCAGCGTTTTTGCCGGACGAGAGCGGCGCACCTGCAGAAATTCCAGCGCGGCGGGGTTTTTCAGGGACATATGTTAACTTCCTTTACATCAGCGGTTTGTATTTTGGTTGCCACGGCTTGGGTTTCAAGGGGCAGGACAAGGTCGCTGGGTCTTTTCCGCCCGGTCGATGCGTCCTGCGGAAAAGGAGTTTGAATGGCTACACTTGGGATATCTAAGGCATCGGCGTGTCGCCGTCCATGCGCGCGCTCTGGGGGTCTTAATCCTGCGTTTCGCGAATCTGATAGACGCCTTCGGGCAGGTCCAGCGCGGCTGCCAGATCACGCACCTGTTCAGGCGACAGCGTTATTTTCTGGACCTCACCGGTGCGGGGATCAAATTGCTCCAGTGTCACGCATTCCGCGAAGCTGTTGATGACAACGTCCTCGTTCAAAGGCTTGTCGCCTTCATCCACCAGAGTAATCACCGTCGAGTCGAATTCATGCTCAATCGAAAACATGAGTTCAGAGTGCGCGCGACCGCCTCGCAATGCAAGTCGTTTGGGCGCGATCCGGGTATGGTCGTGCCGTCACGCGCGCGCTATGTTCCCCTTAAGGCCTGACCGCTTGAAGGAAACGTGATGCGTCGACTCATTCTTCTGGTGATTGCACTGTTTCTGGCGGCATGCAGCGCAGAAACCCTGCGTGAGCAATCCGTCGCCGAGTGGGAGGCCTCGGACGCGCCCGTGACGGTTGAGACCTTCCGTGAGGTGAGCCAGGCAATCGGTGACGAAGCACGCGCGCAATGTCTGCGTACCTCAAAAGGGCAGAACTGCGACTTCCGGATTCTGGTAGACTTGAACCCCAAGGCTCCGGCCAATGCGTTTCAAACACTGGACGACAAAAACCAGCCGGTGATCATTTTTACCCGCTCGATGATCCAGTCTGCCCAGAACGCGGATGAGCTGGCCTTTGTCATGGGCCATGAGACGGCGCATCACGTTCTGAGTCATATCGCCCGTCAAAGCGAAAACGCCAGCGCCAGTGCCGCGAAATTCGGAGACTTGGCGCGGCTTCGCGGCGGCAGCGACGCCGAGATTGAAGAGGCGCAGAAACTGGGTGCTAAAGTGGGTGTGCAGGCCTATGTCCAGACCTTCGAGCTTGAGGCCGATCAACTGGGTACCATCATTACCTATAATGCCGGATATAACCCTCTGGTCGGTGCCAAGTATTTCGACCGCATTCCGGATCCCGCTGACAAGTTCCTCAGCACACATCCGCCCAACGCGCAGCGCGTGCAGATCGTTCAGGAAACGGCCCGGCAGCTTGGATTGACCCAATGACGGACGTGTTTCGGATGGGGGTCGTCCTGACGGATCGGGGCTCGAAATACGCGGTCTCGGGCGCGCATGTCGAATCGCGGGCCAAGATTGATGCGGTGCTGGACGCGCTGCGTTCGGACAAAAGCTATGCCAAGGCCACGCATAATACATGGGCGGCGGTTTTGCCGACTGGCGGGCTAAAGGCCGATGATGGCGAAAGCGGCGCTGGCATGGTGATCCTACGTATGTTGGAGCGTGAGGGGCTGCGCAATCACGTGATCATCGTCACCCGCTGGTATGGCGGCAAGAAACTGGGCGGAGACCGCTTTCGTCGTGTTCAGGACGCCACGCGCACCTATCTGGACCGGATCAGCGCCCCAATTTGACCTGAATCAAAGTCCTATGGTCCATGCTTGCTACCCTGTTTGCCAGCGCGACAGGGAAAGGACGCAACATGCCCAGCCTGAAATCACTGCGATTGCATGCCGGTTTGGTGGACGACATGGCAAACATGCTGGATGTCGATCTGGAGGAAGCCACTATCCGGGGCGATGTGTCTATGGACCAGCTTTCAGACGCAGTACTGCGCTGCACCGATTGCCCTAATCCCGACAATTGCCAAACGCTGCTGGCTCAAGCATCGTCTCTAGGCCGGACCCCTGAATATTGCCGCAACCGAGACTTGCTGCACAAACTGATGCCCTAGAGCGGGTTAGTGGGATGCCGCATCTGGGAAACATCATGACCCATTTCCGTCTGGTCCTGCGCATGGGGCAGACAACCGGTGCAGACCTTGTTCATGCGCATCGGTCCGGTAAGCTCAGCCAAGAGGAATGGGCCGAGATGATCCAGTTCTGCCGGGGGTGCTCATCTGCGCAGGATTGCCCCGAATGGATGGATCGGCAGGCCGCGGGCACAGACGCACCGCAGACCTGTCCGAATCGGGCGAAATTTGCCGCGCTCAAGGCCGCGCAAACAGAACAGGCCTGAAGTCTCAGGACCTGAAATGCCTTTCAGAGCTTGGAATGCGACCCGTCGCACAGGGGTTGCTTGGACGTATGTTTACACCCACAGAAGAACACCTTTTTGCTGGCCTCAGCGGTGTATTTGACTGGCTCGAACGTGCTGCCTTTGTGGGAGCCATCGCAGAAAGGTTGCCGCTTAGACTGGCCGCAGGAGCACCAGAAATAGCTTTTCCCTTCTTCGACCTCGACGGGAATGGGCGAGTCTTGGGCGATGATCGGGGATTGAGACATTTGGCTACTCCGTCCTTTGGCTGATGTCTGAAAAAAGTCTAGGGTTATGTTTCGAAAAAGGTAGCCTGTCTTGGCGAGTAGGTCGCAATTTGCTGGTCATGCTGGCATGGAATCGCTGCGTTTCACGGTTTTGTGATTGATTCTGTTGCCAGATTGCTTGTCAGCCCGTATTCTGGTCGTGGCCCCGAAAATTGGGCAATATCAGCAAAGTAATAAAGGAATGATGGACATGAAACTGAAGTTTGCCGCCGTTGGTGCGTTTGCTCTGATCCTGACTGCTTGTGCGCAGCAGGAAGAACCGACCCCAGTATACGTTCAGCCGAGCTATGATAAAGCTGGCACACCAAGCTGCCCGGGCGGGTATCAGCTGGCAACAACCGAAGCAGGCCAGACTGTCTGTGACCCGATACAATAAAGGTTTTGCAGGCGGCCCCAATGCGGGCCGTCTGCACATCAAACGAAGTGGATGCCGCCCTTGGGGCGGTTTTTTCTTGCCCATTGCACTGCGCTTGCCAACCCTTCAGAACGGCACGAAAGCAATCGCCCGAGGACCCATGCTCAATTTCTTTTCCCGCCTAAAGGACCGCACCAAATGGAGCTGGCAAGGATTGGTCGCCACCTGGCGGGATGAGTATTCTTTTCGCGTCTGGGGCTATGCCAACCTGATCTCGGCGGTGCTTGCGGTGTGGCTGCCGATCAGCGGGGCCGAGCGTGCGTTGATCCTTGTCATGGGCGTCCTCGTGCTCGTGGCCGAGCTGTTCAACACGGCCATCGAGCGGGCGGTCGACTATACCTCGACCGACCATCATCCGCTGGCGGGACAGGCCAAAGATGCTGCGAGCGCAGCTGTTGCATTGACAGCGATTGCCGCTGGGATTGCCTGGGCCGTAGCGCTGATCGGCCTGATCTAGACCGCCTTAAGCTACGCTTGAAACGCCGTGGAGCGCTCAGCGAAACCTGCGATGTATCCTGTGGCGCAGACCAAATGATCTGTGTTTCAGATGCCGCGGCCTGTGATGCTTGAGAACCAGTTTACGACGCGGATGCAGGACACGCTTGCCCAGTTTGACCTTGTGTTTGAGGACCGGAGCCGCGTGATGCCAGTGAACAAAGTGTTTGCTGCGCGTGTAAATCACCAGCTTGTTGCCACCGACTGACAAGATCGTGACCGCGCCGCTATGCGCGTGCTGCGCCGCGACCGGAGGCGCCAGCATCATGGCCGCCACCGCCAGCAATTTGAAATGCGATGAAATCTTCGGAAACCGAAACATGAAACCCTCCAACCCGTGTCGAGTTCAGCATCGCGGCTTTGGCGGGCAAGCGCCAATAAACTCGGCTCACGCTTGCCCCAGCTTATTTGTAGTTGTCAGATCTTAGGGTTAGGGGTGTTCAAACCCGTTTGCCCCACAAGTCATACTCACCCGCTTCATCGACCTCGACCGTAACGAGGTCTCCGGGTTTGAGGGTTTCGAACCCCTCATCAATGAAAAGGTTGCCGTCAATCTCGGGCGCGTCGGCCTTGGTTCGGCAGGTGGCGGCCTCGTCATCGACCTCATCCACGATGACCTGGAGGGTCTGACCGACCTTGGCTTCCAGTTTGGCTTCAGAGATCGCCTGCGCTTTCTCCATGAAACGGTCCCATCGGTCCTGCTTGACCTCAGGGGCCACATGATCGGGCAGATCGTTCGAGCGCGCGCCATCAACGTTTTCGTACTGAAAACAGCCAACACGATCCAATTGCGCTTCGTCCATCCAGTCCAGCAGGGTCTGGAATTCAGCCTCGGTCTCGCCCGGATAGCCGACGATAAAGGTCGAGCGCAGAGTGATGTCCGGGCAGATCTCGCGCCAGGCTTTGATCTCATCGAGTGTTTTGGCGGCTGCGGCCGGACGGGCCATGCGCTTCAGCACATCCGGGTGCGCATGCTGAAAGGGGATATCCAGATAGGGCAGCACGTTGCAGCCCGCATCTGCCATCAGCGGGATCAACTCGCGCACATGCGGGTAGGGGTAGACATAGTGTAGCCGAATCCAGGCATCGAGCTGCCCCAATTCGCGCGCCAGATCGGTGATATGGCTGCGCACCTCGCGGTCCTTCCACGGGTTCACATCGTATTTCCGGTCCAACCCATAGGCCGAGGTATCCTGACTGATCACTAGCAACTCGCGCACGCCGTTGTCGACCAGCTTTTCGGCCTCGCGCAGCACCGCATGGGCCGGACGGCTGACGAGCTTGCCGCGCATGTCGGGGATGATGCAGAACTTGCACTTGTGGTTACAGCCCTCCGAGATCTTGAGATAGCTATAATGCCGCGGAGTCAGCTGCACCGAGCTGGCGGGCAACAGGTCCACGAATGGGTCCGGATCATGCGGCACCGCCACATGAACTGCGTCTAGAACCTGCTCGTATTGATGCGGGCCGGTGACCGCCATGATGCGCGGGTGGTGTTCCCGGATATAGTCCGGCTCTGCCCCCAGACAGCCAGTAACGATGACCTTGCCGTTTTCGACCAGAGCCTCGCCGATGGCGTCCAGAGATTCGGCCTTGGCGCTGTCCAGAAACCCGCAGGTGTTCACAATCACGGCATCGGCCCCGGAATAATCGGGTGAAATGCCGTACCCTTCGGCGCGCAGCCTGGTCAGGATGCGCTCGCTGTCTACCAGCGCTTTGGGGCAGCCCAATGAGACCATACCAATGGTCGGCTGGCCTGAACGCGGCGTGTCGGTGATCCGGGCAGACGGGGCAAGGTCGGGGCGGAGGTTTGGCGGATTGCTACTCATGCGGCCGCATATAGTTTGGATTGGTTCCCCTTGCAAATGCAGCCGTGGGTTTGAATGATACCAAAAACACAAGCCAAAAAAGGCGGAGAGCAGTTCGATGAAATGGCTGATACGTACCCTGTTCATCTTGGTGGCCGTTGTGGGCCTTGTCGTGGGCGCGCTTTTGTTGATGCCCGGCGACAAGCTGGGGGCGCTTCTGGCTGAACAGGTCAAGGCGGAAACGGGGCGTGAGCTGACCTTCTCGGGCGATGTGTCGATCTCATTCTGGCCCGTTCTGGGCCTCGAAACCGGGCCGGTCACCTTCGGCAACGCTGATTGGGCGGGGTCTGAGCCGATGCTGAGCGCTGAAAGCCTGTCTTTCGGTGTGGATGCGGCGGCGCTGTGGGCCGGCGAGATCCGGATCAAACGGGTCTTTGCCGACAGCCCGGTTCTGCGGCTGGAATATGCCAACGGGCGCGGAAATTGGGAGCTGACCGCAACTACGGCCGCCACGACAGGTGGAGGAACAGCGCCCGCGCCTCAGGCGACGCAACCGATCACGCTCGACCGGCTGGAACTCAGCAACGCGCGCCTGATCTTTGTCGAAAACGGCGCGACCAAGTGGAATTTCCGGGACGTAAACCTCTCGGCGCAATGGCCGGATGTCTCGGCCCCGATGATCATGGAGGCTAATATGGCCGTGCCCGGTGGCACTGTTCAGGTAAATCTGAAACTGCCTGATCTTCCAGCCTTTGCCTCGGGCGGCGCGGCACCTCTGGTGCTTTCGATGACAGTGCCGGGCGGGCGTATCGCCTTCAACGGGCGGGCCACCATCGAAGGAGAGATGGACGGCAAGACCGAAGTCAAGACCAGCAATACCGACGCCATGCTGGCCGCGTTCGGGCAGGCGGGTGTGTCGGTGCCCAATGGTCTGGGGCGTGTGGCAGACGTGTCGGGGCAGATGACTTACACGCGGGACGGTCGCATCTCTTTGCGAGACATGACCGCCGTGTTGGATCACAACCGGTTTGATGGCGAGGCCGATATCGTGATTTCAGACCCTCCGCAGATCACAGCCCGGTTGCGGGCGGGGGATTTGGATTTTTCAACCTTTGCAGACACCGTCGATACAGGATCCGGAGGTGGAGGGGCCCCTGCCAGCGACGGATGGTCGACGACACCCATCGACGCGTCGGCGCTGGGTTTGGCGAATGGCTCGATTCGACTCACCGCGTCCTCCATCGCCGTGCCGGACATGACGCTTGGACAAAGCGACCTGACGCTCAACCTCGACCGGTCGCGCGCGGTTCTGAAAATGCAACCTGCGACCCTGTTTTCCGGGCAATTGAATGGTCAGGTGGTGGCCAATAATCGCAACGGCCTGTCCGTCGGCGGAAACTTCAAGGCTGAAGGAATCGACGTACAGCAGGCCCTGTCAACGCTCGGAGGGGTCGAACGGCTGACGGGAACGGCCTCGGCCTCGCTGGAGTTTCTGGGCGTGGGACAAACCGAAGACGCGATCATGCGGTCGCTGTCCGGGAAGGGCGATATTGCGGTCGGGAAAGGCGTGATCTCCGGCTTCGACCTGAACCGGCTGATGGGGCGCGGCGAAGGCTCCGGAGGGACCACGGTGTTCAACAGTCTGACGGCCAGTTTCACCATGGATGGCGGCAATCTGACGAATAACGACCTCCTCATGTCGCTGGACAATTTCAGGGCGGATGGCGCGGGACGCGTCGGGATCGGCGCGCGCGATATCGACTATCTGTTCACGCCGGTCGCATTGCGCGCCAACTCAGGCGAAGGCATCGCTGTGCCTGTGCGTATTGTCGGCCCGTGGAACGACCCTTCGATCCGTCCGGACCTGACAAAGGTCATCGAGGCAGCGGCAGAAGGGAAGCTGAAAGATCTGGAGAACGACGCCAAAACTAAGGTTTTGGAAAAGGTCGGGTCAGAGCTGGACTCGACCATCACAGACACTGATCAAATCGAGGACGTGCTGAAGGACAAGCTAGAGGAGGAAGCCAAGAAAGGCTTGCTCAAGCTGTTCGGAGGGGATTGATCGGGGCGCGCATCGGCGCCCCTTTCTTTTAGATCGTTTGGTCGTAGTCGCCGACACCCGGCTCGGTCCGGATGACAGAATCGATGTCGGCAAAAATCGCCCGCATCTCTGCTTCGCTTTCGCTGCTTTCGCAGACAACCACCAGATTGGGGGTGTTTGACGAGGCTCGCACTAGGCCCCAGCTGCCATTATCCAGAATGACACGTGCACCGTTGACGGTGACGACCTCTTTGATCGCGCGGCCCGCGAAGCTATTGCCTGCGTCGGCCTTGGCGACCAGCTTGTCCACGAGGCGCTGCAGGATATCGTATTTCTCGGTATCCGCCGCGTAGGGCGACATGGTCGGGGTGGACCACGTCTTGGGCAGGGCCTTGCGCAGGTCGGACATGCTCTGACCCGGGTTGCGGTCCATCAATTTGCAGATTTCCACCGCAACGCGCATCCCGCAGTCATATCCGCGCCCAACAGGCTCGGCGAGGAAGTAGTGGCCGGATTTCTCAAACCCTGCGAGGGCTCCGATCTCTTTGACCCGGCGTTTCATATGGCTGTGGCCGGTTTTCCAGTAATCTGCCTTGACGCCAAGGGCCTGAAGTTCCGGGTCGCTGGCAAACAGGCCGGTTGATTTTACGTCGGCCACGAAGGTCGCGCCGGGATGCAGCTTGGCCAGATCACGCGCCATGATGACACCGACCTTGTCGGCAAAGATCTCTTCGCCCTCATCATCAACCACACCGCAGCGATCGCCGTCGCCGTCAAATCCCAAGGCCAGATCGGCACCGCTGGATTTCACCGCATCCGCCATGTCATGCAACATCTCCATGGCTTCGGGGTTCGGGTTGTAGTTCGGGAACGTGTAGTCGAGTTCGTTGTGACTGGGCACAACTTCAACACCGATCCGCTCAAAAATCTCGGGTGCAAAGGCAGCGGCAGTGCCATTACCCGTGGCGCACACCACCTTGAGCGGGCGGGACATTTTGAAATCGCCGACCAGATCGTCGATATAGGCCTCTTTCACGCCTTCGACGAATTCGTACGAGCCGCCTTCGCGCGCCACAGTCTGGCCATTCAGTACGATGTCACGTAGTTCGGACATCTCATCCGGGCCGTGGGTCAGCGGGCGGTCGAAACCCATTTTAACCCCGGTCCAGCCGTTTGGGTTGTGGCTGGCGGTGACCATCGCCACCGCCGGAACATCCAGATGGAATTGCGCGAAATAGGCCATTGGGCTGAGGGCAGGGCCGATGTCCTTCACCTGAATACCGGCCTGCATTAGGCCAAGGATCAGCGCATTTTTTATGGCCAGAGAATAGTCGCGGTAGTCATTTCCGACCGCAATGACCGGCGCGATGCCGCGTTTGTGCATCTGAGTACCGATCCCCAGACCAAGGGCGGTCATGCCCGGCAGGTTGATCTCATCAGGGTATTTCCAGCGTGCATCATATTCGCGGAACCCGGTGGGTTTGATCATCGGGTCGCGCAGAAAGCTCCAGGTGTTTGGGGTCACCTCGGGAATAGGTTTGGTCATTACAGGTCTCAATCGTCAAATCTGAATCGGGTTCGCTTTTGCCAGCGCATCAAAACGCATCAATGTGTCAACAAGATGAGGCATCTGATCCAACGGGATCATGTTGGGGCCATCAGACGGTGCTGTGTCTGGGTCCTGATGAGTTTCAATGAACACTGCTCCTATCCCCAGCGACACCGCGGCGCGCGCCATCACCGGCGCAAACTCGCGCTGCCCACCCGAGGAGCCACCCTTGCCACCCGGCTGTTGCACCGAATGCGTCGCGTCCATCACGACCGGATAGCCCGTCTTCGCCATTTGCGGCAGGCCCCGCATATCGGCCACCAGAGTGTTGTATCCGAACGAGGTTCCGCGCTCTGTCAGCAGAATGTTCTGGTTGCCGGTGCTTTCAATCTTGTCGACGATGTTGCCCATTTCCCAAGGGGCGAGAAACTGGCCTTTTTTGACATTCACGGCCTTCCCAGTTTCGCCCGCCGCCAAAAGCATATCGGTCTGGCGGCACAGAAAAGCTGGGATCTGCAGAATATCAACGGCGTCGGCCGCGATGGCGCATTGGGCTTCGGTGTGGACATCGGTCAGCACCGGAATGCCCATGGTGCTGCGGATGTCATCCAGAACCTTCAGCCCTGCATCAATCCCCATGCCGCGCTTGCCGGACAAAGAGGTTCGGTTCGCCTTGTCATAGGATGCCTTGAATACATACTGAGCCCCGGCCGCGTCGCAGGCTTCTTTCATGGCGCCCGCGATCATCTGGGCATGGTCTGCCGTCTCAAGCTGGCAGGGGCCGGCAATGATGGTCAGCGGAAGGTCATTGCCGACCGTCAGGTCGGAGATTTTTACATGTTTCATGTGTCTTACGAGGATACCTGTTCACGAAGGACCGACGCGGTAAGCGAGATCATCAGGTAGATACCAGCAAACAACAGGAAAGCCAAAATCGTATTTTCGAACTTTCGGGGATAGGTCGGATCCTGCGCTTCAACGGGGTTCACCGAGACCGTCAGATACCGCACTTTGCGGTTCGCCTCGGACCGTGTGGTTTCCATTTGTTGCATTGCCGTTTGCAGCATCATGTCACGCGCTGCCAGATCAGCCTGCGCCATCTGGATTCGGACGCTCAACCGCGCCAGCGAGTTTTCGCCTGCGGATGCATCCAGCATTTCGGCGTTCAACTCGGCTAGGACAACTTCCAGGCGGGCGATATCGGCACTGACCCCGTCGACCTTGGCCTGGTTTGGGCGGCGATTGTCCTGCAGGGCAGCCAGTTCCAGCTCTTTATCCTGAATGGCAACCTCGATCTCATTGATCCGACCGCGTAGACCGGCGATGACGTTTTCAGGGTCCAGCAAAGCACCCTGCAGCTGCAACTCGATTAGTGCCTCCTGCGCCTTACGCCGCTCTGATTGGGCCGCCTCGAACCCTTCGCGCGCGTCGCGCATCTGATCCTCGCGCTTAAGGCCGGACAGGCTGTTAATCCGCTCCTCTGCATAAGAGATCAGGCGTTGCGATAGTTCTACGGCGATTTCAGGTTCGGGGGCTGCGACTTCCATCCGAACAATCCCGTCGCTTGGGTCATATCCGATGGTCACCATACGTTTGTAAAGCTTGTGGGTGTCTTCCAGACTGGCGTCCTGAGGCAGCCTCTGGATCGGGTCGATCCATTCCTGCTTGAAGATTTGGGAAAAGCCCATGTCGCGTTCCAGACGCTCTAATGCGTCCTTGGATTCGAGAAACTCCTGGGTGGAAACCGAATCCTGCGCGGTTGCATATTGGGTTCCGCTCAACAGGCCGCCAATTGTTCCGCCACCGCCGTCCGCTTGCAGGATCGAAAAGGCCGAATCGCTGGCATACATCGGCGTTGCCTCGCGATAGAAATAGTAGCCAACTACAAAAGTGGGCAGAAAGACGAACACCGCAAGCCGCGCGAACAATGCCGCCAGTTTCTTTTTTCGGCGGAGCGCGATGTCCTTCTGGATCTGACCGATTTCGCGATCGCGCCGCTCGGCCGGGCTCATCTCAGGTCCGGGTAGGGTCTGAGGAGCCTCGCTCACCGGTTGCGGCAACTGGACGGGTGCCGTTTCGTCACTCTCCGTTTTCGCCGAAGCATTGGCCGAGGCAAGCTCCAGCAGATTGCTGCGCCGGAATGGATCAATGCCCTTCTTGCGTAGCAGGCGTACCGCGTCATAGTCCGAGGTCGCGGCCAGTCCGTGTTTGCTGGCCAGACGCCGGGCGATACGCAATTGCCGACCGGTCAGGCCCTCGCGCTTGATATCGTCCAGCTCGGTCCCGGGCTGCGTTTCGCCTGACGAGGCCTGCGTTGCGCTGCGGATGCGCGCCATGGCGTCCGAGCGGGCCTCGGGCGAGGTGTCTGATTGCGCCTTGTGGCGCCAGTTGTATTTTCTAACCTTGGGTTTCGTAGTCATATAACTGCTTTGCCTCTTCCAAGGTTTCAAACATGCGCAGCTGGCCGTCGACCAAAACGGCCGCCTGTTTCACGAATTTTTCCAGCGTTGCGGGGCTGTGCGATACGATGACCAGCGTTGTCGTGCGTAGCCTTTCCTGCAAGATTGCGCCGGCCTTATGGTTGAATTCCACATCCGTGGACGCGGGCATGCCCTCATCAATCAGGTACATGTCGAAGTCCAGTGCCAGCATCAGTGCAAAGGTGAATCTGGCCTTCATGCCCGACGAATAGGTGGCGAGAGGTTGGTTGAAATACTCGCCCAGACCGCACAGCCAGCTGCAGTAGGCTTCGACATAGTCGGGGTCCATACCGTAGATTTTGGCAATATAGCGTGCGTTCTCCAATGCAGACATCTTCGAGGAGACACCACCGGTAAACCCCATCGGGAAAGACACCTTGCACTCACGCCGGATGACCCCTTCATCGGGCTTTTCCAAACCTGCCATCATATTGATCAGAGTGGTTTTTCCCGTCCCATTCGGCGCAAGCACACCCAGCGACGTCCCGAGTTCGACCCGGAACGAAGCCCGGTCGAGGATCACCTTGCGGCGCGTCCCCGTCCAGAAGGATTTACTGACATTTTCGAACTCAAGCATGCTTGGCCTGCTGCTCAATCCTTTGGTTTGATCGCTCTTTTTGGCGAGCGTTTGGATGCGAAGTCTATCGTTTCATGTTGGCTACATTATGTCGAATTATGAAACAAATGATCAATGCACCTTCGCAAAGTGCAGATCACATCGTGGCAAACATCGACACGAAAAGATGTTTTGGCGGCAAGTTCGAGGGTGGCTATCATCCTTTGATTCTCACGATTTCGGGGCAAGACAGCGGCTATGAGTGATCTGCAAAAGGAAATCTCGGCCTGTCGGCTGTGTGCGGATGCCTTCGCGCAAACCGCGACGCAGCACGCGCCGCGTCCTGTCGTCTGGTTCCGCGCTGGCACTCCGATCCTGGTTGCAGGGCAGGCTCCGGGCGCACGGGTACATGAGTCGGGGCGGCCTTTTACAGACCCGTCAGGGGATCGCTTGCGGGATTGGTTGGGGATCGACGAGGGGGTGTTTTACAATCGGGATCGTCTTTCCATTGTGCCCATGGCCTTTTGCTTTCCTGGATATGACGACCGCAAAGCGGATCTTCCGCCGCCCACTTTGTGCCGCAAAACCTGGCATGATCGAGTCGTTAAGGCGCTTGGTTCGGTACCTCTGACAGTGTTGGTCGGGGGGCACGCACATAAGTACCATCTTGGAGTGCGCAGTTCAGTCACCGAGACCGTCCGCAATTGGCGGGACCACGCGCCGCACATCTTTGCCTTGCCTCATCCGTCCTGGCGCAATACGGCATGGATCAAGAAAAACCCGTGGTTCGAGACCGACCTGCTGCCGGCCTTGCGGGCACGGGTGCAAGAGGTTCTGAATGACTGAAGCAACGGCGCTGGACACAGCGCATACCGCGATGGAAACTGCTCCGCAGGACGATGCCGCCCGGCTGCGCTTTTTTGAGCGGCTGGCCGATAGTGAGCTGTTCCTGATGCTGACCAAAGAGGCGCAGGGCGAGAATATCTCACCCGAGCTGTTCGACGTGGCCGATGGCCGCTTTGTACTGGCCTTTGATCGCGAGGATCGGTTGGCGCAGTTCGCCGGACGTCCCGTTCCTTATGCGGCGCTTTCGGGGCGTATCCTGTCTTCAATGTTGGCAGGGCAGGGGATCGGTCTGGGCCTGAACCTCGAGGTCGCGCCATCCTCGATGCTGATCCCGTCCGAGGCGCTGGGCTGGCTGGCGACAACGCTGGAACATGCGCCGGATGAGGTCGAACAGAAACTGGCCGAGTTTTTGCCTCCGACCGGCCTACCGGAGACCCTGTTGCGCGCGTTGGATACGAAGCTCTCGACTGCGGTTGGTCTGGCGCAGGCGGCCTATCTGGTCGGCACCAAATCCGAAACCGGGGCTTCGGGCCACTTGCTAGGCTTTGTCGGGGCCGTGGACGGGGCGCAATCGGCGCTGGCCAAGGCTGCGTCCGAGGCGCTGACCTTTTCCGGGATCGAAGCCGGAGCGATGGATGTCGGTTTTTTTGCACCCGAAGCCCCCGCTGCCGCGTCTCTGGCGAAGGTTGGATTGCGGTTCGACCTGCCGCAACCCGAAGCCCGTGACCTTGCGCGGCCTGTGCCCGGTAGCGATCCCGAGAACCCTCCGATCCTGAAATAAAAAAGCGCGGTGCACTCTTTTGCACCGCGACAAAAGTCTTTGAGAGCTACTAAGGAAACTCGAAGAGAATTAATCCGCCGCCGCTTCCAGCTTGTCCTGCGTGCGGGTATCAAAATCGCTGGCCTCGTGACGTTCATGCAGCTGCGTGTGCAGCTCGCCAAACGGGCGGTTTACCATGCGGCCTCGCTTTACGGCCGGGCGCGCGTCAATCGCCTTGGCCCAACGCATGACGTTTTCATAGGATTCCACATCGAGGAACTCGGCAGCATCATAGAGACGCCCAAGAACCAGCTGCCCATACCAGGGCCAAATCGCCATATCCGCGATCGAGTAATCCTCGCCTGCGATATAGTTGTTTTCGGCCAGTTGACGGTCCAGCACGTCCAACTGGCGTTTCGCCTCCATTGCAAAGCGGTTGATCGGGTATTCCCATTTCTCAGGCGCGTAAGCGTAGAAATGGCCGAATCCGCCGCCCAGATAAGGCGCGCTGCCCATCTGCCAGAACACCCAGTTCATCACTTCGGTCCGTTCCGGGCCTGACTCGGGCAAGAACGCTCCGAATTTTTCGGCCAGATGGAACAGGATCGAAGCGCTTTCGAAGACGCGCACTGGTTCCTCGCCCGACCGATCCCAGAGCGCTGGGATTTTCGAGTTCGGGTTCGCCTCGACAAAGCCCGAGCTGAACTGGTCCCCTTCGCCGATATTGATCAGCCACGCGTTGTATTCGGCTTCTTCGTGACCCAGCGCCAAAAGCTCCTCGAGCATGACGGTCACTTTGACGCCATTCGGTGTGGCCAGCGAATAAAGCTGCATGGGGTGGCGACCGATGGGCAGGTCCTTGTCATGGGTTGCTCCGGCGATGGGGCGGTTGATATTGGCGAAGCGCCCGCCGCTTTCGCTGTCCCAGGTCCAGACTTTTGGGGGGGTGTAGGTGGATTGATCGCTCATCTGATGCCTTTCTTGCCAATCGCAGGGCTGCAAAGCCGATGCGCTAACAGCTAATGTTGCAAATCCCCGAGTCCAACCCCGCTTGACGCAGGAAACTGTAATAATTCTCTCACGAAATCTCGTTGATGGTCACACCGGCGCGAGCGGCACTACGAAGCGCCTCAGAATCGCTTATTGTTTGTCGTGTCAGCCAAACGGCACCCCCGATACACGAAAAAGGAATGACCACATGAAACGTTTTGCCCTGTCTTTTGCTGCGGCCATGGCTCTGGCAATTCCGGCTTTTGCAGGCCCCCAATATGTCGACGGAACTGGATTCGCGGTCTCTGGCTACGATGTAGTCGCCTATCGCGGCCTTGATCAGGCACCGGTGGGGACGTCGCAGCCAGAAGGTGTACGCGGCAATGCCGACATCACGGCGGAATACAACGGCGCAACTTGGGCTTTTGCATCGGAAGAGAACCGCGACAAGTTTCTTGAGAACCCGGCCTATTACGCACCTCAATATGACGGGCACTGCGCCTATGGCGTCTCAAAAGGCGGCAAGGTGCCGGCAAACCCGAACCTATGGCGCATCGTTGATGACAAACTGTACCTGAACATCACCGACGTTGTTGTGGGCTTCTTCGAAGAGGACATCCCCGGCAACATCAACCTGGCCGAAGGTAACTGGCCCGGTATCGAAAGCGCGGACGCATCGACCAGCGTAATCCCGAAATTCACCTCGGAAGGTCCGGTCAGCAACTAATCGCGCAGACAATGTCGTAAAAAAAACAGCCCGGCTCCCCTCCACTGAGCCGGGCTTCTTTCTGGCTGACTATCCAGCCAGCCAGAATTCGTCGATCATGTCCTGATTGGCTTCGAACCGGATACGGACACTCTTTGCCCCCGGAAATTTGCGTTCGCAAATGGTGTCAGGAATCACCACCTCGCCCGGGCCGGCATTGTTGGACTTGAAGCTCAGAATCTCGGTCTCGACATGCCGTCTGTTGCTTAGCAACGAGGTCGGAAGTGCGATGCGGTTCGCCCCTTCGGTAACCGGCGTTGCCACGAAAAAGGTCAGGTGACGACCGTAGCATCCGACGGCATCGGGCACATGGTCTGACGCGGCCGGTTCGACATCTGTGTCCCGAGGCGATGGCGAACCCGCCATATGCGGCAGTGCTTGCGTCGGGTTCAGCATGGATTTGCAGGCGGCAATATCTTCGGACGGCAACTCGATCACACGTTTTTTGAGGCGTGGCCGCTTAGGCATTTGCAGTCCTGATGCGCCTTTTGCGCCCAACCCTTGTTTGCGCAGAAAGTCATAGGCTGTCTTGGCGCGCGAGAAGTCTTCGCAATCCCCCGGCATGTGGTCCGGATGCGCCCGGAAGGCAATATTGCGCCAAGCTTCGCGGATTTCGTCGGAACTGGCAGAGGGGGACAACCCTAGGTCCGCCAGCGCGCTGTTTCGCGCTGCGATCTTATCGACAGGTTTCATACTCAAAAACACTCATTAACGTACACGAGACCAGTTTGAGTACGGTCACGATTTTGTCAAATTCTTCTCAAGATTGAACCAGTTGCGGGGAACAATGATCTGGCCGTGCAGACATTGTTCCAGCGGCAAAGCAAAATGCCCGCGCTTTCGGATGCCGCGGGCATTTCGTCTTTGTCGACAGGGATCAGGCGACGTTCTGCAGTTCGGCTTTCGGGGTGATCCCAAGGGCGAAGCACACGTCGCGGGTCAGCTCGGGCCGGTTCAGGGTGTAGAAGTGTAGCTTGTCGACGCCGCCCTCCAGCAGGTCCGAACACAGCTCGGTGCAAAGGGCCGTAGCCAGCAGATCCTCGCGATCATCACGCAGGGCTTTTTCAAAGGCATGATCGACCCAATCGGGTATCCGTGTGCCGCAGCGCTGGGCAAATGCGCGCGCGCCTTTCCAGTTTTCGATCGGCAGGATGCCCGGTACGATCGGCTTATCGATCCCGGCTTTGACACAGGCATCACGGAACCGGAAGAAGGTCTCGGCCTCGAAGAAGAATTGCGTCAATGCCTCATCGGCGCCCGCGTCCAGCTTGGCCTTGAGCCAGTCGATATCGGCCCGCGTATCCCGTGCTTCGGGGTGAATGTCGGGATAGGCGCCAACGCGAATGCTGAACATCTCTGTTTCTGCGAGGGCCTCAATCAATTCAACAGAGTTGGCAAAACCTTCGGGGTGAGGGACAAACCTGTCCTGACCCTTCGGCGGATCGCCCCGCAATGCGACGATGTTTTCGACACCGGCACGGGCGAAGGTGTCTGCAATATCCAGCGTTTCCTGACGCGAGGCATCGACGCAGGTCAAATGCGCCGCAACTGGCAGTCCCGATGACTTGTGCAAAGTCGCGACGGCATCGCGCGTCAACTCGCGCGTCGTACCTCCCGCGCCATAGGTGACAGAAACGAACCGAGGCTCCAAAGGGGCCAGCGTCTGCACCGTATCCCACAGCCGGAATGAGGCCTCCAGCGTTTTGGGTGGAAAAAACTCGAATGAGATTTCAGGTTTGGTCATCGCAGCCTCTCTGGATCAATTGAGGGTCTTGTCGCATGACACGCATTGTGAGACAAACTCATATTCCTCAAGAACAACATGAGCCCCACTTCACATGCACATCGAATTCCGGCACCTGCGCACCATCAAGGCGATCCATGACTGTGGCGGTCTGGCGCGTGCGGCTGATCAGCTGAACATCACCCAATCGGCGCTGAGCCACCAGATCAAAGGGCTGGAGGATCAAGCCGGGGTCGAATTGTTCCTGCGTCGGTCCAAGCCGATGAAGCTGTCGGCGGCGGGTCTGCGTCTGTTGCGGCTGGCCGAGCAGATTCTGCCTCAGGTCGAGGCCGCGCAGCATGAGTTCTCATCCCTGCGCGATGGCCGCACGGGTCGGATGCATATTGCGATTGAATGCCACGCCTGTTTCGAATGGCTATTTCCAGTGTTGGAGTCCTTCCGCAAATCCTGGGGCGATGTCGACGTAGATATCCGCCCTGGCCTCGCGTTCGACGCGCTGCCTGCCTTGCAGAAGGAGGAGGTCGACCTGGTTGTATCCTCTGACCCTGAAGACCTGCCGGGTGTCGAGTTCGTGGAGTTGTTCGACTATAACCCGGTATTCGTAGCGGCATCTTCGCATCCGCTGGCCGAGAAAGACTTCATCAAGGCCGAGGATTTTCGCGGTCAGACCCTGATCACCTATCCGGTCGAGCGCACGCGATTGGACGTGTTCAGCCAGTTGCTGATCCCGGCTCGGGTTGAACCGGCTAGCATCCGTCAGGTCGAACTAACCGCCGTGATCCTGCTGCTTGTCGCCTCAAATCGAGGGATTTCTGTCTTGCCGGATTGGGTCGTGCGTGAGGTCAAGTATAATTCGGACTACGTCACCCGCCCGCTGACAAAAGAAGGGATCACCCGTCGTCTCTATGCCGCTGTCCGCACTGAGGATCTGGAAAAACCCTTTGTCCAAGAGCTGGTCAAACTGGCGCGGGACGAGGCGCGGAAGTTGCAGGCGCAGTAACGGCGTTTCGCTTGGGTCTGCTATGCGCATCATTCCTCTTGGCAAGGGCGCATTGCATCAGTATACGCGCGGTTTGACCGGACAGGAGCCTTTTCACAATGGTTGGCAGTGCAAATCTCAACATCATGATCAAAGCCGCGCGCAAGGCGGGGCGGTCTCTGGTCAAGGATTTCCGTGAAGTCGAGAACCTGCAGGTGTCGATGAAAGGCGCCGGGGATTTTGTGTCCAAGGCCGACATCGCTGCCGAAGACATTTTGAAAGAAGAACTGCTGGGCGCACGCCCCACCTATGGCTGGCTGGCCGAAGAGGGCGGCGCGATTGACGGCGAGGATCCGACCCGCCGTTGGATCGTCGATCCGCTGGATGGCACAACCAACTTCTTGCACGGGTTGCCGCACTGGGCGATCTCGATCGCGCTGGAACACAAAGGCAAGATCGTCGCCGGTGTGATCTACGACGCCGCCAAGGACGAGATGTTCTTTGCCGAAAAAGGCGAAGGTGCCTGGATGAACGATATGCGCATCCGCGTCTCGGGCCGTCACCGCATGATCGAGTCTGTTTTCTCGACCGGTTTGCCTTTCGGTGGTCGATCGGATCTGCCTGCCACGCTGCAGGATCTGGCGCGTTTGATGCCCACATGTGCCGGCGTGCGCCGCTGGGGCGCAGCCGCGCTCGACATGGCTTATGTGGCGGCTGGTCGCTACGAGGGCTTTTGGGAGCGCCGCTTGAACGCATGGGACTTGGCCGCCGGGATCATCATCGTGAAAGAGGCCGGTGGTCTGGTTCAGCCCTTGAACCCCGAAGGCAGCATTCTGGAAGATGGCGAGGTCATCTGCGCCAACGAGCCGATCTTTGACAGCTTTGCCAAGGTCATCCGGGGCTAGATCGCTTTGCGTTTGATTTGAATCGAAAAACGCTGCCTCTCCCTTCGATCGAACGCGCATTTCGACCACTTTGCCTCAGATAAAACGCAAAACGCTTTAAACGCCTTTACCTACGCGGCACGCGCGGGATCCGCGATTGCGAAAGCTTGTATTTCGTCTCGGGGTGAGGCGGGTGACCGTGCGTGCGGTCCCAGTACGCTGGCCCTCCGCGTTTCAGCCAGAGCGGGATACACAGGATCAGCCCCACGATGAACCCTCCGGTATGGGCCCAATAAGCAACGCCGCCTTCGTTGGGGTTGCTGGAAAGACTGCCGAAAAACTGCAGGGCCAGCCAAACCCCGAGCATCACGAAGGCCGGGATGGTAAAGACCCTGAAATAGACGATCAGGATCAGCAGAATATCCACGCGGGCTTTGGGAAAAAGCAGTAGATACCCGCCCATCACGCCAGCAATCGCTCCGGATGCGCCTATTGTGGGTACTATCGAGTCGGGTGCGGTGATCACATGGATCAGTCCGGCTCCGATCCCGGCGACAAGGTAGAACAGCAGAAAGGGCAGGTGGCCCATTTCGTCTTCCAGATTGTCCCCGAAAATCCACAGAAACAGCATGTTGCCCGCCAGATGCATCCAGCCGCCATGCAGGAACATCGAGGTCACGAAGGTCTCGAGTGCGACCCCTTCGGCGCTACGGGCGGGAATGATCGCGTAGTCGAAATAGAACTGCTGAAGCACCCGTGCGTTGTCCATGATCCCGACATAGCTGACGAAGATCAGGATATTCGCCGCCATCAGGGCGTAGACAACATAGGGCGTGCGCCCCGAGGGGTTGTGATCTCGGATCGGAAACATGGCGCGACGCTGGGCTTTTCCGCGCCCAGCGTCAAGGTCAGGTTATGCCGCACCACCCAACAGCGCCGCATTGCCGCCCGCCGCCGTTGTATCGACGCAGACATGGCGTTCCGCCAAGACCCGCGTGCGATCCGGCAGGCCGGGGATCATGGGCAGGATCGGTCCGTCGCGCCGCGCCAGATGCTGTTCGATCTGACGGGCGGTTTCCTCGTCGCCCCACCAGACAACGCCCGCGAAGCCCGTCAGGTTTTTCAGACGATGCAGGTCGAGCATGCCCGTTGCCTCAATCGCCGTCCCACCCAAGGCCAGAACCGCATCTGCCTGAGCGCGCGCGGCGGTCTCGCCGGGGCCGAGGCACAACAGCGGAGGCCGCGCAAATTCAGATAACCGGTTTGATTCCCCCGTAGGTCCGGGCAGGGTTTGGGTGCGAACCGGGGCCGGTTGCCCTTTCGGCGCAGGCAAATCCGCAGTCGTCTGCCATGTCTCTGAGGTGCTCTGACGATCCGGAGCGCAGAAGCGGGCCATGTAGTTCGGCCCGCCCGCCTTGGGGCCTGTTCCCGAAAGCCCCTCGCCTCCGAAAGGTTGAGATCCCACGATGGCGCCGATCTGGTTGCGGTTCACATAGACATTGCCTGCATGGATCGCCTCGGTCACATGCTGGACACGGTCGTCGATGCGGGTGTGCAGGCCGAAGGTCAGCCCGTAGCCAGTGGCGTTGATGTCGGCGATCACCGCGTCGATCTCTTGCGCTTTGAAGCGGGCGACATGCAGAACCGGGCCGAAAATTTCACGTTCCAAATCGGCGATGCTGCCAATTTCGATCAGGGTGGGGGCAATGAATGTCCCCTCGGGCGGCGTGTTGAGTTCTTTCAGAACGCGACCTTCTGAACGGGCTTTCGCGACGTGATCTGCGATCCCCTGACGCGCAGCCTCATCAATGACCGGCCCGCAATCGGTTGAGATCAGCCATGGATCACCGACCCGCAGCGCGTCCATCGCGCCTTTGAGCATGGTCAGCACATCCTCGGCGATATCCTCTTGCAGATAGAGGCAGCGCAGGGCCGAGCAACGCTGACCAGCTGATTGAAACGCGCTTTCGATGATGGACTGCACCGCCTGTTCCGGCAGCGCCGTACTGTCCACGATCATCGCGTTCAAACCGCCCGTCTCGGCGATGAGAGGTGTGCCGGGCCGCATGTTCTGCGCCATGGCCGAGCGGATTTTCAACGCCGTCGCCGTCGATCCGGTGAACGCCACGCCCGAGACGCGCGCGTCCGAGGTGAGCGCGGCCCCGACCTCCGGTCCGCCGGGTAGCAATTGTAGTACATCGCGAGGAACTCCGGCCTCGTGCAACAGCTGCACCGCGCGATGCGCGATCAGAGGCGTTTGCGGTGCGGGTTTGGCGAGGACGGCGTTGCCGGTTGCCAAAGCCGCCGAAATCTGTCCGGTGAAAATCGCCAGGGGGAAGTTCCACGGGCTGATACAGGTGAAGACCCCAGCCGGTTTGGCATCGGGGATGTTCGCCGCGTAGTAGCGCAGGAAATCTACCGCTTCGCGCAACTCGGCAACCGCATCGGGCAGGGATTTCCCGGCCTCGCGCGCCAGAAGGGCAAAAAGCTCTCCGAAATTGGCCTCATAGAGATCCGCGGCTGCGTTCAGATTTTTGGCACGTTGCTCTGCTGGGGCTTGCCAGGGGCTGGCCGAGGCCAGGGCAAGCTCCACATCCGCAGTGCTGGTCGGCGCAACTGTGCCGGGCTTGTCCTGTGGTTTAGCCGGGTTAACCACCGGCTCTTCAGCCATGGGTTTCGCGTCCTCGGACAAGAGCGGCCCGGCACGCCACTCGGTTTCTCGAAACCGATCCCGTGCTGCGTCGATCTGGTCCAGCGTTGGTGTGTGGTGCAGATCAAAGCCATTGGAGTTTGGACGCTCAGGCAAAAACAGCTCTGGCCCGGTGGACAGAGGCGAGGGCGGTGTCCCAACTGCGGTGAAGGGATCAGTGGCGACCTCTTCGGGTGGCACGGCCTCATCCACAATCTGGTTTACGAAGGATGAGTTCGCACCGTTCTCCAACAGACGCCGGACCAGATAGGCCAGCAAATCGCGATGCGCCCCGACCGGCGCGTAGATACGGCAGCGGGTTTTGTGTTTGTCCAATACCAGCCCGTGCAGCGTTTCGCCCATCCCATGCAGGCGCTGGAACTCGAACGGCTGCCCCTCGGCCATATGCAGGATCGCGCTGACAGTATGAGCGTTATGCGTGGCAAATTGCGGATAGATCCGGTCAGTCATGCCCAGCAGCTTGCGGGCATTGGCGATATACGAGACATCGGTCGCGGCCTTTTGAGTAAAGACCGGAAAGCCATCGACCCCTTCGACCTGCGCGCGCTTGATCTCTGTATCCCAATAGGCGCCTTTGACCAGCCGCACCATCAGCTTGCGATCATGACGCTGGGCCATGTCGTAAAGCGTATCCAGAACCAAACCGGCACGCGGGCCGTAAGCCTGAACCACGATGCCGAACCCATCCCAACCGGCCAAGGCAGGCTCGGCCATGACCTCCTCGATCACTTGCAGGGACAGGGACAGCCGGTCGGCCTCCTCGGCGTCCACATTCAGGCCCATGCCGGCAGCCTTGGCCAGCAGGGCCAGCGCGCGCAAGCGGGGGACAAGTTCGTCCATGACACGCGCCTCCTGCGCCAGTTCATAACGCGGATGCAGGGCGGACAGCTTGACCGAGATGCCGGGATTGGCGCGGATGTCGTCATGGGTACACGCCTCGGCAATGGCGGCGATGGCGCGCGAATAGGACAGGTGATAGCGGGCGGCGTCAGCCTCGGTCCGGGCCGCTTCGCCCAGCATGTCGTAGGAGTAGGTGTAGCCCTTGGCCTCCATCCCGCTGGCGCGATCCATGGCCGATTGAATGGTCTCACCCAGAACGAACTGACGCCCCATCTCTTTCATCGCGCGTCCCACGGCGGTGCGAATGACCGGCTCACCTAGCCGCTTGATCGCCCCCCGCAGGGCACCGACGGGCGAGGCCTTACCCTCATCAAGCACCTTGCCGGTCAGCATCAAGGCCCAGGTCGAGGCATTGACCAGCGAGGATGAGGACTGCCCCAAGTGTTTGCCCCAGTCCGAGGGCGCGATCTTGTCTTCGATCAGCGCATCAATCGTATCCGCATCGGGTACTCGCAGCAGCGCCTCGGCCAGGCACATCAGCGCCACGCCTTCGTCGGTGGACAGGCCGTATTCGGCCAGAAACACTTCCATCATGCCGGGCGACGTGCTGGACCGGATATCGCGGACCAACTGGGCCGCCGCGTCGCAGATGGCGCGACGGTCCGCCTCGGACAGGGCTGCCTGATCGGTCAATGCCTGCAGAACGGTCGATTGATCGGCGTAGGTCTGTGTGTCGATGGATGTGCGCAGGCTGTGAGACATGGTTCCTCCGGGCGTTTTTATCAGTATACGCGCATTTTCTCGGGACAACGGACCAAGTTTTGTCATACACCGGTCAAATGAACTGATTTATGACGGTATATCGATGCAAAAGGACTTTCCGAACCTCGACCGCTTTGATCGCGCGATTCTACAGGCTCTGGCCGAAGATGGGCGCATCTCGGTCGCGGATCTGGCGCGGCGGATCGGGTTGTCGAAATCTCCGACTCAGGCGCGGTTGAAGCGGCTTGAGGCCGACGGGGTGATTACGGGATACAGGGCAATGTTGGATCCGATCCGGTTGGGTCTGGATCACGTGGCCTTTGTCGAGGTGCGCATGACCGACACACGCGAAAAAGCGCTCGCCGAATTCAACGCCGCCGTCCGCAAGATCGCCGAGATCGAGCAAGCCCATATGATCGCGTCGAATTTCGACTATCTGCTGAAGGTGCGCACCGGGTCGATGTCGGAATACCGCGCGGTGCTGGCCGAGAAGATCTCATCCCTGCCGCATGTCGCCAATACCTCAACCTTTGTTGCTATGGAGGCGGTTAAAGAAACCGGTTTGCTGGGCGGCATTGACCGCGAAACTTGACCAAAGCGGATTGTGCGTCACACTTGGTCTATGACCCGCACGTTCATAGCATCTGTCTTTGCCCTTTGGCTTACGACGCCCGCTTTGGCGCAGTCCTGCCCGTCTGCACCGGATCATTCGGAAGGAATGGGCGCGCTGATTGCGAAAATTCAGCAGGCCGAGTCGCAGTCCGAGGCGCGCGGGATTTCCAACCGGATGTGGGAGCTGTGGACCGATGCGCCCGACCTACGCGCTCAGACGCTATTGGATCGTGGCATGGCGCGGCGCGAGGCATCGGATTTTCTGGGCGCTTTGCAGGAGCTTGATGAACTGGTGCTCTACTGCCCGGACTACGCCGAAGGGTATAACCAACGTGCTTTCGTCAATTTCCTGCGGCAAGACTTTCCTTCGGCCTTGGTCGATCTGGATCGGGCGCTGGAGCTATCCCCAAATCACATCGCGGCCATGAGCGGCCGTGCTCTGACGTTGCTGGGCCTGCGACGGTTGGATGAGGCCCGTTCTGCCCTGACTGCGGCCCTTGAGCTGAACCCATGGCTGTCCGAGCGGGCCTTGCTGGAACCGGGCGGCGCGCTGGAGCCGCCGGGCGAGGATATCTGATAGCCCCGCCGCCCCAAAGAAATGCACGCCCGGCGTGACTTCGGTTCTTGACACGCCCAGATGCTTGGATTGCTCAACCCAAACATTGAGCAGGTAAAGATTAATGGTAAGGCCCCTGTCTTCCAAGCAATGATGATCAGTTTCACTGAGTATCGTGTAGTTTCTATATCTTTCATTTAGTTCAATAATATGTTGCAGCTCGTACCATTTGGTAGCAGCTACTATCATACTGTTTCCGACAAAAAGCCGATAAGATGCCAAAGCTCACAGAGACATTCGCACGCAAGGTTCCGCAGACAAAACAAGGCACCGCCAAGCACTGGGACAGCGAGATCAAGGGGCTTGTTCTCTTCGTGGGGAAGCAGTCGAAAACCTGGTACTTCCAGAAAGACGTTGGAGGCCAAACGCGGCGTGTTTTGATCGGGCGCTACCCGATGATTTCCGCAGATACTGCTCGACAAACTGCACTGGGATATGCGCTTGACTGGGGCAGGGGAGCGGGCAAGCGTTTACAGATCGGAGCGCCTACGCTTGAGACAGCCATGGAAACCTATTTGGCACGTCCCAAGCTTCGGTCTGAGGCTCAACGATCCGGGGTGCGTCAGCAGTTCGAGCTACATTTGAAAGATTGGCTGCGCCTGCCGCTGGATGAGATAACCAAGTCGATGGCGGTTGAGCGTCACAGATCCATGGCGGCAATACCATCCTCCGCAAATCACACACTGAAGTACTTTCGGACGGTCTGGAACCATGCGCGGCGCGTACATGATCTGCAGGAAGGCCCGACGATGGCTATCGATTGGAATGAGGAACAACCGAACGGTTCGATCATTGAGGCCTCGAGCGCATGGCGCCTTGCCGTGGATGAGCTGTACAACCCCATCCATAAGGTTTTCTACGAACTGCTCTTGTTCACAGGCTTCCGCAAAAACCGAGGCACTGACGCTTGTATGGAGGAATATGCACGAAGATCACATCCATCTGCCGATGACCAAGAACGGACGCAGCTTTGATCTTCCCATCTTACAGTTTCATCACGAGATGTTGGCACCTCTGCGAGGTCTGCATCGTCAATGGGTGTTTCCGACGCCCAAATCGCCCAGCGGGCATTTGAAGGGACCTGAACGTCTGCAATGGTCCATTCATTCCCATCGCCGAACACTTCCGACGGTCGCCATGGAGGCGGGGATATTGGAAGAGATTGTGGGGCGCCTGCTCAATCACACGCCGCTGTCAATCACCGGTCAGCGCTAAGTGAAGCCGTCGCTCGACGCGCTAAGACCAGCAATGGATACAGTGTGCAATGAACTGAGCGCTCGCCTTGAGCGAGGTCGGAAAGACACTTAGCTGGCAGAATCGAGGGGAAGTCATTTCCGTGTCACAAGGCAAAAAGATAGACCCGTTCAAACCTCTGAGAAAGAAGCTATTGGGAAAGGAACATCGTGCCCAGGTGCCTTACGAGGAGATTGTACAAGACTATGCCCAAAAATACTTAGAAAGCCCGAAGTTTGATCTGAACGCTGTTCCGGATTTCGTAAGTATGATTTGCTCAGATGGACGCCTAGCGACGGTTCTGGATGGGCACAAATTGCAATGGCATCGTGGACTGGTCTCTTTGTGCAGCCCGGAGGTTGATGGGCAAGTTGGGGCAGCGGCGGACCTGCACTTTGAAGCCAACAATAACTTGTATCGGAGGTGGCGCGCGGTCGATGATAATTATGGCCCGCGGTGCGCGTCATCAACCAGCACCAAAACGCAAAACTCTGAATCTTAGGGCGAAAGTCCATGCCCGGGCTTGTACATTCCCGACCGCAAGGCCTTGAGTGATAGCTACGTATCTGATGTGCTTAAGCCATATGCCTTATCAAAAGTTGCAGGTGTTAAGCCAAGGGACCGGCGGGGGAAGTCAAATTTTTCCGCGTGAAACTTTAAAAGGGGGGCAAACCGAATTGGAGCGGAAACCGGTCGTTTTATTCACCCGCAACGGTTCCACAATGGAATGTCAAAAGCAGACGTTCAAAAAAGTATGATCGCCTTTCGCGAGGCTGATTTGTCAACAAATGTGCAGCGATGCGCAGAAAGCGGACTTTGCAAAGTCTAGCTTGAGCCCAAAACGAACGCGCGCTGAATTCAAACGGAATTGACTTTCCCGGTTTTCAGAAAAAAGGGTTGTGAGTTTTCTGCTTTAACTCGGAGTATCCCAAAACATACCAAGGTGGGAGGATTTGTTATGAAAACAGCGGTTGTGACTGGCGCAGCGGGAGGGATGGGGCAAGCCATTTGTCGCCAACTACGGGCAGATGGGTTCCACGTGTTTGGACTGGACCTCAACGAGGAGGGTCTAGGTGAAATGGCAACTGAGTTCGGTTCGGATTTCACACCAATCCGCGTTGATCTAAAGGATCCTGTTGCTATCGCTGAGACGTTTGATGGAATTAGGTCAGAGTATGGCGGTCTGGATGCTTTGGTAAACAACGCGGGCACCTGCTTCATGTCTGACTTCCCGCACATTCCGCCCGAAGAACTGGAAAAGCAGATGGCGATAAACTTTAACTCTGCATTCCACTGTTGCCAGCAGGCGGTTCAGTTGATGTTGGAACGCGAAGGCATCAAAAAGATTGTAAATATCTCATCGAATGGAGCTTACAATTTCGATGTGTTCGACCCTCCCCATTACCGGGCGTCAAAAGCGGCGATGGATACACTTACGAAAGACCTTGCCCGTCGATACGCGCAGGAAAAAATCTGTGTAAATTCTCTGGCACCTGCCATGACTGAGACACCGTTGTTCAATGTCTTAACCAAGGACGTCTTGGAGAAAGCCATTAATGCTATGCCGCATGGCCGCGCGATGCTGCCCGAGCAAATCGCCGCTTGGGTCGGTTTTCTAATTTCGCCGGCTGGTGATGTCTCCAGTGGGAATGTGATTGTCCTGAATCAAGGGCGCGACGTCAGATAACTCCTAGGCGCACCGTTGCCTTTATGGAAAATGGTCCATTGGGTGGGATCAGCTGTAGACTTCTGGTGCTTTTTTCAGAACAGGCCATTGCTTTGGACAATGCCCATAGATTACGAACGCATCTCGCTCGGATGCCAGACGCATCAACCTGTCTGCGCTGGCAATCGCTGCATCCTCGTCCCAAGACCCGGCAAACTTCTCGTCGATTTCTGCTGGTCGGGAAATCGCATCACTGGTTAGTAAAACCGTCCCCGACGGAAGATCGACCATTACCGCGATCTGGCCAGGCGCATGACCGGGTGCCATCAAAACGAAGATACCTGGCCCAATCTCTACGTCGTCATCAACAACCAGGTAATCCTGATCGGGCCATTGCAAAGGCCGCATATCGCCCCAGTACAACGGTCGGGGTAAGGCTCGCTCCGCGGAAGAGATAAGAATTGGGCTGCTTGGTAAGTCGCCCAATGCACCGATATGGTCGATATGGGTGTGCGTACAAATCTGTAGTGTAATGTCTGACGGAAGAAGCCCGAGTTTTGCCAGCTGTGCGCGTGGCAGATTATCTGGTTCGCACTTCAGAACCTCGCCAAACTCGAACAATCGATCTTCTTTGACCGCGGCGTCGGTATCAATGGCGTATTTTTCAGGAAATCCAGTGTCGATGAGTATTGCTTCTCCCAAATCTGTTCGGATCAGAAACCCGCAGATACCAATTATGCGGCCAGTGGAATGGACCTTGAACAGCCCGTAGTCCAAAACCGCAAGGTCAATCGGTCGCCCTTTGACAAATCCCTCTGCTTGCACAGAATCTCTCCCGGATTGACTACAAGGATTTTGAGTAGAGCATGAAAGTCAAGATACACACACTTTTTCAATACCTATTGGATACTACGGAAGCGGATCCAGATGCGTTCGTCGGGTTTTCCTTGTCAGAGTCGCCGCGTTTGGGTGAGTTCATGGATGCACTGGATCCAGCGCTGCCGTTGGATTGGAACCAAAAGAGTTTTCGCGGTCTGCCTGCTTTACGACGACATGTCTTGGACCGCGCCGGCTTGTCTGATGTTTGCAAGCCAGACGACGTTCTGATCACCGCCGGCGCAGCAGAAGCCAATTATCTTGCATTCATGCAATTGGTCCAACCGGACGACGAAGTCGTAACGGAACGCCCGGGTTGGCCACAAGCGGGCGTATTGGCAGAGGCAGTTGGCGCGACGCTAAAAGTTGTCGACCGCGAAGAGAGTGCTGGTTGGGTATTGCCGCTCGACAACGTTGAGGCCGCAGTAACAGAACGCACTCGACTAATCTTTATAACCAACCCCAATAATCCCACCGGGCAGTTGATGACGCAAGCAGAGCTTGAAAGGCTTATTCAAATTGCAGATCGCGTCGGCGCATGGCTGGTTGTTGATGAGGTTTATGCAGGATTGGAGTGGGTCGGATCCCGTGCCCCTTCGATTGCTGGTTTGTATCCTAGGGGTATCACGACAGGCAGCGTTTCCAAGGCATTGGGGCTCCAAGGGCTGCGAACCGGCTGGATGGTTTGCCGTGATCCTGATTTGATTTGGGACGCTATTATTCTGCGGGAAAACTCGAGCGAAATTATGAATATTCTCGGCGAAGTCATTGCCGAAATCGCCTTGAGGCCTGACCGATACAATCAGGCTATAAAAGCTGCACGCGCAGCTGGGATGAAAACACTGGAACGCCTGGATAGGTTTGTTGCCGATCAACGCGGCCTCGATTGGGTCAAACCTCAGGCTGGATTGATTGGTTTGGCACGGCTCGATGGGATTGACGGCGACGTGTTCGCCAAACGTTTGCTCGCTGATCCCTATCGGACGTTTCTCTTACCGGGCTCGTCATACGGGATGCGGAACCACATCCGACTGGGTGTGGGGGGAGGTGCTGCTGCCAACCTCGACCTTGGCCTAGAGCGCATGGGCGAACTGTTGGCGAACTGGTAGAGTTAGGACACTCATTTCGGCTTCTCGGCCTGCAACGCCGGTCAAAAAGTGCTGCCCGATCAAAGCTGACATTGAGCGTCTTGATGGTGCAAGTTCACCCGCCATGTGCTGACAGCTTTTCCGCTAGAATAGCGCCGGTTACACGCTAGTTCGAAGATGGAACAAACGATTCATAGCCAAGGTTCGAAATGACAAGTTGGACAACTGAAAACGTCCAAGACTATCCGCGACCACCTGCGATGCGGGCAGTGCCCCATAGGGTGCGGATCGAGCTCGGCGGTCAAACAATCGTGGAGACCGATCAGGCGTTTCAGGTTTTCGATATCCATCACGCACCCACGTAATATATTCCGCCGCAAAACATTGATGCCGTTCTGACAAAGGCCTCGGGTAGCCGCAAAGACCTACAAGATTTCATCCAGCTCGGCATCGAAGCCTAGAAGCGCAAGATCGCTGGTTTGTGTTGAACCGACTTCGCAGGGGTTCGCTGACGCATAGTGACTGTGCGTTCTCGCTAGTGGCGAGCGGTTGCCTGACCTCCCATCTTTGGCCTGAAAGGAGACAACCGATGCTCGATACATATACCATTCGCCAAGACGACATGCCTCAAGAAATGCGGTTTCTCTTGGACCAATACCCCCGCGACAGTTGGGAAGCCCATCCAGGTTTCAAAGAGAAAACCAAGCATTGGCTCGGCGCGCATGAGATGTTCCGCCGAGTGGCGGAACGTATTCGCCTGGATACAGAAGGGGTTTTGAGCAACGAGATGGGGTTGGACGACTACGTGGGGCGGCTGTCCTACTATGGCGGCAACCTTGTTGGGAACCTGCATGGCCATCACGGCTGGGAAGATCGCAGCTATTTCCCTGAACTATCTGCTGCGGACCCTCGTTTTGATGCGGGGCTTGAGTTGCTGGAACAGGATCACTTCGATCTGGATACGGTGCTGAGTGACTTCACCCGCACGGCGAACCGTGTGATCAAGCTATCCGCACTTGATGAGGAGCAAGCCTATGACGAAGCCGGACAGCTCCATGCGACGTGCAACACGATTGAAGCGTTCCTGAAACGGCATCTAAGCGATGAGGAAGAATTGGCCGTGCCAATCATCTTGCATCACCGCCTCAGAGGATGATGCTGAAGTCATGACCGACACGTCTACAGAAGAAGACCAAACTGATATCAACAAGCGCCGCGCACGGGGTGAATTCGTGCGCGGTGTAAGCGGCTTTCGCCACGCTATTGGCGATCCAGTGTTTCCGGCAGAACCTGATCGCTATCACCTTTTCGTCGCACTGAATTGTCCGTGGTGTCACAGAGTGACGCTGGCGCGAAATGTGCTGGGCCTTCGAAACAGCATCACGATGGACGTTGCATTTCCAAACCGCACCGGCGACGACGATCCAGAGGCGCCAAACCTGTGGGAGTTTGCACCTGATCGGATTGCATCGCTCACAGGTGAGACTTTGCCAGAATGCACGAGTGAAACCGGCACCGGCAAAGGACTGCGACTTGCCAAAGAGATCTATCGTGCCGAAGGCTCTGAAGAGCAATCCCTTCCAATCCTGTATGACAAGATTGCAGGGCGCATAGTTAACAACGAAAGCGCTGAAATTGTCCGAATGCTGGACGCCTCAGCGGATTCTCTTGGCAGCACAATCCCGGCAGCTGAACGCGTTAAGCTTTACCCAGACGAAGTGCCGCGTCACCAAATTCACGACCTGAACGAACGGATTTATACAGCGATTAACAATGGTGCCTACAAGGCCGGGTTTTCGTCTGATCAAAGGATCTATGAAACAGCCTTTGACGCCTATTTTGAGACACTCGAATATTTGGAGGAGCATCTCTCAGATGGCAGGCCCTATTTGACAGGCAACCACTTTTCAGAAGTAGATCTTCGCCTATTCCCAACTCTCTATCGTCACGATCCCGTCTACTATGTGCGAATGAAGCTTAATGGAGCGAGAATCCTAGATTACCCATACTTGTGGCGGTGGCTGTGCCGAGTATACGAGTTGCCCGGAATTGCCGAGGCAGGGTCTCTTGTACACTGCCGCCAGGGTTATTTCGGACGCAGTTGGAATAGCGTTGTGCCCAATGGGCCTTTCAAGCCAATGTCGTACCCAGAGGCCTATCGCCACCCTGACCTCGCAACACTGTAGGGCTCGTCAAATTGTATTTGGGAGGCCTAACTTCGAAAACAAACGTTTCTGTTTTGGACTACGGGAGCATTTTTCCTCCGTATTTCTTAACCTGCAAAGTTAAGTTGCAAATGTCCGGTTTGGTCTGCCGCCCGGTCATTAATGTGAAAAGTAGCGAAAGGCGGCAACGAGCCCAAAATGGCAAACGCCGCGCAATGTGTTTACTGGTGTGCACCAGGCAATGCAGTCCTTGACGTGACAAAGGACGGTCCAATGCTGCCGCTCATCGTTTTTCCAGATCGTACATGTGATCAAATTGCATCATACAAAAGGCCATTCAGAAGTTTGTTAATACATCGTTAATTGGAACATCAAAAAGCCATCATTTTTTTGCCTCTGACATATGCGCGGAGAGTTCCGCGCAAAAAAGTGGTAGTGGTTTCCAAACCACCCTTAAGTGGTGAACAAGATGTTTCGAGTATGCGGTTTGAACCGTAGAGCGCGCCGTCATGCGGCGCCGCTTTCCAAAGCACAGCCCAATAACAACCATCGGGTTAGACCTGCCTTATTTTGCGTCTTCGCGGTTCCGGTTGCGGCCGGTTCAATAGGTTTGGGGGCAATGATCGGAGTGGCAACTCCTTTAAGTGCGCAAACGGTTGTTCCTCCGTCAAACGGTCCGTGCACTGTTGCGGGTGACGTCGCCACCTGCACGGGAGATGTTTCGTCGGGTGTCCAGGCAAGCGGACCCACAATCGAAACGCTCAATATCAATAGTGTTACTGCACCTGGAATTGCACCTGGCGGTGGAACCGACGGCGTTGCCTTTGCCACACCATCAGGGAACGCAACCCTTAGTATCCAGACGAATGGAACCGGCGGCATTGTTACCACGAGCAATGGCGCGGATGGGATTGTTGTAGATGCAAACGGCGCCGGGGAAGTTTCGATCACTTCGACCGGCGACATTGCCACAAACGGACGGCGCTCCTTTGGTATTCGATCCGAACTTGAGGGTGACGGCACCGTTTCGGTGAACTCGACTGGCAACGTTACAACATCCGGACGCAGCCGAAGCGTCGGAATCGGCGTCACTCAACAAGGTGGTGATGGCAACGTGTCAGTAGTATCAGATGGTCGGATCAACACATCGGGCAGCCGTTCAGACGGAATTAACGCCAATCAAGACGGTGGAGACGGCGCGGTATCGGTCAACTCAGTGGGCGACATCAGCACAGCTGGAAGTCGGTCTACAGGCATCACCGCTCTTCAGAGTGGTGGCAAAGGGGATGTCTCTGTGGTGTCGGATGGCAATATCTCGACGGAAGCTAACAACTCTGGCGGGATAGTTGGACAGCAAAGCGATGACGATGGCGATATCGCGATCCAATCGACGGGAAATATCACAACAGAAGGCAACAACTCGAATGCCATCTTGGCGCGCCAAAATGGCGGCGAGGGGAATATTACCGTTGAATCCGAGGGCGACCTCTCGACTACCCGTAGAAACGCCCGCGGGATATTTGCCCGGCAAGACAACGACGATGGATTTATAACAATCCGTTCGACCGGTAACATCACGACGGCCGGGAATAACGCTGATGGTATCTTGGCGCGTCAAAATGGCGGCGACGGGGATATCACCGTAGAATCCGATGGCGACCTCTCGACTACCGGAAACAACGCCCGAGGGATCTTTGCCCGGCAAGACGACGGCGACGGCTCTATCACAATCCGTTCGTCCGGAGACATCACGACGGCCGGGAACAATGCGGATGGCATATTTGCCCGCCAAAGGGGCGGAGAGGGAGATATCAATGTCACCTCGTCGGGCAACATTTCGTCCGCACGGGACGGCATCCGTGCGCTTGTGACCAATGACGGCGACATTTCCATTACGAACCGGGGCAACGTCAGCGGTGAAGCAGCGGGCGACGGCATCAACGCAACTGTGAATGGCGTGGGTGACGTCGTCATCGACAGCTCCGGGGATGTTACCGGCAGGGAATATGGGATTTACGGTGCAGCCAATGGAACGGGCAACGTAACGATCACCTCCAACGGCAACATTTCGGCTGATGAAGAACATGCGATCTTCGCAAACGCAGAGGACGGGAATGTAACCGTCGATGCGACGGGCGATATTGAATCCCGCGACAGTGATGCGATTGATGTGGAAACCGGCAGCCCCGGAAGCGTGATCGACGTGATAGTGGCGGGCAATATCTCTGGCAGCGCTATTGGCATTGACGCAGACGCCGAGGATTCCGGCGATATCAGTATTCAGGTCACGGGCAATATTCGCGCTGGTTCGGATGACGGTATCGAGGCTGAAGTTGATGGAGACGGCAACATCTCGATCACGATGAATGGCGATATCGATGCAAACGAAAACGGGATCCGCAGCTTTGTGGCCGGTGACGGAAACATCTCGGTTGAAACGTCTGGTGATATAGCGGCTGATAGCATTGACGGTATCAATGCGGAAATTGACGGAAGCGGTGATATTGCCATTTCGGCAACCGGCACCATCGATGCCGAAGTTGACGGAATCTTTGCCCACGTGACCGACAACGGAAACATACGCATTACAAATTCCGCATCCATAACCGCCAGAAACGACGAGGGAATTGACGCCGAAATCTTCGGAGACGGCGATGTCTTCATAATAAACTCGGGTCGGATAACCTCTCGCGAAGACGATGCGATTGAAGTGGATGTTGAAGGAAGTGGCGACGTCAGCATCGAAAACTCTGCCCAGCTTACCGCCGATTCCGACGCGATCGACATTGAGCTAAACGGCGACGGCAACGCGAGGGTCACCAACAGCGGGGCGTTGCGTTCGCTGGACAATAACGGGATCGAAGTGGACGTAGATGGAACGGGTTCGATCACCATTGTGAACACCGGAAATATTGATGCGTTCGAATACGGTATCGAGATCGAGGATCGTGATAACACTGCCGCCGCAACCATCACAAACTCGGCTCGTATCACCGGTCGCGAAGGCTTTTCCATCGTATACGGCGGCGACGGGAACGACACGTTGACGCTCGAACCCGGCTCAGCCCTTACCGGTTCGGTCGATTTCGGTAATGGCAATGATGGCATGGGGGGCACGAACCCGAATGACATTGACACGCTGAACTTTGCGCCCGGGGTGAATGCGGTTGTTAGCTTTGCCGATGCATCGGGTAGCGATAGTGATCTTGCGTCCGCCCCCGAAGTCGTCAATTTCGATGGTACAGGCGTTTTGATCAACAATGGCCTCACGGCGGTTTCGGTGGATACGACAGGATTTGTGGCCCAAGGCACCTTTATCAGCGATCTGACCGACGCAGTGTTCAACACGATTGAAACCGCCAGCCCCTATGACTTTGGCTCATCCGATGGTCAGGTCAGCAGGAACCGGAGTGCTTTCGGGTATGCCGAACAGGATGGTGGTCCCTATGTTTGGGGTTCAGCCTTCGGCGGAGATCGCGATGTTGAAGAAGAAGGCTCAAGCCTTGGTTTCAGCCATAGAATGTACGGTTTTGTGGTTGGTGCTGAAACGAATGAGTTCATCGGAAACAGCGATTTTGGTGTTCTTGTTGGCTACGACGATAGCCGCATCTCGCTGGATCAGGATGCAGGTGATACTGATATCAAGTCATATTTTGGCGGCGTTTACCTCGAAAGGGACTACGGACAATTTCGCATCAACGGAGCTCTCCTTGCTGGCATAACCGACAATGAAGTGACCCGAAACGTTGATGGCGGCGAAGCGCAAGGCGATTTTGATGGGACGTTCGTTGCTCCATCGCTTTCGATCTCGGCCCCCGTCAACGCTTTGCCAATACCTGCCTTCTTCAGTGCTCGCGCAAGCTATGTATTTCTGAAGCTTGACGAGTATACCGAAACAGGAACCGCGTTTCCTCTAACGGTCGAAGATCGGAACGTTTCAGTCTTCAACACGCGGGCGCAATTGAACTTGCCCCGCCTCTACCAGGGTACAAATGGATCGAGCACCTACCTAAACTGGGCAGTTGGAGTTGACGCAACTTTCGATGCGGGTTCCGACGATGTAGACGCGATCGTAGCGGCGACGCCGTTTTCTTTCGTAGCGTCCACAGAAGATGCAGCTGCTGGGTTTCTTGGCTTTACGCTTGAACATATTTCTGCAGATGGAAATAGGTCGGTAGGCTTCAGCGGTGAATTTCAATCAACCTTTGGTGGTGGATCCAGTATTGTTGGAGAACTCACAGCTTCCATAAGGTTTTGAACCTATGGAGGGCTTCTCACTTGGTCGATTGTTGTTGCCGAAAAGCCTTTTCAATCGGGCTGGCTTCCCAACCATGGGAGCGCCCGTTTCGTTTCGTCAGGCGTGATCAAGAGATCTCCATTCACGATATCAGAGGGATTTTTTGTGTATAGGTAACTAGCCGAAAACTTCGTCGCAAAGGTCGATTTGCGCCTGCTGCCAAATGGACTGGCATCTTCAGCGAATGTCCGCTTGCCGACGTCTTGAGGTTTTTCGTGGCATTCACGAATTGCTGAAAGCTGCCGTAAGGTCATGCGCTGCGAAATCACACTTTGTCCGCAGAGTGGTCATTCGACTCAACTCTTTCCAATGTCTGCTTCGCGGACAAAGCTGTAATTCGCCGGAATGATGCGAATGACTACTTTCCATTCAAGACACTTAGGTATCTTCGGCGGAGCGCAACTTGAGCCATGCCACAACGTTGGCCATTGCCTCATGGCTTTTAGTGGCCCGCGACATGAGGACATAGAAGTCATTTCTGCCCACGTCCCAGGCTGCACCAACCTCGACCAAGCGTCCGGCTTCAATGTCATGAGCTACTAGAAACCGGCTTACCAAGGCCACGCCTTGTCCAGCGATGGCTGCGTCGACCGCAAGCGACGTTTGGCTCAAGCGGAGGTCACGGGGAGACTGGTCCTCGACGCCTAATTGCGCAAGGTAGCTGGGCCATAGATCATGGGTGTCATGGATCTTCGGCAGTTTGGCGAGGGTTTCTGGCTCAAGGAGACTACCGTCCTTGGCCGCGAATTTTGGCGCGGCTACCGCGATGAGCGATTGCTTGAACAAAAGCGTTACGTCCAGTGAAGCGCTGAAGGGTGGCGACCCTTGGCGCACTGCAAGGTCTATCCCGTCGCTATGAAAGCTCGAGATTTTCTCAGTTGCCATGATCCGCAAATCAATATTCGGATATGCTGCCGAAAAGTCCGGTAAGTTGGGGATCAGCCATTTTGCTGCGAACGTCGGGGTGACGCTGATAAGGACTTTGTTCGGCTCTGGCTTCAACTCTGCCGTTGCCGATCGAAGGTCTTCGAACACGTCAGCTATCCGGTTGTGAAAGCTGCGTCCGACCGATGTAAACCGTAGGCCCTTCGGCACCCGTTCAAACAAGGCCACATCAAGATGCGCTTCGAGCTGACGCACTTGTTGCGCCACGGCCCCTTGAGTGACGCCCAATTCATCGGCGGCGGCTCGGAAACTAAGGCGGCGGCCTGCTGCATCGAAAGCACGCAAACTATTGAGCGGGGGAAGGTCAGTCATTTTGCGATAGTATTTCTACTGTCATGTAACATCAATTCTCAATCGTACTTTCTCATTGAGCGAGCCATATATAGTCCAATCATGAAAGGACACTCGTTATGTCAGTAGAAAAAGTAGCTCTGGTCACAGCGGGCGGTAGCGGCATGGGAGCGGATGCAGCCCGTAAATTGGCGGAAGATGGGTTCAAGGTTGGCATCCTGTCCTCGTCCGGCAAGGGTGAGGCGCTCGGCGGCGAACTCGGCGGCTTTGGCGTGACCGGCTCTAACCTTGACGGAGAAGCGCTGAACGCTTTGGTCGAGGGTGCGAAGGATCGTTGGGGCCGTATTGATGTCTTGGTGAACTCTGCTGGCCACGGACCGAAGGGTCCGGTTCTCGAAATCAGCGACGACGAATGGCATAAAGGGATGGAAGTCTACCTGATGAACGTGATCCGCCCGACAAGGCTTGTCACACCCACAATGCAGGCGCAGGGCGGCGGAGCAATCATCAACATCTCGACCTTTGCGGCATTCGAACCCGACCCTCTTTTTCCAACGTCGGGGGTATTCCGGGCCGGGCTTGCTGCATTCTCGAAGCTCTACTCGGACAAATTTGCGTCAGAGAACATTCGTATGAACAACGTCCTTCCGGGCTTCATCGACAGCCTGCCCGAAACCGAAGACCGCAAAGCGCGTATTCCCATAGGGCGTTACGGGTTGGCGTCGGAGGTGTCTTCTCTTATTTCGTGGCTCGCCTCAGAAGATGGTGGCTACATGACGGGACAAAACCTGCGTATCGACGGAGGCTTGACCCGTGCAGTCTGATGCTTTGGTCCTTGGATCGCCTCGCGAGCGCCTTGTCTTCGCGGTCAAGTGGGGCGCATCCGCCGTTCAGATCATGGGATACACTGCAACGGGTTTTGGCTGGGCACCTTGGAACCTATACATGTTTCTTGTCGGTGTCGTTGGTTGGTTCGCCGTTGGCGCTCTATGGAATGACAAGGCACTCATGCTTGTCCACCTTGTCGCGCTAGGCGCAATGATTTCTGGTATGGTTAGCGGCAGATGAGCGAGAACAACCATCTGGCGCTGGGAAGCATTAGGGAGGTGTGGGCTTGGAGCGGTCATTCGCCGAAATTTCCCGAGCGCCCCCTTTGCGGACGAAACGGACATTCGACTTTTCACCGTGATCCGGTATCTTCACGACATCTTCAGTTCAAATGCTGGTACCTGACACATGGATCCGTTCCTCACTGAAAGGCTTTCGGCTCACAGTTGGCAATCGACATTGGAAGACCGGGAGGCGCGCCGAGGGCTGGAGATTGCTTTGTCTGCGATATTGTCACGCCGTGTGCTTGAACATCTTCCATCACCTCTGCACCTGAGCGGAGATGACGACATTGCTTCTTGGGTGGACGAACGCGCTGAGGAAAGCGACGTTTTTCGTGTCAACTGGAGGCACAGCTCCGAATTAGTCGGACTGTTGATTTTGGCGTCCGACCCCAGTGACGCGCAAGCGCCACAACTTCATATTGGCTATTTGCTCGGTGAAGCAACTTGGGGTCAGGGGGTCGCGACAGAACTCGTCCAAGGTTTGGTGTCAGCGGCAGAAAAGGACGGCCCGGTGAGGCTGCTGGGAGGTGTCAGCATTGAAAACCCGGCAAGCGCTCGGGTGCTTGAAAAGGCAGGTTTCGAATTGTCACCTGACCTTTCAACAACGAATTCGCACATTTACTCCAAGAAAGTCGGTTGAAGCGCATTCGACACGTCCGGCCTGGGTTTAAGGCAGACCTTTAGGCAAGCGCAGCATCTTCGTTTGAGGACTAGAGCGATCTGTTGAGGACGGCCCAAAGCGGTCGTTCGTTGGTAAGCGAGATGCTGTGGTGCGGTTTCGACAAATGACCGCAATGCGAATAAATTTGCCGTTGGCTCAATGGTTGTTGAGGACCGATCTCAGCCCGAAGCGGACATTCAATTCAAGACTTTGCGGATTGAGTGGCATGCAAAGAATCGACCGTACATCTGCATAAGCTGCTTGTCAGGTTGCCAGCGGTCGCGTGCTTCATGTCAACAACGCAAGTGTCAGAGAAAGAACTCTGCCCGTTCCACTACCCAAACCATCGCGACCAGACTTGCGCACGCGGCAACGACAGCGCGAGAGCTGACCCAGATGCGACCTGGTTGTTTGCGCAACAACAACACTAACGGCCAGACCAATAGAACGATCATGACTTGTCCAGCCTCTACTCCAACGTTGAAGGCCAACAAGCTGTGCCAAACGTTTGGTGCATCAACACGTAGAATTAGGTGTAACATGAAGGAGAAGCCAAACCCGTGCAGCAACCCAATGCCCGACGTGATGGCAAAGGCCTTCAAGTCGCCATGTCCTTTCTCAGGTGGCCAAACCGCCATTGCAGCTGCGTAGATTATTGAAAGTGCTATTGCCAATTCGACAGTTGGGATGAACCACGCTCCGCTCGGCGCGAAGCCAAAAAAACCCAAAATCAGTGTTACCGTGTGGCCCAAGGTAAAGCCTGTGACGCGGGCCAGAAGGCTGTGCAAGTTCAATGCACCGATGATCATGCAAAGTACAAAGAGAACATGATCCGGACCTTCCAAAATGTGCCGAATTCCCTCAACAAAGAAAGTCGAAGCGGCAGCGGTCGCTGATCCGGAAACATCAACCGGGGTATGCATCAAACCCCGCGCACGAAATGTCCGAACATCCTGCCCGTTATAGTCGAGGATCAGGTTCGCCGTGTCATCTTGCCCAGGAAGACCTGGATCTGACGTGTAGGATACACTGTATGTTCCAACCTCTCCCGTCACAAAGCGCAGATGAACGTCAACCATCACCTCGCCAACGTAAATCGCCTTCTTTGTTGGCAAAACATCTTTTGGCGCAAGTGCCGAATGCGCCTCATCAAGCGTGGCAAATCCAGGTTCTTGCCCCAACGGGTGTAGCGCTATCGAAACGATTTCTGCTGTTTGTCGATGCCCGTCGATAGATAGCACAAAGCCGTTTTCAGTAATACGAGCCAAACCGGATGGGTCTTTGTGAAATGCGACCTGATCCAAGTAGTGCATGAGCACGCCATCTTCGATCATATTGTATGTGTACGGAGCCGGTGCAGGTAAACCGTCCGTACCCTCTGGACCGACGAGTTCCGCAACCAAATAAGGCATCGGAAGGCGCAAATAGACATCAAGTCCATCTTCTGAGTGAAACACATGATGAATGCGAACATTCTGGTTGAGATTGAAATGCGCCTCTGCTCTGCCCGCGCACAAAAAGATTATGGCAAACAAGAACGTGGCAAAAAACAACCTCACGATAGGCACTGAATTATCCTCCTGTTTTGGCGCTGATAATCGTCAGATCATCGAGCATCCAATGATCGCCGTGCCGCGAAACGTCTAGCAAGCCACGATAAGAAACCGCTTGCCTGTGTAGATGCCCCCAATGGCCTCCGCTTACACGGGCAGTCCAATTGGCGAGGACCTGATGCTGACTTCTGTCTTCGCCGGGCGTGAAGCTCTCGACGTTCAGGTCAGAAATCGCTTCGACGCGTGCCATGGCGCCAGAGGGTAAGGTAACTGACAAGCCACGACGCATTTCGGTTTGAACCTTGTCGCGATTGATTGCCTCGACATATGGCTCCATCGCCGCCAGGGCATTATCACCTCGCGTCTCAAGCATGGTGGTTCCGATGTTGGTCACCAACCCTTCTACGATTTGATGCGTCGCGATCTCATCCGGATTTGGCGCTGTCGACGGGTTGCTCAGTGAATACGTGACAATCGCGGCGGCGCCGAATGCCCCGGTCAGCCCAAACAAGATCAGACGCTGACCATTTGCACGCTGAAACGAAAAATAGGCGCATATCAAACACAGAAAACCCAAGCCGAACGCAAACGAAGGCACCTGAGTTACACCTGAGACTTTGACAACGACCGGGCGCGTTTTTGGGTTTGTCCAAGTTTTCAGGTGATTGTTCCAACTTACAACGGGGTCAGTTGTATAAATCTGCGAGGGGACGGACCCTGCCGGATCGGAGAGGGTGATCGGGATCACATCCAGACCTTCTGGGAAAAGCTCCCATGCCAGATCAACTCGGTTCGGCAAAGTCGCAACCGGATAAGAAAGGACAACACCCAATAGCATCGTCTTTCGGTTTGCCTCTGCTTCATCCGGAAGAACACGCAAGCCTTCGGCCCCGACTTCGATACGTGAGACCTGTACCGTTTCCGGTTTCATCGGTTTGCCGTCTACGGCGAGCGGGTTTTTAGTCGCAAGAAAGTCCGATACGCCAGACTTGATCCTGGCGACATCATCTGGAGTTAGGTGCTCTGCGCCACCCAAGCCCAGATCGGCCCAAGTTTCGAAGTCTTTCAAACGCAGTATGATCTCGTGTCGGACCACACGCGGCTCCATGGCCAAGAACGACATCATCGGGGACTTGTGGTGGCGGGTGAGATTTGGGTTTTCAAATTTGCTAAACCAAGGGTCGTCCCAATTTGGCAGCATTGTCTCAGCCTGAGAAAGGTAACGATAGTCTGTCACCGGAACGCCCATGTGCTCTGCCACAACTCCAAGTGAAGCCAAGGGAATCCCGTCTGGACCTAGTGGGGGAATGAACGTGATCCGTTCAGGCTTGCCATTGAACGGAAACTCCATATCCACGTAGACGACATTTTCGCTGCGCGGTCGCGGTTGATACAGAGCGCTCGCTGCTGTTTGCCGGGAAATTCTGGGGCGCACATCAATCGTATTCGTTGTGCTGGTCAGTTCCTCTTCGTCTGCCCAGATCTGAATGTTTCGACCCGTACGCTCGGCCAGTGACGTACCCGAACCATCATCTGGAATGACGAATATGGGATAGTCGCTCAAATCGACCTCAAGGAGAACCCGCACATGATCAGGCTGCACCGAAAGTTCAACAAAGTTCGGCGCGGTTTCTCCGCCGTAGGGGGACACAAGATCAGCAATCGATGGGTTTGCGCCAATCGCAAAACTGGCGAGCGCTGAGCCCACCCAAGCCCATGTCTTGCTGCATTCGCCAATCTTAGAAATGAAACGAGACGGCAGCATAGATACCATTCTGGTCCACATCATAGGCAAACTCCCCGCCCGAGCGGTCAGTGGAATAGTCAATTCCATAGAACTGATAGCCAAACCGCAGAGACGTGTTCTCCCAGCCCTTCCAGTCAAACCCAGCCAGAAGCAGGTATTGCAGGTCATCGCCATTCACACCGAAGCCACTGAGTTCAGCGCGGCTGGCGAAACTCCATTTATCGTTGATTTCCATCGCATAGCGGAGCGCGATCATTGGCTCGAACCAATCTTCTGTTCCGCCCAGCGTTACACCGGGCCCAGGACCCGCAATGTCGATTTCTTGTTTAAGCCGGTTCCACTGAACACCGACGGCTACATCTGCTGCATAGCGTCGACCCGAAGCATTGACCCCGTTCGCAAATCGGTAAGCCCCCTGAACGTTTACAAAGGTCTGCCGTACATCAACGTCAATGTCTGCATTTCCCCCCGGTAAGGTTCCGTCTTCACCAAGCCTTACGTAGTAGACCTCGGAGATGATTCCGAAATCACCGTTCCAGCCTTCGTAGCGTACGGAAGCTGCGCCTTGCAGCACGTCCAGCACCTCGCTCAGGCTCAGGTCTAGATCGACGCTGGTACCATCAATGGTTGATGTGCCAGTCGTGCTGAGCGGAAGGAACAGATAGGGCGTGATTGAGTGTCGCCAACCGCCGTCACCATCTTCAGAACGTGCAAGTGACTGGGCGTTTGTCGCGTTGGAGATCGCGACGAGCAACCATCCAACACAGACCAAATAGCGAGAAATCAATGAGGTATGTCGCATAGAGAATTCCCATCAGAATTGAAAGAACCGGCGCGTGTTGAAGTCGCGCCGGTCAAATTTGATTTTAGTTGTCGCCCGGATAAGGGAACTCTTGGCCTAGAGCTTCCGAAGCCTCTTCGAAGATCGGTCGTAGCACATCGTCAACGTCCCACTTTCCGTTTTCGATGAACTCAGTGAAACCAATAACGTCTGGTGACATACCAACAGTTTCCGCAAAGTCAGCACGATCCTGTTCATTAGGCGCTTCAGCGGGAGAAGCTAAAGGCGGCGACCATGTGTCTTCATCGACAGCGGCCATGCGTACGCGAATATCATCTTTGGTCACGTTCCACACCATGAGGTCATCCGCAAGGCTAAGCGGACCGTCATAGGTCGAACGGATACGCTCGTCGACCGCGCCCGCCGTGTCCCAGTCATTGAAGAAATGGTAAGCGATGGCCATACGCGGCTTGATCTCGCTCATCACCTTTCCGAACGCTTCAGGTGCCGTATGTACTTGAGTGCCAACCAATAGCGCGGATTCAGGGCTGAATTTCATCTTTGTGACCAGATCAGGTACTGCAATGAAACATTCGTGGATCGCGATATCCGCGTCTCTAGCGTATTCGATGAACCACTTGTTGGGGTAAGTGTCAGATCCGTAAACAAACTTCAGATCGTTCCATTCCAAAGTGAAGCTCACCGAGCCATCGATTGAATGGATCGCCGGGAAAGAGCGAATAACTACCCCATTGTCCTCATAGACGACCTGATTTTCACCTTTATAGTCGAACTCGATTACGTTCATTTGGTAGCCGCGAAAGTCGACATTCCCCGCACGACCCGCAAGATCCCAAGTCAGCATTTTCTTCATATGGTCAAGCGCATAAGCTGTACCCAGCTCTGGTACTTCTCCGCTCGGTCCCCATACGTTTAACGGCACGTTTCGACCCATAAGTGCGCCACCGACAAACAATTCATGCAACGCACCGAAGTGATCGGTGTGCAGATGGCCGATGAAAACTTTGTCCAGATAATTGTAGGGAATCTGCAAGGAGCTGATGTTTTCTACCGAACCGGAGCCGATATCGAAAAGGAACTTATCTCCATTTCCCAGCTCAACCAAAAAGCAGGCTGCGGCCTGACTGGCGCGTGTTGTGGGCATTCCTGTACCGCAGGCAATAACCCGCATCTCGTCTTCGGCGAGATCTTCAGTATTGGGGTAGTACACATCGCGTGGACGATCACGCACCATTGTCGGAGAGACTTCTTCTGCTTCCTGCGCGTATGCTGCCGAAGGGGCGACTAAACCGACGACTGCTTCAGTGACAGCTTCAGGAGAAACAGCCCAAGCGCCAAAAATCGCTCCAATTGCGAAGTGCTTGCCAAGACTTCTGTAGTTCATACGTTGGGCCATGTGTCATCCTCCAGTCGCTTGGTAGATTGGCAAGCTGGGAATGCGGAGTTTCGCACTCCGGCTCGCTGTTTTGGTTTCAAGTCTAGGGTTTAGAGGACATTCACGTAAGTGACTCACGGTGAATAACGGGGTGACTCACGTGCCGATAAATGCAAAAATGCGAATGTGGCACGATCTGACAACATCTCGGACGGTGAAAAGCGCGCTGCCCTCGGCAGGTTGATTGCTGACGCTCATCTGGATGGATCCGATAGACTTCAGGCGTTCCTGACGTATATCGTCGAAGAAGATCTCGCTGGTCGAGGAGATCAAATTCGAAGCAAGACGATCGCTCAGGATGTTTATGACCGCGATACTTCAGAGGGGACCGATCCGGAAAACATCGTTCGCGTCGATGCACGGCGGCTACGTCAGTTTTTGGAACTGCATTACGAGGGCATTGGAAAGGATGATCCGGTACGACTGTGTATCGATAGCGGTGGATATAGGCCGCGGTTCGAAACTATCTCGGAAGCCAGTGCGGTATCAATCTCAACAAAAGCCAAACGCTTTGGACAGCCCATAGGGGCGTTTACCATTGGGGCCGTCGTTGGTGCGTTGGTCGCAGTCGGTCTTGCCCAAGATGGACAGGAAACTGCTTCTGCTGAAGTGAGTGGTTTTCCCGCAACTGACTCGAACGCGTATTTGCAGCGCGTGGCTATTTACGAAAAATCCCCAGCCGCATTACAAGCGTTCAATTTGGCGGAACAAGCACGGACAATGATATTTCCCATCTTCGACCGACAACGCCAGCTACTGGTTCTGTCCGTATTCGAAGGCGTGATTGAGATCGATCCAGAATATTTCGGTGGGTATGCCGGTGCAGCGCAGGCACTTGCGTCCCTTGCGGTGATAACTCCGCCGTCTGATGCCAAGACCGAATATGCTGATGCCGCTATGAAGCTGGCGAACCAAGCGGTTAGCCTTGCCCCAGACCAAGCCTGGAGCCAGTCTGCTAAAAGCTGGGCCAATTTTGCCAATCGCGACTATGACGCCGCGCTGCAACTCAGCAGGCGCGCATCAAAACTTGATCCAAATGATGGTGCGGTCCTCGACTTTCTTGGTGCTGTGGCAATGTTTTCGGGCGAATTCGAGGAAGCAATTGCAACGGCTGACAGACTCTCTCTGCTAGATTCCAGTAACCAACGATTTGCCAACAGAAATATCTCGGGCGCGACTTACTTTCATCTTGGTGAATATGAAAAGACCGTAGAGCGCTTTGAAGAGGCTAAGCAACTTGGCGATCCGCTCAGCGCTCCTTCACTAGCTTATGTAACGGCAGCGTTGTCAGCCACGGGGCAAGACCATGCGGCCAAAGCCAAGCTGGCTGAACTTGAGCGTGCATGGCCGGACGCGCCGATAGATGCAATGCTCAAAAGTATCCACAAAGACGTCGAAAACGCAGAAGCCGTGCTACGCGAGTTACGAAAACAAGGCTGGGTAAGCCCAGAACGATAGAGTGATGGATAAAAGCGGGTAGCAGTGCCAAGGTAACAAAAATCTCTACTGGCACGAGTGCTCAGGACAAAACAAACTTCACTAGTGCAGATCGGAGATCGGTATCGAAAATCCAAGTAAGAGACGTTCTGTGTGATTTTGCAAAGTCTGCTTTCTGCGGATGCTGTTGAAAAAGGCGGTTCGATTTATCGGCTTGCCAAATGAGCGACTGGGTTCGGACGACTGATCACGCTGGCATTGGTCTCAGCTTGGCAAGCTTTCGGAGGTTCTGGACGGTTGCAGCGAGGTGAGACTCATCTTTGGCGCCGTTTGGTCCCCTGAGGCGGAGGCGGTCGAGGCCGATGATGCGTTTGAGGTGGGCAAAGAGCATCTCAACCTTCTTTCTGGCGTAGCTCGACGCGACATAGGCATCGGTTTTGGCGATGTCGCGCGCCTTCTGACGTGCATCCTCGTGTCGTGACCGTGAGATCTTCCGGGTCACCTGGTTAGGCGTGCACCGGAGCTTCAACTGGCAAGCCGCGCAATCCTGTTTGCGGGTATAGTATTTCTTGAAGCCATCCTTGCCGAATGCCGGCCGTCCGTGTGAGATGCTCCGCCAGTAGGGCCTTAGCTCCTTTCCCCCGGGGCACTGGTAGGCATCGGTCTCGGGATCGTAGGTGAATTCGGTGGTCGGGAACGCGCCGTCCTTGCGCTCGGATTTGTCGAAGACCGGAATGTGTGGCTCGATGTCTTGCTCTTCGACAAGCCAGCCGAGCATGTCTGCCGTGCCATAGGCCGTATCTGCCGCCAGAAGCCCCGGGTGCAGGCCGAAACGGCCTCGCGTTCTCGCCAGCATGTCGCGCACGGCACCAACCTCGGCCTGTCGGATCGGCGCGGTGGCCTCGACATCCACGATGACGGCATTGTCCAGGTCGACCAAGTAATTCGTACTGTAGGCAAAGAAGGGCCTGTCACCATTGGCGCTGGTGAACCTGGCCGCCGGGTCGGCAGGCGAGATCGCCTTTGGCTTCACTGGGGTCGCTGTGCCGAAGGCAGCGTCATCAAGAGTGTTGACATATTCCTGTGTTGCCCGGCTCACCGCATCCGATGCGGACCAATCCGAGAAGTCCACCTTGGTGTAGCGGCTGGCATCCGCCTTGATCAACGAAGCATCCGCGCCGAAGCTTTCGCCACCGACCAGCCCCTCAGCGATACAGCGCGCCAGCACTTGCTCGAACAGATGCTGGAAGAGGTCACTGTCACGGAACCGCCCGTGCCGGTTCTTGGAAAAGGTAGAATGATCCGGCACGCGATCAGCCAGATCAAGGCGACAGAACCACCGATAGGCCAGGTCCAGATGCACTTCCTCGCACAAACGCCGCTCGGAGCGAATGCCCATGGCGTAGCCCACAAGCAGCATCCGGATCATCAGTTCGGGATCAATCGAGGGGCGACCGGTGGCGCTGTAGAATGGCGCCAAATACCGACGCAGATCACCAAGATCGACGAAGCGGTCAATACCTCTCAGCAGGTGATCCCGCGGCACGTGGTCTTCCAGCGAGAACTCGTAGAACAACGCGCCCTGTGCTTTCTGCCTTGGTCCCATCATCGCGATCAACCTCCATCTATGTCGGAAGTGAATCAGCCACTTGTACCTCGATCAAGTATGAGTTTTTCAACAACATCTCCGCAAAGCGCTCATTCGTCGCAACTCTCTCCAATGTCTGCTTCGCGGACGAAGCCGCCTTTTGCTCATCGCTTTCTGGTAACTGGTCTCACACCGAAGCGGACCTTCATTTCGAGCTTCACATCCTTCGAGATGTGTACGAAGCGGGCATTGCTCAAGGCGACTAACGCACATTATCTGCCATCCGTCGCTTGCGACTACTTAACTTTCCTACCAGAGATTAATTCGCAGTCGTCTGACAGCCTCTGGCCCAAACACAAGGGGCTAGACACCAGAGCTGAAGCGTGGCTGGATTGCTTAGAGATTGTCTAGTCGGACGGAGATCCCCAAAATTGAAAAGAAATGCAAACAAGCTGTTAATGACTTCAGCTATTGCTATCGCTCTTTTGGCCTCCGGTGCGGTGTTTTCTGTTTCTACACAACCAGTAAGCGCAGAGGCTGGTTATTTCTGGGATGAAACCGTTGGGTCTGTAGATAGAAGCCCTTGGATATTTGAAGGCACAAATGTTTTTGGCGAATTGGCACGAGTTCCACCGTCAGATTGGGTGCGTACTTTGGAAAAAGCGGCATACCCAACTGAGCTTGAGACTTTTGATTTCACAGCTAGCAATAATGAAGAACAGAACATCAACGATTGGTTGCATCAAACGCATACCGATAGCTTTTTGATTTATCACGATGGCAAATTGGTCGCTGAAAAGTACTTCAATGGCATGAGAGCTGATACGCCTCACCGCATTCACTCGATCACCAAGACAGTGTTGGGTATGGCAGCAGGGCTGGCGGTTGAGGCGGGAGAATTAGATCCAAAAAAGCTGATCACCGATTACCTGCCAGAGTTGGAAGGCCCAGCATTCAAAAATACAACGGTGAGACATCTACTTGATATGACCGCTGCTGTTGATTGGAAAGATGCTTCTAGCGGCTACTTAGACGATGCAGGTGATCTGTTCTGTGCGTTTGGTCAGGACCTCTCTGAAAAAGTTGAAATTTGTGATACAGAATCTGGCGTTAAGGAGTACATGATCTCTCTTAGTGATCGCGAGACCTTGGTAGAAGACGGTGAAGTTTATAGTTACCGTTCAGTGCTATCTGCGTTGCTGGGTATGGTTATCGAGTCGGCAACTGGAGAAAGCTATCTGGATGTACTGGCCGAGTTGTGGCAGGACATCGGTGCTCAGGACCCTGCATATAGCGAACTAGGGCCCAAAAGGATTGTGCAAACGAGTGGTGGATTATTTACCAGCTCTCGTGACCTATTGCGATTTGGCATAATGATGCTGGACAACGGAAAGGTTAACGACACTCAAGTTATTCCTCCAGATTGGATAGCTGACACGATTCAAGCAAATGATCACGTTATCGCTGCTTATGAGAAAAGCGCATATGCAGAGGTGTTTGAAGGCTTCCACTACCGTAATCAAGTTTGGGTGAAAGACAGAGAAAAAGGTGCGTTTTACGGCATTGGTGTCTATGGGCAGCTGTTGTATGTGAACCAAAAAGCCAATGTGGTTATGGTGAAGCTATCAAGTCAGCCAGACGTTCAAAATACACCTATGTACCTGGACTCTATGGTTGCGATGAAAGGCATTGCAGAGACTTTGAGTAAATGAATTTCAGGTTATCTTAAACTAGTAAGCTGAGCCAATTGTCCCGGCTTATACTTCGGAAAGATCTAACAGTGTCGCCGGGTTAGTATCGGGTGACCTCGACTGCGACCGCAGCAAACACGACACCAATCAACAGAGCTTTTGTATTCACCGCCGAAAGGCTGGGTAGTTTAACCCGAAGAGACAGGGCTATTATCACACCCCCTGTTAACCCAGTCGCAATTGAATAGATCATGCTACTTTTGTCTGCGTTGAGACCGATCAATATGCCGACTGCAAGCGATGCGACAAAGTATGCGCGTAGCCATCCAGACATGTGTCCAGGGTGGGTCTTGTAGAGAAAGATATTCACCCCAAACAAATGCAATGAATAGGCCAACGTTCCAACAGCGTACAGCTCAGGTGAAGTTCCCGTCGTTTGCATGACGGTAATGGCAAGCAAGCAGTTATAGGTTCCAAGTGCCACTGTGTCCAAGCCAAGCGACAATCTGTTATCGGCCCCCGTGTCGCGACTGGCTTCCAGCAAGTAGTAAATGAGGAATCCGAGCAGCGAGTAACCGAAAAGCGAGTTTTCCCATTTGCCGCTTGCAGCTAAATCGGCTGACAATTCACCAATTTTTGGCAGTAAGAAAAGGAAAGCATAGCCAAGTCCGATCCCCGATGAAAAATCAGAGAGCCAGCCTGCTAGGGCGGGGAATCTCTGGTAAAAAGACACGCAGAAGACGTGAACAGTTCCGATGACTGCAATCGATGTTATCGCGAGGTATGTCGGTGCGTCGAACACGGCTAAGTTCCAATGAACACATTACAATTTGTATGAGACACTCCTTGGGAGCAAAAGCACAACCCAAAAAGTGAAGAAGTTGTGGTTTGAATAGAACACTCAACGACAGCTTTTTTGCACTTCCGGCATAGATGCACCGTGCAGCAATTTGAACTTAGGGCTCGGAGCGGTCGTTCGCTAAGCTGTGCATTAATGGCCGCTGCGCGGACGGAGCAGATATTCAAAGCAAAGGCCGATGCCACCGACGGCTCATCAGTTTTGGAGAGCTTGCAAGGCGCAACAGCAGCGATGCACAATGGACGCATGTCAACCTTGCAAAGGATCATTCTAACTGCAACCGCTCTGACGCTTGCTGGTACGGCGGCAGTATCTTTAGAGATGACCTGCACTCACCCTGACGGCCCAAATCACACTTACAGCGTTTCCGGTGATCAGGGTGTATTTACCTGGGATGACCACGACATCAAGCGCACATGGTTGCTCAATTGCAATGACCAACGAAACGGTTTGTCTGCATGCCACAGGTCAGAGAGCTTCGGTGAGCGCGGCGCTAGCGTGATAACTTTCGTGATGCTTCCAAACGGAATCTTAGTCGAAAGCGGTTATTGGGCTCTGCTTGATACTAGCCGCGTCAGCGTAACGGCAGACTTCGTTTGTGAGACAGAAGGCGAGTGACCGCTTTGCGGACAAAGCGCCAAATCGCGAGAATTGCACCAAGTTCAGCTTTGAGTACTTAACTCGTCCAAGCGGTCGATTGTTTATTTGATGATAGGTGTTGTTTTGTGTTCAGACAATTCGATGTCTCTCGGGACGTTTTCTTTGATTTATTAGTCGCCAAGAAGACGCCAAATCCAGCGACAACCATCCCAACCCAAGCAATCGGCGGCATAACTTCTCCGAGGACCAGCCAAGCAACAGCTGCCGCTCCCGGTGGGACTAGAAAAAAGAGCGCGGAAACTTTCGACACTTCCCCGGCGCGGATCATGGCAAGCAACAAGCCAACGGCGATGAGTGAACTTGCAATGATGAGATAGACCAGCGACGCAAAAAGCTGCCAAGTCCAAGTGATCTGCATGGTTTCAAAGGCGACCATGAATGGCGCAACCCCTAACAAACCCGCTGTAAACCCGACCAAATTTGCAGTGACAGGATGGTGCGAAACTCCGAAGCGCTTCTCCCACAAGGTTCCGCCGGTAATGCCGATCAGGGCGAGTGCGGCGAAAAGAAAACCAACGAGTGGTGGCGTAGCAACCTCGGACATTGCCGTAATGACAAGAACCGCCCCCGTCAGGCCAAGGGCCAACCCGGCCCATTGCCGCCAGCTCACACTTTCACCTGCCCAACGCGGCGCGATCAGGCTGGTCAGAATGGGCTGCATAGCGAGGATAAGGGCCAGTGTTCCAACCGATAAACCTGCATTAAACGACATGTAGCACATGCCAAAATACATCGCCTGCAGTAGAAAACCAACGATGGCCAAGTGCATCCACTCTTTAGATGATTTTGGCAGCGGTGGGCGCAGGATTGCAAACAACCCGGCCATAATTACCACTACACAGGCAAAGCGCAGTGCTAGGAAAGTCATCGGCTCTATATAGCCGAGACCGAACTTGGCACCGACATAGCCGGTTGACCACACCGCCACAAATATACCTGGTGCAAAAATAAGCCATGTGGGCCGGTCGGCGGACAAGAAAAATACCCTCGGCAAGTGTTGGTGTCGGACATCAGGCAATATTCACGCGAACTCTGAAATACACTGAGCATGGAAATAGTGAAAATGAAATGGTTTAGCAGACATCTATCTTGCCATATCGAGTGACAAGAAATCCTCCGCTACCTAAATGGTCGCAGTATGGAATTTTCGATCAATGGACCGCAGTAGTTGTTAATACCGTCGGGTTTACCAGTCAGCCCTTTAAGAACTTCGGGCGTGTGAGAAACTGGCCTAGGTGGTCGAAAGTGCATCGCTCAGGAAAGCAAACGCCTTTGAATATACCCCAGGTGCCTCAGATTCACGTGGTCCGGCAACGTTGAGAACCGAAGGCTTGATCGATGAGATCCATTGCCGAACCCGCTCAGTTTCTAGACAGTTATTATCTTCAAGCGTGATACGCAAAACCGGTTTTCCTAACTCACTTGCGACTTGGTGAGTATAATTCGTGCCGGGGCTTTCTGATCCATCAGTCAGAATAAGCGTCGCGTCGCTTGAACCGACGTTGAGCCGGGTTCTGACGTCTGGTTTTGGCGAAGGTGCTTCCGTTAGACCTGAGTATCGCTCTGGAATGCGGCCAGCTTCGTTGATGCGACCCTTGGGGACCCAGCCGCCGTAGCTCAAACCGCGTTGGATAGCGAACTCAAGTGCAGCCAAGTCTACGCCAGTTTGCCCACCCGATACGATTTTCACGGCAATCTTCCTGCTGTCTCCGACTTCTCACCTTCGCAAGACCGAACAATTTGCATTTCGTTCGAATTTAAGGGCTCCAGCGGTTCGAATGCGTCATCCGCGTTGCCATCCATCCATTGCTCATTGTCCTCCGGCTGGAGGATTACGGGCATTCTCTGCGGGAGTATGGGCTTTACCAGTTCATTGGCCGTCGTGGTGATGACGGTGTAGGTTTCAACCTCCTCGGGCCCTTCCTTGCCCTGGTACCGCGAGATTTGCCACATACCCGCAAATGCAAATGGCGGGCGGGCCTCATCGCCCTTCAGGGCGAACCAGTGATAAGTGGCTGGGTTTCTTCCTTGAGCCTCACAGAACGAATTCGCCGGAACGAGGCAACGCTGCTCCTCAAAGCTCTGTTTCCACAAGCCGTTTGAGCGCACCTTGTCATCACGTGCGTTATTCCAGGCACCCGGTTGGACAATAGCACGGGTTTTCTTTGACTTCTTTGTTGTACGAAATCCCCAAATCAGCGAGACCAGCTCACGCTTACCTTCGTCGCCTTTCCTGACCACAGGGGCTAAGTGCTTTGGGTAGATGGCTGGCAATGGTTCCGCATTCCCGAGCCTGTCACGTTCAACGGTCACGTCAAACAGTTGGCGCATCGCCGTGGCGGGGATAGTGTTGGAGTAGAGGTTGCACATGGCTCCAAAAGCTACGCACAAGACCTAAGTTGGACAAGGCTGCGCGACTTACCGTGTCGCAAAGCGACGTGATCTATCCCCTGACCCATGGTAGTGGCCCAATGAAAGGGCACTCCATGACAGCGACACAAAAATTACAAAACCCGACAGTTGGTATTGCGTTCGTACTGATCGGAATATTGGCGATTTCTATCAATGATATGCTGATTAAATTCCTGTCTGGCGGTTACCCCTTGCACCAGATGGTGTTTGCAAGATCATTGATCGGAATCGGATTTAGCTTTGCCCTAGTCCAGATGGAGGGCGGTTGGCGCATCCTGAAAACCGATCAGCCTGGACTTCACCTTCTGCGCGGTCTGCTGATTGTCGTAGCCAATCTGACCTTCTTTACAGCCCTCGCGGTAATGCCCCTGGCGGAAGCCACGGCTGTTTTCTTCGTCGCTCCCTTGATGATCACCTTGCTGAGTATCCCATTGCTTGGCGAAAAAGTTGGGCTGATGCGGATTGGTGCCGTGATTGTGGGATTTTTGGGCGTGGTGATCATGACCCGCCCCTGGGAGGCCGGCGGCGAGCGTGAGGTTGGTCTGCTGATGTATGCCCTTCCGGTTTTTGCTGCGTTCACCTATGCCCTCAACAACGTGATGACTCGTTTCTTGGGTGCAAAGTCCAAGGCCTCAGCAATGGCTGTTTATATTCAGGCGTGCTTTATCGTTGTCAGCCTGTTGTTCTGGTCAGTGGCAGGGGATGGGCGCTTTGCGAGCGCGTTTGAAAACGAAAGCTTGATCTTCTTGCTGCGTGCCTGGGTTTGGCCCGAAGGGACTGACCGCTGGTTGTTTATTGGGCTCGGATTCAATTCTGCAATCATCGGGTATTGCCTCGGCCAGGCTTACCGCATGGCAGACGCGGCGACAGTGGCGCCATTTGAATACGTCGGTCTTCCTATGGCCGTTTTCTGGGGATGGGTCATCTGGGGAGAGCTCCCAAACCTGCCTGTCGCCATTGGTATCGCACTGATCTTGGGGTCAGGACTGTTTGTATTTTTGCGTGAGCGTCAGAAAAAGAGGCACATTGTTACTGAAAAGAGAGTGCATCGTCGATATTAGATGCCAAATCAATTCGGGCCAAAAGTCGCTTAACAGTTTTCTGGGATATTGAAATTCAATCGCAGTTGAGCGCTGATGAATCGTACAGTTGATGGGAAGAGAATTCTGATGCGAAACACGTTCATTGTTGCTGTGTTATTTCTTGCCGCTTGTAGCAATCAACCCGCAGAGCCATTAACCCGGCTTTATCCCGGTGAGACCCCTGAGCTACGAGTGATGATCAATGAAACTGCGGACGCAAACGGTGTGCCGCGAAGCCTTGTACACCGAGTGATCCAACGAGAAAGTGATTACCGCCCCAGTGCCCGAAATGGCCCCTACTACGGGCTGATGCAGATTCTACCTGCCACAGCGCGCCAGATGGGATTTCGTGGACAGCCTTCCGACCTCTTGGACGCTCAGACCAATCTGACGTACGCCGTGAAATACCTTCGCGGTGCCTGGATGGTTTCGGATGGAAATGAGCCCGAAGCGGTCATGTGGTATGCCCGCGGCTATTACTACGAAGCCCGTAACAGATGCATGCTTGTAGCCACGGGGCTTCGGGATACCGAGGTCCGAAAATACTGCGGCTGAGGTCCTTCCCATAGGAATTGCAGAAAGCTCCCGATACACCGCAAACAGCCTTCTTTATACAAAGTAGCTTGCACGTTGGAGCCCTGTTTTGCGCGTCCCGCAGAGTTCAGGAGATTGATATGTGCGCCGAACACTCAAGAAAATTCAAAGGGGTGCGTGACAATCGGCCGATCATTTTGTTCGTTGCCGGCTTCGGCGACAATGGAAGCATGTTTGACGAATTGACTGAGACACATCTTGCTTTCAGCCATCGTTTGTTGCCCATCAATCTTCCAGGATTTGGCGCTGCGCCTCTTGCGGAGGGAACAACACTCGAAGCCCTCGCGCAATACGTGTCAAATGAAGCAACAAAGTATGAGGCCGAAACTATCGTCGCCCATTCAGTTGCTTCGATCATAGCTTCCTTGGCCGTCCGCCGGGCAGACTGCCCTTTGACTAAAATCGTTTCTCTGGAAGGAAACATTACAGCCGCAGATGCCTATTTTTCCGGGACAGCGGCCGACTACGCTAGTCCGGCAGAGTTTCGCAAAGCGTTTCTGGGGCGGCTAGATGAAATGGCGAAGTCTGAACCGATCATAAGAAGATATCGCGACGAAGTCTCAAAGGCCGATCCTTCAGCGCTTTGGCAGCTCGGCATTGACGCCCGGAAGTTTTCATCAGATCACGTACCAGGTGAGGTTTTGCAACACGCAGCTAACGTTACATATTTGTACAATCCCGATAATTGTCCCGAAGACACCGTCCGTTGGCTGGAAGAGAACAAGATGAACCATGTCATCTTAGAAAACGCCACACATTGGCCGAGCGTTGACCAGCCTGAAGTGCTCGCAGACAAAATCGCTGAGGCGCTTACAGAAATCTAGTGGAGTTGCAAATTAGAGTTTGATGAAAGTAGGGCCGCGAACCTCTGGGTTTGCAAAGTCTCGTTTCGAAGGTCTGCCAAGTGCCGTCCGCTTAAAACTTCAGTGTCCTCTTTTACCCCTGGCGGAACTTGCAGAAGCCCTCATTTTGCTCGACTGTTCTGACCCGCCGCAGGTCGTGTGCCAACCCAAGTTTGAAATCAAAGCTTGTTCGGGCCGAAGTTTGTCGCACTGACCTTGTCTGTTTGTGAGTGCCGGTTCCCGTCGGTGCAATGCTCCTTCGGGCGCTCTCAATTGCCCCCTCGTTTGACAAGTTCCACCGCGGCACGGACACCCTCTGCGGTTGCAGTGGGTCGCGGTTCATAGCGCGCCTCGTCGCCAGTTTGGTATTTTCCGGTTCGGACCAGTATGGCCGCGCCTAAACCCGCCTTCAAAGCGCCCGCGATATCGCTGTCGGCATCATCGCCAATCATTGTTACCTCAGCAGGCTCCAGCCCCATGCTTTGCGCGGCAGAGTGGAAAAACGCTGGTGATGGCTTTCCAAATAGAAGAGCATTTGTTTCGCTCGAGTATTCAAGCGCCCGGACGAAAGCGCCGGCATCCAGACTCAATTCGCCGTCTGCGTCACGAAACACTCTGTTTGAGGCCAATGCAAGGAAGGGAGCCCCGTCTTGGATCAGGCGAAAGGCTGCGTTCAATCGTTCATACGTAAAATAGCGGCCCGCATCACCAACCACGACCGCTTTGGGGCCAGATTTCGAGCACACTGCAAAATCCTCTTCCAGATCCGGATGGATCAGCAGATGTGGCGCAAGACCGTTTTCCTCTAGCCAGGCACACACTGCCGCAGCGGGTGTCAGGATTTCTTTAGGACCTGCGTCTATTCCGAAGCCTTGTAGCTTATCCAGAATAACACGCTTCGGTCGTCGGGTTGAATTCGTTAGAAAGCGAACCGGAAGTCCTGTGTCGCGAATGGTTGAAACCGCCTCCACAGCACCCGCCAGTGGCTTATCGCCCTGATACAGAACACCTGCGATATCAAACAGAACGCCTTTGCTCACGCCTTCCTCACAAACTACGAAAAACCCTTTCTTTCGGGTCAATTTGCCCAAGTGATGGTTCGCTCTTGACGCCCACTTAGCCATCACATAGGAAGGCGAAACATTGAGCGGGTATAGCTTAATGGTAAAGCCCCTGCCTTCCAAGCAGGCTATGTCGGTTCGATTCCGTCTACCCGCTCCAACTCAGCCCCACATCTCTGCGTCAAATGGCCCGGTCCTCAGGGCATTTTGTGCACGGCTTCTTGACCCTGCGGGCCAGTATCGCCAAGAAACAGCAACTCCGCATTGAAGACAAAGTGAACACATAAGGGCCGCACATGGCGAGACAGACAGCCAGCACGACCACCGCATCCGCGCCGGGCGCCAGCGAAGAAAGAGCAGGCTCAAAAAAGCTAGGCGTCTTGGCGTCGCTTTGGCCGTTCATGAAGCCGTATCGCCTGTTGATGCTAGGAGCGACATTGGCGCTGGTCCTGACGGCTGGCATGACGCTGACCTTGCCCTTGGCCGTGCGCCGCGTGGTGGATAACTTCCGCATTCAGGACGGAGAGCTGCTGGATTGGTATTTCCTGGCCGCGCTGGGCATTGCCGGTATTCTCGCCGTGGGCACAGGCATCCGCTACGCGCTGGTCACCCGGTTGGGGGAACGCGTGGTCGCCGATATCCGCAAGGCCGTCTTTGACCGTGTGATCGGCATGAGCCCCGAGTTCTACGAACGCATCATGACCGGAGAGGTCCTCAGCCGGATCACCACCGACACGACGCTGATTCAATCGGTGATCGGGTCATCTGTCTCGATTGCCCTGCGCAACCTGCTGATGTTTGTCGGAGGGTTGGTGTTGATGCTGTTGACCTCGGCCAAGCTGACAGCGCTGGTTCTGCTGCTGATCCCAGTGGTAGTGGTGCCAATTCTGGTACTGGGGCGCAGGCTCCGCGCCATCAGCCGCGAGAATCAGGACTGGATCGCGGCCTCTTCGGGCAACGCGGGCGAAGCGCTGGGCGCGGTACAGACCGTGCAGGCCTTCACCCACGAACGCGCAAGTCGCCAGCAGTTTGGCGATATGACCGAGACCTCTTATGTCGTGTCGCTGCGGCGTATTAAGACGCGGGCCGTTCTGACGGTCATCGTGATCTTTCTCGTCTTCTCGGGCATCGTTGGAGTGCTGTGGATGGGGGCCAATGACGTGCGCAACGGGGTCATGACCGAAGGGGTTCTGATCCAATTCGTCATTTATTCGGTCATCATGGCAGGCTCTGTCGCTGCCCTGTCCGAGATCTGGAGCGAACTTCAGCGTGCTGCAGGGGCCACTGAACGATTGGTCGAGCTGCTGAATGCCGAAGACACCGTGACCGACCCGTCCCAAGCAAAACCGTTGCCGCAACCGGTGCGCGGAGAGATCAAGTTCGAAGAGGTTACTTTCCGCTATCCTGCGCGGCCCGATGTGGTGGCGCTGGACAAGCTCAGCCTGCAGGTCAATCCCGGCGAGACGGTTGCCTTCGTTGGCCCCTCGGGCGCGGGAAAAACAACGGTGGTTCAGTTGCTCCAGCGATTCTACGACCCGAACTCGGGGCGCGTGATGCTGGACGGGATGGATCTGCAAAACCTGAACCGGGCAGATTTCCGTCAGCATATGGCGCTGGTCCCGCAGGATCCGGTGATTTTTGCCGCCTCGGCCCGTGACAATATCCGCTTTGGCCGTCTGGATGCCTCGGACGCCGAGGTTGAGGCCGCCGCGCGTGCCGCTGCCGCGCATGACTTCATCGCGGCGCTCCCGGAAGGCTATGACAGTTTCGTTGGCGAACGGGGTGTGATGCTGTCCGGCGGTCAGAAACAGCGGATCGCCATTGCCCGCGCCATTTTGCGGGATGCGCCGGTTCTGTTGCTGGACGAGGCGACCTCGGCACTGGATGCGGAAAGCGAACGGGCTGTGCAGGGCGCGGTGGACCAGATGCGCGCCGGACGCACGACCCTGATCGTGGCGCACCGGCTGGCGACCGTGAAAAAGGCAGATCGCATTGTGGTGCTGGAGGCCGGTCGCATCGTCGCCCAAGGCACGCATGACGATCTGGTGGCGCAAGGGGGTCTTTACGCCCGTTTGGCCCGTCTTCAGTTCACTGACGGCGTCGCTGCGGAATAAAGTGACGCTCCGGCAATCGCCGTTTCGCCGTAGCGTCATTCTACATTTTCAACTTTTCCCTCGCTAAGCCCTTGCTTGCGCCGCCAAGGTTGTGATCCCATCTGAGGTAAGATCATTCCGCGTGTGGCGCGCGGGAGATTACAAAAATGGGAGGAGCCACATGGCCTTTGTTGGCAAGGAAGACAAAGCGCGTATTGAACAGGAAATGACGTGGGAGGACCGCGACCTGCCGGTGACGTTCCACCAGCTGCTATCGCGCACGGCAGAGAAATTTCCAAACCACAATGCGGTCAGTTTTCAGCTGTTTTCAGGTCCGAACGACAAGGCCGAGACGCTGACATGGTCCAACCTTCTGGGGCAGGTCAATCAGGCGGCCAACCTGTTCCGTTCGCTCGGGATCGGCGAAAGTGACGTGGTGGCCTATATCCTGCCAAATTGTAACGAGACGCTGGTGACCCTGATGGGCGGAGCAGTCGCTGGCATCGTGAACCCGATCAACCCGCTGCTCGAGCCGGAGCAGATCGCCGCCATTCTGCGCGAGACAGGTGCCAAGGTTGTCGTCACGCTCAAGTCCTTCCCGAAAACGGATGTGGCGCAGAAGGTGGAAGAGGCCGTGCGCCATGCGCCCAAGGTCAACACCATTCTCGAGATTGACCTGAACCGCTATCTGACACCGCCGAAATCCTGGATCGTCCCGTTCCTGCGGCCAAAAATGGGCGACAAGGCAAAGCTCGCGCATGCGGACTATAAGAACTTCAATCAGGAATTGGCCAAGCAGCCCACGACTCTGACCTTTGCAGATAGCACCGAGGACCGGGTGGCCTGCTACTTCCACACAGGCGGCACGACTGGCATGCCGAAGGTAGCGCAGCACAAATATTCGGGCCTGATCTACAATGGCTGGCTGGGCAATACGCTGTTGTTTGACGAAAACGACGTCATTATGTGCCCGCTGCCGATGTTCCACGTCTTTGCCGTGCATGTGATCTGGATGGCGGCTGTGTCCTCGGGCGCGCATGTGATTTTCCCGACACCTCAGGGATATCGCGGTGATGGCGTGTTCGACAATTTCTGGAAGCTGATCGAACGTTGGAAGGTCAGTTTCATCATCACCGTGCCCACCGCGATCTCGGCCAAGATGCAACGACCCGTGGATGCTGATATTTCCTCGGTGAAAACGGCGTTCTCCGGCTCAGCCCCGCTGCCGGTCGAATTGTTCCGTCGGTTCGAAGAGGCAACAGGCGTGACTATCGTCGAAGGCTACGGCCTGACCGAGGCCACCTGCCTTGTCTCGTGCAACCCGGTGGATGGTGAGAAAAAGATCGGCTCGATCGGGATTCCCTTCCCATACACAGATGTCAAAATCCTGCAGGACGGCCCGGACGGCCCCAAGGAATGCGCGGTGGATGAGATTGGAGAGATCTGCGTTTCTAACCCAGGTGTCTTTGCAGGCAATACCTATACCGAAACCGACAAGAACGAGAACCTGTACCACTATGACAAGTATCTGCGCACAGGCGATCTGGGTCGCTTTGATGAGGACGGGTACCTCTGGATCACTGGCCGTGCCAAGGACCTGATCATTCGTGGCGGACATAATATTGATCCTGCCGAGATCGAAGAGGCCCTGCTAGGGCATGAGGCCGTGGCCTTCGCAGGTGCCATTGGTCAGCCCGACGCCCATTCCGGTGAGGTGCCTTGCGCATTCGTAGAACTGGTGGAGGGAGCTTCGGTGACCGAAGAGGCGTTGATGGAGTTCTGTAAGGTCCATGTTCATGAACGCGCGGCTCAGCCCAAGCACATGACAATTCTGACCGAATTGCCCAAGACCGCGGTTGGTAAGGTGTTCAAACCTGATCTGCGCAAGCACGCGATCACCCGGATCTACAATGGCGCGCTTGAGCAAGCTGGCGTTGATGCCCGTGTCGTCTCGGTCATCGACGACAAGAAGCGTGGCCTGGTCGCGCAGCTTGACGCGAACGGCACATCCGAGGACGATGTCAGCAAAGTGCTGGGCGCGTATACCCGGCCGTGGGAGTGGGCAGCCTAACCGGGAGGGAACATGGATTATGAACGTCTAATTGATGAGGAAACTTGGGCGTTCATAAGACGCACGGCTGAAAGCTATCCTGACGATGCGGTGGATCTGTCAATCGAAGACCAGCGCAAGGTTTATGACAAGATGTGTCAGGATTTTCGCCAGCCGCGACCCGAAGGGGTGGCGGTGCAGGACCTGTCCGCCAATGGCGTGCCGGTCCGCCTTTATACCGCAGGTCAACCGACACGAACCGTCGTCTATTTCCATGGCGGCGGTTTCGTCGTCGGCGGGCTGGATAGCCACGATGATGTCTGCGCCGAGATTTGCGCACAGACCGGATATCGGATTGTCGCAGTCGACTATCGCCTGTGCCCCGAAAACGTGCATCCGGCCCAGTTTCAGGATTGTTGGACTGCCGTAAACTGGGCAGCGGAAGAGTTTGGCGACCCGATGATCCTGGCTGGTGACAGTGCAGGGGGTAATCTGGCTGCAACTGTCGCTCACTACGCGCGGGGACGGCTAGAGAACATCTTGGGGCAGGTCCTGATCTACCCCGGGCTGGGCGGTGATACGTCCAAAGGCTCGTATATCGAACACGCTCATGCCCCGTTGCTGACGCTTGAGGATATTAAGTTCTACGAAACCGTCAGATGCGGGGGACCAGCCTCGAGCGGTGATCCAACCTTTGCCCCGCTTCAGGACACCGACTTCTCGAGCTTGCCACCGACCGTTGTCATCACCGCCGATTGCGACCCTCTCAGGGATGATGGATCAGATTATTGCGCGGCGATCCAATCTGCTGGAGGCCGCGCCGAGTGGATCAACGAACCCGGCCTTGTCCACGGCTATCTGCGCGCCCGTACCTCGGTCAAGCGCGCCGCAGATAGTTTCGAACGGATTTCCATCGCCATTGAGGCGCTAGGGCAGGGGATCTGGTCCTACGACTAATCGATCTGGGTTCCAGATTAGAACAGGAATGCCCTGCCAAGTTCAGGACATTCCTGCCGCCGTATGTGGCAGCGAAGTGCTTTGATCAGCTCAGGAAGGGCTTGGCCTTCATCGTGTCCGCAAGCGGCGCGCCCATTCGGGTCAGGATGGTGGGGGCAAGCTGTAGCTGGTCGATCACGGTATCGGCCTCTGGGCCTTCTGCGTCGCCAAAGTAGTAGAGCGCGGTTTCCTGTTGCAACGGGCTGCGCCCGCCGTGGTGACCGCGTTCGTCCTGCCCGTGATCGGCGGTGACGATGACCTCATAGCCCAGTTTGCGCCAGTTCGGGATGAAGGGTGCCAGCATCTCATCCATCACGAAGCAGGCGTGGTCCATTTCCTCGCAATCGTGGAAGAAGCGATGACCCATGCTGTCCAAGGTGCAGGTGTGCAGGATGCCATAGTCCAACCCATGGCGCAGGCACAGGTTCGTCAGAGTGGCAAACAGATCGACATCGCAGGGCGTCATCTGGTTGGCCTTGCCATAGCCGGTCATGCTGTGGAACCGGCCATGGTTGATGGTTTGGCTCTCCGGCTCGTCGTATTCCACGTCGCGCACATAGTCGAACGGATGGCGGTTGAAGAACTGCGACCAATAGCTGTGGGTGACGGCTCCGGTCACGCCTCCGGCCTCGCGGACCTGGCTGAACACGTCCTTGTGGCTTAGGCGGAAGACATTGCCGTTGCCGGTGCAACCATGCTCCTGCGGGGTCACGCCCGTGTGGATCGAAGCATAGCAACTGGCCGAGGTCGACGGCAGGACCGAGCGGAGTTTCCACACGCGGGCCTCGCCACTTTCGACCCAGCCTTCGAGATTGCCGAACAACCGGCGGAAGTTGCGCCACGGGACGCCGTCCAAAATGATGAGGAGGAGTTTGCGGTCCATATTTTGACCCTTTTCGAGAGTGTTTCTGGCGACCCTAAAAGATTCGTTGCACTTGGGCTGCCTATTCCCGCCCCGAATAGCAAAATCCCGACACCTGTTTGTGACACGTGCCGGGATTTCATAGCGTTGGTTGGGGCAAGGGTCAGTTCCCTGCCGCCTCCATCTTGCGGTTGGCAACCACTTTTTCCAGCCAGCCAAGTTCCATCTCGGGAACCGAGCTGAGCAGCAGGTCGGTGTAGTCGTCGAACGGTGGGCTAAGCACCTGAGATTTCGAGCCGTAGCGCGCGACGCGACCCTGATACATCACCGCGATGCTGTCGCTGATCGCGCGGACCGTCGCTAGATCATGGGTGATGAAAAGGTAGGCCACATCCTCGATCTTCTGCAGGTCCAGCAGCAGCTTCAGGATGCCGTCTGCCACAAGTGGATCGAGCGCCGAGGTGACCTCATCACAGATGATCATCTTGGGTTTGGCCGCCAGTGACCGCGCGATACAGACGCGCTGTTTCTGGCCACCGGAGAGTTCCGCCGGATAGCGATCGATGAACTTTTCGCCCAGTTCGATCTCATCCAGCAGCTCGACCACGCGTTTGCGTTTCTCGGCCCCGCGCATGTTGAAGTAGAACTCTAACGGGCGGCCGATGATCGTGCCGACGGTCTGACGCGGGTTCATCGCCGTGTCTGCCATCTGGTAAATCATCTGCAGCTCACGCAGGTCTTCGCGCGTGCGCCCCTTAAGATCCGAGCTCAGTTTGCGCCCGTTGAAGGTGATCTCACCCTCGCGTGCAGGCAGCAGGCCAGTGATCACACGCGCCAGCGTGGATTTACCCGAGCCGGATTCGCCCACAACCGCCAAAGTCTGCCCCGGATGGAGCTCAACATTGACGTTGTGCAGAACATCGAAGTTCAGACCCTTGTAGCGCGCGGTAATACCGTCGACCTGAAGAACCGGCTCAGAGGTCGGCTTTTTCTCTTCGTGTTCGATAGACCGAACCGAGACCAAGGCCTTGGTATAGTCTTCGTGCGGGTTGTTGATGATTTGATCGGTATTGCCGTACTCGACAGTGTCGCCCATCCGCAGAACCATGATGTCGTCGCTGACCTGCGCCACAACCGCAAGGTCGTGGGTGATGTAGAGCGCAGCGACGCCGGTATCTGCAATGGCTTCTTTGATCGCCATCAGAACGTCGATCTGGGTGGTCACGTCCAAGGCTGTGGTGGGTTCGTCGAATACCACCAGATCAGGTTCCGGACACAGGGCCAGCGCGGTCATGCAACGTTGTAGCTGACCACCGGAAACTTGGTGCGGGTAGCGACTGCCGATATTGTCGGGATCGGGCAGACCAAGCTTGGCGAAGAGTTCACGTGCACGGGCCTCGGCCTGTTTGCGGGTGAATTTCTTTTGCTCGACCGCCGCTTCGACGACCTGATCCATGATCCTTTTGGCAGGGTTGAACGACGCTGCAGCGGATTGGGACACATAGGTGACCTCACCCCCACGCAGCTTGCGGATATCCCCATGAGATGTCTTGAGGATATCGCGCCCGTTTACCCAGACCTCGCCACCGGTGATCTTCACGCCACCCCGGCCATAGGCCATCGATGCCAGACCGATGGTGGATTTACCGGCGCCGGATTCACCGATCAACCCAAGCACCTTGCCGCGTTCGAGGTCAAAGCTGACCCCGTGCACGATTTCGATGTCATGGGGCTTTTCGCCCGGCGGATAGACGGTCGCGCCGATTTTGAGGTCGCGGACCTTGAGAAGGATATCGTCGCTCATCCCCGGCCTCCTTTCAGCGATGTGGTGCGGTTCAGAACCCAGTCAGCCACAAGGTTGACCGAGATGGCCAGGGTCGCAATGGCGACGGCGGGCCACAGGGCAGCACCGATGCCATAGACGATACCGTCCTTGTTTTCCTTCACAATGCCGCCCCAGTCCGCCAGCGGCGGCTGCACGCCCAGGCCCAGGAAGGACAGGGTCGAGATGAACAGAACCATGAAGATGAACCGTAGACCAAACTCGGCCACCAGCGGTGACAGAGCGTTGGGCAGGATTTCCCGGAAGATAACCCACGCGCGCCCTTCACCGCGCAGTTTCGCGGCTTCAACGTAGTCCATCACATTGATGTCCACCGCGACAGAACGCGACAGTCGATAGGGGCGGGTAGCGTCCAGAAGGCCCATCACAAGGATCAGGATCGGAACGGTCACCGGAACGATGGCCAAAATAACCAGCGCGAGGATCAGGGTCGGGATCGACATGATCAGGTCAACAGTCCGGCTGAGTGCCTGATCTGCCCATCCGCCCAGAACGGCGGCCAGCAAACCCAGAGACGTACCGGTCAGAAAGCTGAGCAACGTGGCGGCGGCAGCGATGAAGATCGTCGTGCGCCCGCCATAGATCATGCGGGTCAGTAGGTCCCGCCCGATATTGTCCGTGCCCAGCAGATGCTCGGCGCTGGCAGGCTCCCATACATCACCGACAACTTCTGCCATTCCGTAAGGCGCAATCAGGGGGGCCGCGATGGCCACAAAGAAATAGGCGCCAGTGAACAAGAGGCCAATCAGTGCCGAAAGAGGAATGTTCCTTATCATTTCGGATGCCTCAGTCTTGGGTTGGCAAGGATCGACACGATATCGGCAACCATGTTCAGGCCAATATAGACGGCCGCGAATACGACACCACAGGCCAACACGACGGGCACGTCGCGTTTGGTCACCGCATCCACCAGATATTGCCCCATGCCGGGATAGACGAACACAACCTCGACCACGACGACACCGACAACCAGATAGGCCAGGTTCAGCATCACAACGTTTACGATCGGAGAAATCGCGTTGGGGAAGGCATGGCGTGCAATGACCTGAAAGGTGCTCAGACCCTTAAGCTCGGCGGTTTCGATATAGGCCGATTGCATAAGGTTCAGAATGGCCGCGCGGGTCATGCGCATCATTTGCGCCAGAACCACCAGCGTCAGAACAAAAGCTGGCAGGGCAATTGCATTCAGCTTCTGTCCGAATGTCATGGAGTCGTTGATCATCGCCAGGGATGAGAACCAGCCCAGTTTGACCGAGATAAAGTAGATCACCACATAGCCGATCAGAAACTCGGGGATTGAAACGGTTGTCAGAGTAATCGCCGAAATCAGCTTGTCGGGCCAGCGATTGCGGAACCGAACGGCCAGAAGGCCAAGGAAGATTGCAAGCGGAACGGACACGATAGCAGCGACGCAAGCAAGGAACAGCGTATTGCCAAGGCGTTTTCCGATGCTCTCGGAGATATCAAGTTTATTGGTGAGGGATTGCCCCAAATCGCCTTGCGCGATGCCACCCAACCACTCGAAGTAGCGGGTTAGGGCAGGGCGGTTCAGGCCCATCTCTTCTCGTAGGTTGGCAAGGGCCTCAGGGGTTGCGGACTGCCCCAGGACGGCTTGCGCGGCGTCTCCGGGAAGGGCTTCGGTCAGGCCAAAAATCAGAGCCGAAGCGCCGAGCAGCAATAGGAGTCCCAGCGCAAGGCGCTGGGAAACCAGTTTGATGATAGGATGCATTATCCGTTGCCCGAGTTACACGAACCACATCTTGCGCGACATGTTGCCGTTCATCATCTCTTGCGTCGGATCTGATTCCCAACCGTCCAGCTGGTTGCTGATGCCTTCAACAAAGTCGTTGAACATCGGGCAAATCAGGCCGCCTTCGTCGCGAACCATTTGGCCCATCTGGCTGTAGATGCCCTTACGTTTCTCGGCGTCCAGTTCGGCGCGCGCTGCGAACAGCAAGTCGTCGAAGGCCTGAACCTTGAAGCGCGTGTCGTTCCAGTCTGCGCTCGACAGATACGCGGTCGAGTACATCTGGTCCTGGACCGGACGACCACCCCAGTACGAGGCACAGAACGGCTGAACGTTCCACACTTCCGACCAGTAGCCATCATTGGGTTCGCGTTTGATTTCCAGCGGGATACCTGCCTGCGCAGCGGTTTGCTGGAACAGCGCCGCCGCATCCACAGCGCCTGGGAAGGCGCCATCTGCCACACGCAGAATGATCGGCGATCCATCGTGGCCAGATTTCTTGTAGTGCTCGGCTGCTTTTTCAACGCTGAACTCACGCTGTTCGATTGTCTCATCAAACAGTGGGTAGGCCGCGTTGATCGGCATGTCGTTCCCGATCGAGCCATAGCCACGCAGAACTTTGTCCACCAGATCCGCGCGGTTGATCGCGTATTTCAGCGCCGTGCGCAGTTCGTTGTTGTCGAACGGAGCCGTGTCACAATGCATGATGAACACATAGTGACCACGACCGGCGGTCGAATGAACAGTCAGGTTTGGTGCGCGACCCAGCAGGTCGGCAACTTTGGGCTCGACGCGGTTTACTGCGTGAACCTGGCCCGATTGCAGCGCGGCTGTCCGGGCGGTTGCGTCGTTGATGACAACCACTTCGACGCTGTCGAAGTTGCCGAAATCGCTGTTCCAGTGGTTTTCGTTCTTGGTGAACAGGTGACGGACGCCGGGCTCATCAACTTCCAGCTTGTAGGGGCCTGTGCCGATACCGGCTGCCGGGTTCTCCATACCACCGTCCGGCTGAATGATGAGGTGATAGTCGGCCATCAGATAGGGAAGGTCGGCGTTGGGCTCGGACAGTGTGACCTGGAAGTTGTCGCCATCGGCCTTCATCGACTCGATGCCCTTCATGATGCCCAATGCACCGGACTTGGAGTCTTCGTTCGAGTGGCGCTGCATGGTTTTCAGCACGTCTTCGCTGGTCATGGTCTTGCCGTTGTGGAACTCGACCCCCTGACGAAGCTTGAAGGTCCAGACCTTGGCATCCGCACTGCCTTCGACGCTTTCGGCAAGGCGTGGTTCGATCGTGCCGTCGGGTGCAACTTCGACCAATTGGTCGCCAAATTGTTTGCCGTTCTGGAACGGAACCGAGCTTGCATAGGTCGCCGGGTCAAGCGAGTTGGTCGATTCGCCGCCCTGCAGGCCAAATTTCAGATCGCCACCCTTTTTCGGGCCGGCTGCACGGGCCGCGTCGGCAAACATCGTGCTGGCCACGGCTGCCGAAACGCCAAGAGCGGCGGCTTTGCCCATGAACTCGCGACGGGTCAGTTTGCCTGCCGTCACCTGTTTGGACATGTGAGTGAGTTGTTCGTTCATTCAGAAGCTCCCAGTTGGTTGTGTTCGCCCGTTTTCGGGCTTTTTATTGACGCGTGAGTCAACGTTGACGCATTTCAGCGGGTCGGGCAAGTGGAATTCCGTGTCGCAAATGTGCCTTGCCTGACAATACCGTGTTTATCAAAGCCGTCATAGCGCCCTGTCTTTGCGTCCTCCGCTATGTCGAAAATGATCTATTGGTTGCTTTGGTCGGTATCGGGAGAATACGTCATTCTAATCCCGAATTGCGACAATCAGGTCCATGACATTGGTTCCTGTCGGCCCGGTCACCAACAAAGCGCCCGCGTCTTCCAGGAAGGCCCCACTATTGGCGGCGGCCAGCGCTTCATCTGCGCCTTCGGCCCATGTGGCACCAGAAACGACCCCGCCCGCTGCGTTGGTTGGGCCATCTGTTCCGTCGGTTCCTCCGACCACGACCGTGATATCTTCGAGGCCGGAAATCTCGTGCGCCAGTGCCAGTGCCAGTGCCTGATTGCGCCCACCCTGTCCGGGGTTTGGGGGCAGCACAACAGTCGGCTCGCCGCCGAAAACCATGACGCCTGATCCCATCTGCCTTAGCTTCTCACCGATTGCGGTGGCGACGGCCTGATAATCGTCATGCAAGGCCTCTTCATTGGCCAGCACCGACAGACCCGCATCCTCGGCCGCTTCGGCAGCCGCCGCACGAGCATGGGCGTTCGAGGCAATGATCTGCGCTTCGGCCTCGTAGGAGACCTGTTCAGGCAGCGCACCGATGCCCGAGCCGATAACGTTCAGGTCATCCCCCGGCACGTCCGAGATCGCTAGAACCGTGACCTGTCGGCCTTTGAGCCGGGACAGCAATCCTCCGCCTTTGACCTGCGAAATCTTGCGTCGTTCCGCATTCATCGCCCCGATATCAAGTCCCTCTGACAGCAGCTTATTGTTCAACGCCTCCAGATCCTCAAGCGTTTTGCCACCTATCAAATCTTCGGCCAGCGAGGACGCGCCGCCTGACACCAACAGCAGCAAATGCGCCTCGGGCGGCATTGCCTCGACCGCGAGGCGCAGTGCCCTGCCGCCTGCAAGGCTGCGGCTGTCCGGGACTGGATGTGAGGCCTCGATCACCTCGACGCCCTCCGGCAGGTCGCGCCCATGATCGTCCTTGGTGACCACCAGCGTTGGGATGTCTCCGAATTGATCCAATGCCGCTCGGGCCATCGCTGCCGCGGGTTTGCCAACTGCCAGAATCCGATCCGGTTTTGCAACATCGGAGAGTGCTTTGCGGGTTGCCGTGTATCCGTCTACCGCCGCGACTCCGGCTTGCCAGAGTGCGATTGCCTGTTCAGCGCGGGTCATCAATTCTCCATCCAGATTGTCACTGGCCCATCATTGACCAGTTCGACGACCATGTCGGCCCCAAATTGCCCTGTCTCAACCGCGATTCCGCATGCGGCGAGGTTCTTGGCAAAACTTTCATAAAGGTGTTTCCCGACATCCGGCGCAGCGGCCTGCGAGAATCCGGGCCGGTTGCCACTGGCCGTATCCGCAGCAAGGGTAAACTGACTGACAACCAGAGCCGAGCCGCCAATGTCCACGACAGATCGGTTCATTTTACCGGCCTCATCCTTGAAGATTCGCAGCTTGGAGATTTTCGCAGCAAGTTTCGAGGCATTCTCTTCGCTGTCGCCCTGCATCGCGCATACGAGAATCATCAGGCCCGGTCCCGATTGACCGACAACAGCGCCATCCACCGAGACTGACGCTCTAGAGATCCGTTGTAAGACTGCGCGCATCGCTCTCCCCAAATCGCATGCGTTCAGCAGTCGGTTTAGCCGCCGGAGGCCCACTTGTCATCCAGCGTCTTGCGCGTAGTCGGGAAAACGTCTGCCTGTGTGATTTCTGGGCTCACCCCTGCGACGTCGCCATCACGTACCCCACGCCTGCCGCCACCAGCAGGCCGAGGACCACCGCAATGGTTATCTTGATCGCAGACCACGGTCGTTCCCCCTGCACCCGGCCAGTGCGCCCGTTGACTACAAACCGATAGGTTTGCCCGCGATACTTATAGGCAGCCATCCAGATGGGCAGCAGGATATGCTTGAACGTCACATCGCGTACATCCGTGTCCACCGCGTGAATACGCTGCCGGTCGCCACCGATGTCAAAGCGCACGTCACGCTCAATCACGCGCGCCATATGTGCCCGCGCCTCGGAGTATCCCTCGGGCAACTCGACTGAGTAAGCCTCGGCCCGGAACCCCGCCAGGTATTGCGGCTGGTAGGGTTCAAGCGCGGGCAGATCCCAAGGCTCCAGCGCGTCTGTGTATTGCTTGGGCAGCGAACGTGAGGCCAATACCAGAACGTCATCAAAGAACCGCGCGACGCGTCCGGATTTCGGGCTCCAGCGCACTTTGGCCACCTGTTGTTGCACCCGCTTCCCGTCGCGCATGACAGTGCGCGTTTCGTAGTAAACGGTGCCGCGCTCCCCGCGATAGCTGGATTTGGTATCCGCGTCGAAGGTCCAGTAGGGCACATATATGCCCTGCATTTTTCGCCCTTTGCGAGCATAATCTTTCAGCCCGTTCGGCGCGAACCAAAGCCGACCCAGCCAATCCCCCATCGCCTTGTGGGCGGACCGTTCATCCAGAGCAAAAGGCAAAACACCCTTGGGTTTGATATGTCGGTTGACGCCCGTATCCGTCACCACCGGAGTGGCACAGAACGGACATTCCGCTGCGTGGGTATTCGGGTCGAACTCGACCTGAGCGGCACAGTTCGGACAGGACAGAACCCGCGTTTCCTCAATCTCGCTGTCCGGAAGGCGGTCTGCAATGGCGGCATCAAAATCCAGCTCGCGCAGGCTTGCGCCGCCCCAGGGTCCTGAGCCAATGGGTTCGGAATGGCCGCAGTGGTCACAGGTCAATGTGCCATCGCCGGGATTGAACCGGTAATCCGCGCCACATTGGTCGCAGGGAAAGCGGTGTTCTTCAGTCATCCGTCCGCCTGCTACCGCTTACGCACCCGGTGGGGGCGGAGGCAGGATCGTGAATAGCTGCGCCAATTCCTGCACCTCACCCGCTTTTTTCCAGCCGTCCTGACCGGCGGTCCAGACATGGGTATCTCGCGTCAGTTCCCCGTCAGATGCCATACGCCCCATCTTGGCTTTCGAGAACGGCCCGCTGGTCTGCCCATCCATTGCGATATGCCATACGTGCTCAACGGGCGGAGGAGGCGGCGGGGCCGCATGCGCGGATGTTTGCGGGGCAGCGGGGGCGGGCGATCCCCACGGGCCGCTCGGTTGGCCCGCTGCCATGTTCGCCATCTGATTGGCCATCGCCATGCCCATTCCCATTCCAAGACCGGCACCCATGCCGCCGCCCTGACCGGGGTTGTTGGCTGCTGCCGTCATCGCCTCGGCGGCAGAATACTGGGTGAACTTGCCCAGATCACCCGCCAGTCCCATAGAGGTGCGCTTGTCCAACGCGGCCTCTACCGCAGGCGGAAGCGAGATATTTTCGATGTAGAACTCAGGCATCTCCAGCCCATAGCCTTCCAACACGGGCGAGACTTCGGCTGCGATCAGTTTGCCCAGATCGGCCGTATTCGCCGCCATGTCGAGAACCGGAATACCGGATCCGGCGATCACGCGGCTGAACTCTTGCACGATGATGTTGCGGACCTGAAAGCTGATCTCATCCATGGTGAATTCACCATCGGTTCCGACGATCTCGACCAGAAATTTTGCCGGGTCTTTCACCCGTACCGTATAGGTGCCATAGGCCCGAATGCGGGTCGGTCCGAATTCCGGGTCGCGCAGCATGATCGGGTTCTTGGTGCCCCATTTCAGATCATTGAACCGCGTCGTATTAACGAAATAGATCTCGGATTTGAATGGAGACTGAAAGCCGTGATCCCAATGCTGCAGGGTTGTCAGAATCGGCATGTTGTTGGTCTCAAGCATATAAAGACCCGGCGTGAACACATCCGCCAACTGCCCTTCATGCACAAACACCGCCGCCTGACCCTCGCGGACGGTCAGCTTGGCACCATACTTGATCTCATGCCCTTCGCGTTCGAACCGCCAGACCATGGTGTCTCGGGTGTCATCGACCCAGTGAATGACGTCGATAAATTCTCCGGTCAGAAAATCGAAAATTCCCATTTGGGTTCTCCTGTCCTTGGGGTCAAAGCGGCTGCCCCATCAATTCACGCGCAATGATCCGCACCACGGGGCGGGCCTGATCGACCGTCACTCCGGGCGAAAGACGCGGGTCATAGAGCATTGTCAGTAGTTTCTCATCATGACTTGTCAGCAAGGCAAACTCGTCATCGTCGTTGAAGATCGAAGGCCGCGCGGCAGGGCTGTCATTGGAAAGGCCCAGCCCTTGCGCAATCTCTTCGTGAATGCAGCTGCGTCGTACGAGATCGGGTAGTTCCGACCGGATCAGCGTTACTGCACGTACGTATTTGTTCGGATCGTTGCGGGTGGCCGAGGCGAACACAAAACAGTCGAAACTCGCGCGCGGGTTGGCGACTAAATCAAGAGAGGCTTGACTGATGTTGGGCACCAGTTCCTTGAGGCGCGTGACAACATAAGCGCTGTCATCCTTGCCGGCGAAAAACACGTGAAAATTGGCTTTGCGACTGACGGTCGAGATCGGATGGCCAGTCAGTTTGGCCAGACGCGCAGCATAAGATTGAACCTGATCCGCGTCACTGGTGCGGGTCGCGGGCAGGACCGAGGGTCCGAACTCGGTCTGGATACGAACAGGTCCTGACCAGCGGCTGAGTTGCCCATCCGTTTGCCGCGACCCGAGCGAGACGGTGTGATCAGGATATTCGCTGTAAAAAGCGATGGCCTCAAAGTTCCGGCTCAGGTCGTCGGCGTCATAAGGGGTGTCTGGTCCGCCGCCATCGGTACGCAGCAGGCCGCGAGTCAGCAGGTCCCGCTCGATCCGCTGATAGAACCGCGCGAGGTCCTGACTGGCGGCCGAAGGTGGCACATAGGCGTTCGCCGCAGTCGGCGGAGCTGAAGGCCGCACTTGAGGAACGACAGAAGAGGTCAGCGCCTCTTCGCACCCCGCAAGCGCCAGCAGGCCCAGAACACCAAGGCCCGTTTTGAGACAGGTTAGTGGCCGCACGCCCAGCCCACCTTATCCCGGAACAGCCGTTCCGGCGTTGTCGCCGGTCCCGTCACGCCGTGCCTTGGCAGCTGCCAACGTGTCGCGCAGTTCGGCCTCCATCTTCTGAAGTTCCTGCTCGGCGGCAGCACGTTTGGCTTTGCCTTCGTCCGCGATCGCCAGGCTTTCATTGATCGTGCCGATCAGATCAGCGTTGGCCTGCTTGACGGCTTCGATGTCGAACACACCACGCTCCATCTCTTCGCGGATCATCTTGTTCGACTCGCGCAAGTTGGCAGCGTTCGAGGTCAGAAGCTCGTTGGTCAGATCATTGGCGTCGCGCACGGCAGCGGCGGCTTCGGCGCTGCGCTGGATGGTGACGGCCTGCGCCAACTGGGTTTCCCACAGTGGCACGGTGTTGACCAAAGTCGAGTTGATCTTGGTGACCAGCGACTTGTCATTTTCTTGCACCAACCGGATCGAGGGCAGTGACTGCATCGTCACCTGCCGGGTCAGTTTCAGGTCATGCACACGGCGTTCCAGATCGTCGCGCGCGGCGCGCATGTCGCGCAGCTCCTGCGCTTTCATGACCTGCTGGTCTTCGGGCGCTGCCTGAACCTCGGCCTCTTTCTCGGGGATGTCGTGGCTATCCAGCTCGGTCAGCTTTTCCTCGCCCGCGGCGATGTAAAGCGCCAGCTCGTCATAGAACCCCAGCGTCTTTTCATAGAGCAAGTCCAGCGATTTGATGTCTTTCAACAGAGTGTGTTCGTGAGAAAGCAAATCGTCTGTGATACGGTCGATCTGGCCCTGAACCTCTTCGTATTGCGCGGTGAACTTGGCGAAGGGTGCGGCGCGGCCCAACAATTTCTCCCACCAGCTGCGTTCGCGCCGCACGTCCAGTTCACTGACCGAGAACCCCCGGATCGTGGTGACGATGTTGCGCAGGCTGTCACCTGCGGGGCCAACATCCTTGTTGCGCACATCCGCCAGCATGGCTTGGCTGATCTCTTGCAATTCGGCCTGCGCGGACGAGCCGAAGGCGACGATCGAATTGGTGTTGCCCATGTCGATCTCGTCCATGCGCTTGCGGATCTCGGCGCTGACGGGTTCGTCTGCCTCTTCAAGCGAGACGACCTCGGCCTGCGGTTCGGGCAGGGCCACCGCGGTGACCTCTTGCACAAGTGTTTCGGCCTCAACCGCTTTGTTCTTGATCTCGTCGGACATAGGGGAGTTCCTCGCTCAAATATAAAGGGCCGGTCAGTCCAGCCGGACACCTTCGCGCTGCAGTCTTTCACGCAGCACGTCGATTTCGACCGTTAAATCACTACGGTCATCCAATAGCATTTTGCGCGTACGCGCGGCGAAATTCTGTTCCAGATCATCCAATAGGGCGGAGTAATCTGCCAAGGCTTGTCCGTCGCGGGTGCGGGCATAGACATCCGCGAACTTGACGGTCGCATCACTTGCGCCCTGCAGATAGACGGTCAGATACTTGCGTGCGCTCGTCAGATCGCGCGGATCTTCTTCGACCGTGCGAAACAGATCGCGGGCGGTGTCCTGAAACCGTTCGACACGCGCCTCGATCCGGCGGTCTCCGGCGCGTTTGATCGCATCTGTCATTTCGGCGAGATGCTTTTCGGCATCATCGACGACGCGGGCAACACGGTCCTGCTGGAACGTGTCGATGCCCTCCATCCCCTTGTTTTTCATGGGGTCCAAGCCAAAGGAGACGGAATGCAGGGTCGCGGCGGCGGCGCCGAACAGGATCGGGGCCACAAGGCTTGCTTGTGCTGCGGTCTCGGCGTCCAGAAACTCGGTCCGGTAGGACGCAAGCGCAGCCCCCAGCCCGGTCAGAACGCTTGCGAATATCTTACGAGGGAAGGCTGGGCGACGCGCGGTTTTGCGGGCGTTATAGGCGGCCTCGGCCCGCAACCCTTCGCGCAGCAAAAACGCGGCGGCGGTCAGCAGGCCAGCGGCGACAAGGCCCATGGTCATGCCAATCGCGCCATCGTTCAGCGACAAAAAGACCAGAGGGATGGCGGGAATGAACAGGATATTCGTCCGCGCGCCTGCAGGTTCAACCCGAGCATTGTCAAACTGGCCGCGCGGCAGCGGGCTGTCTGGCGAGTCCTCACCCTGAGGGCTGTATTTACCACCGAACCGTTTGGCCATGGCTACAGACCCCCAAGCAGTCCAGTGCAGACGCCAAACAGCAGCACCAGAAGGGCCGCATAGGCCAGTTTTTGCACTCCGCTCCCGGACATTCAGCCCCCCAAATAGCAGCACTCACAGAAAATTTAGGGGATACGAGGGCTTGGCGCTAGGGGGAAGGTTGTCAAACCCGCATCACTTGCGGGGTTTCTTGCCGATCGTAGGGCGTTTCCGCTGCAGTCGGGTCGCGCGTTTCGCCGTTCTTTCGGGTTCTTCGCCCCCATCCAGACCCAGCTGATCACGCATTACGCGGCGGCGGACCTCTTCAACCTCACCCGGTTTCAGGTCGCCCAGTTGGAATGGCCCGTAAGACACACGCAGCAGGCGGTTCACGGTAAAGCCTATATCCTCCATCGCGCGGCGAATTTCGCGGTTTTTGCCTTCGCGCAGGCCGATGGTCAGCCAGGCATTTGCGCCCTGCTGACGATCAAGCGAGACGGTCATGGGCTGAAACCTCTCGCCCTCGATCACCAGACCTTTGCGCAGGGGGGCGAAATCCTCGTCCTTGGGGCGTCCATTCACCCTAACGCGGTATTTCCGCAGCCAACCGGTTGAGGGAAGCTCCAGCTTGCGTTTGATGCCGCCATCATTGGTCAGCAGCAACAGCCCTTCGGAGTTCAGATCCAACCGGCCAACAGACATCACCCGAGGCATGCCTTCGGGCAACTCGTCAAAGATCGTCGCGCGGCCTTTTTCGTCCTTGGTCGTGGTCACCAAACCGGTCGGCTTGTGATACAGCCACAGTCGCGAGGGTTCGGGTTCCGACACCGGCTTGCCGTCGACGGTGATCCTGTCTTTGCCGGTCACGTTCAGGGCAGGGCTTTTGATAGCCTTGCCGTTCACACTGACGCGGCCAGCTTCGATCATGCGTTCCGCCTCGCGCCGCGAGGCTACGCCAGCACGGGCCAGGACTTTGGCGATCCGGTCGCCGGGAGGAGGGGTGTTGCTCATGGCAGGGCCATACCCCATCCCGCCCGCTTGCGAAAGGCAGGTTTCTGAGGCAGTCAAGGGCATGGTGTTCAAATCACATATGGACAAGGCACTGTCCGAGGCCCGCGCGGCCGCTGAACGGGGGGAGGTTCCCGTCGGCGCGGTGATCGTCGCGCCTGATGGCCGGGTTGTGGCCTCCACCGGGAATCGCACGCGTGAGCTGAACGACCCGACCGCTCATGCCGAGATACTGGCGCTGCGCGCCGCCTGTGCCGAGGCAGGCTCAGAAAGGCTGCCCGGTCATGACCTCTATGTGACGTTGGAGCCTTGCGCGATGTGCGCGGCGGCTTTGGCCGCAGCACGCATCCGTCGCATCTACTATGGGGCATCCGACCCGAAATCAGGCGGTGTCGCCCATGGCGCACGGGTTTTTGCGCACCCGCAGGCCCATCACAAGCCGGAGGTCTACGATGGCATCGCAGCCGACGAGGCGGCCGATTTGCTCAGGCACTTTTTCGCAAGCCAACGCGATTAGGGTTTAACCACCATCTCACGCGGGATATCGGCCAGAGGTTGGCCGCCCTCCGGCGTCACCACAAAGCTCTCGGTTATCGCCAGCCCCCAGTCCGGAGTCCACAGTCCCGGCATCAAGTGAAACGTCATGTTTTCCTGCAATACCGTGGTGTCGCCGGGACGCAGGCTCATCGTGCGCTCTCCCCAGTCGGGCGGGTAGCTGAGGCCGATGGGATAACCGGTGCGGTTGGCCTTTTCATATCCGGCGCGGGCGAAACTGTCATAGACGCAGGTGGCGACTTCCTCGCATGTGGTGCCGGGGCGTGCGGCTGCCAGAGTGGCCTCAATTGCCGTCAGAACCGCCGCTTCGGCCCGGCGGATGTCATCCGGTGGATCGCCTAGAAACAGACTGCGGCTGGCCGGGCAGTGATACCGTCGATAGCAGCCGGAGATCTCGAAATAGGTGGCCTCTCCGCGCACTAAGGGCCTGTCATTCCAGGTGATATGCGAGGCCGAGGCCTCGCGGCCCGAGGGAGCAATTGGTACAATAGCAGGGTAGTCGCCCGCCAAACCGGGCAGGCCCGCGATGCCTGCTGCCTGCACTTGGGCGACCAGTTGGTTCTTGGGCAGGTCTTCGCGAAACGCCTCACGCAGCACTTCATGCATATGCGCGGTCAACTGGCCCGCCTTGCGCATCATGTCGATCTCGGTGTCGCTTTTGACCGCACGCTGCCAGTTCACCAAACCCGTGGCATCGATCGTTTCACCGAAGGCGCGTTCAAGAATGCGGTGGCTGGCGGCGGAGTAGTAGTAATTGTCCATCTCGACGCCCAGCCCTCGGGTCCAGTCCCGGTCGCGCAGCGCGAGAACCAAAGCGTCGACCGGATGGTGATCGGGATGTTGGACATGTTCCTCCGGCCAGTCCAGCAAGTCGGACGGGTCCAGCCACGTGGTCTGCGCGGCACCAGCCTTGTCCTGCGTGCGCCCCCACCACAGAGGCGCGCCTTGTGCAGGCAGGATCACCATCTGCGGGACGTAGAAGCTCCAGCCGTCATACCCGGTGAGCCAAGCCATGTTGGACGGATCGGTCACCAGTAGGGTCTCAATCCCGCGCGCACTCATCGCCGCGCGGGTCTTGCTCAAGCGGTCTGCGTATTCCTGCGCGCTAAAATCTGACGCCGGCATCAGAGGGCGATCGCTTTCATGACTTCAGGCTCGATCACGTCCACACCGGGCAGGCCGTCGATCAGTGTCTGTGCGGATTGCTCAAGAATGGGGAAAGTTTTGTAGTGGCAGGGAATCACCGTTTTGAAATCGAAGTACCGTTTGGCGGCATAGGCGGTGGCTTTCATATCCATGGTGAAATGTCCGCCCGCGGACAGAATGCCGATATCGGGTTTGTAGTAGTCCCCCATCCAATCCATATCCGCCATGACATCGGTATCGCCCGAGACATAGAGCATACGCCCCTCGGCTGCGATCATGAATCCGACCTCACTGCCGCCGGTGCGCAGCCCGTCCGGGGTCGAGAAGGTCGAGCTGTGCGAGGCAGGCACCATCGTGACCTTGATGCCGTTCAGATTGACCGTTCCACCTTTGTTGAAGCCGATGGTCTCGATCCCTTCGGCCTCGGCCCAATAGCCCATGAGGTCGTATTGGCCGACCACCGGTACCTTCAGGTGTTTGGCCAAAGGCAGGATGTCGACGACATGGTCGAAATGCGTGTGGGTCAGAAGGATATGCGTGGCACCTTCAACGGCTGCATCATGCTGATCCTCGGGCAGAGACGGGTTGCCGGTCAGCCATGGGTCGACCAGCAGCACCTGACCTTCGGTTTCAATGCGAAAGCTGCCGTGGCCCAACCAAATGATGTTCATGAGAATTCCTCCTGCGATGCCTATTGGCATCACACTAGCATCCGTTATGTAAAAGTTCATGGATTGGTTTCAGGAAATTGATGGGTATTGCGAACGCCTTACCCCCGCCTATTGGGCCGAGCCGATCAACGCGGTGACCAACGCCGCGTTCCTGATCGCAGCTTTCATCATGTGGCGCAGGGTGCGCGGGCAGGGGATGCCTCTGGCCATGCTGCTGGTGTTGATTCTCGCCACGATCGGGATCGGCAGCTATCTGTTTCACACCCACGCGCAGGTCTGGGCGGCGTTGGCCGATGTCGCGCCGATCCTTCTGTATATTCTGGTCTATATCTTTGCGATCAATCGGGACGTCTGGCAGATGCGACCGCTGCCCGCCGCGATAGTGACCGCGCTTTTCATCCCCTATGCCGCCGCAACCCTGCCTTTGTTTCAATTGGTTCCGGGGTTGGGGGGCTCCGCCGCATACGCGCCAGTGCCGTTGCTGATTCTGATCTATGCCTTCCTGCTGCGCCATCGCACGCCGGAAACGGCTCGAGGGTTAGCGATTGGTGCGTTTATCCTGATCGCCTCGATCACCTTCCGCGCTTTGGATGAGCCGTTGTGCATGCAGCTTCCGCTGGGCACGCATTTCATGTGGCACATCCTGAACGCGACCATGCTGGGCTGGATGATCGAGGTCTATCGCAGGCACCTGACCCGCGCGTCTCAGTCCTGAAAGGCCGTAGCCAGGTTGTCGGGCAGATCGAACTCCTTCAAAACCCGCGCGCGGCCTTCGGCTGACATCTTCCGGGCTGTCTTTTCGACAATGCTCTGAATCTTTTCGGCCGAGTGTTTTGCGGCGAAAGGCGCGAAATACCATTTCAGGAACACAAAACAGATGACATCCTCAAGCGCCTGAACCTCATCATCGCGCTTGATGCCTTGCTTGCGTAGCATGCGCCCGGTCGCGTCGATGTCGTCCGCGTCGTACCCGGCCTGCTGCATCAGGCCCATGACAACCTCAGCGTGATGGACACCCTGCGCCTTGCGCCAGGCCAGATATCCGGCACGACCTTCGGGATATTCACTGCGCGCCAGCTTCCAGCGTTCAACATGCTGCCCACGGGCGGCAATCTGCAACATGTCCGAGGCGTCAGGGAACAGCCTGTCCATCTCGGTGCTCATGCGCTGACCATAGATCAGCTCAACCGGTTGGCCGTCTTCGATGTTGGGGTCTTGCCTGTTGGCCGCATCAATCGCGTCCAGAACGGCTTGCTTGCGCGCGCTCATCTTCTGCTCCGTTGGTTCTTGCCGAACCAACCTTACGGTTCGGCGCATCACTCGGCCTACCGTAGCGGGTCGCGTCGAAAAGAGCAGTAGTCAATTGTAGCCAACCGGGCCGGGCATTAATCGCCCGACCCGGGGCAGGGGGTCTATCACTTGTTCGTCTTGACCTGATCCTGGCTGACAACCTCGGGGGCAGGTGTGGGGAAGGTCAGATCAGGTGTCAGGGTATTCATTGTTGGGCCAAAAGCCTGTGCTTGGGACGCGACAACAGTGGTGGCCACTACAAATGCAATCAGGAAGGGTTTCATGTCTCTACTCCGGGTTTTGGCTGTGCCGTGGAATAGAAATGAACAGTTCAGTTTAGTTTTTCAAGGGCAAAAATGAACTAACCGGTTTACTTTTTTGCATGGGAGGTATGCAAAATGGAAAAGGGGCCGCATCAGATGATGCCCGGACAGATCCTATCGCGCTCTTGCGACCCGGACCCCGGACGGGTAAACGCCCCCTAACGCATATGAGGTTTTCCGATGTCGATTGACCAAAGCACCGCCGCCAAGGTGGCCAAACTGGCCCGGATCAAGGTCGAGGATGACGCGCTGCCCGCGCTGGCGTCCGAGTTCAACACCATCCTTGGGTTCATCGAGCAACTGAACGAAGTGGATGTCGAAGGCGTCGAGCCGATGGTCTCGGTCGAGCCGATGCGCCTGAAACGTCGTGAGGATGTGGTCACCGACGGAAACCAGCAGGACAAGGTTCTGGCCAACGCCCCCGACGCCCGCGAAGGCTTTTTCGCAGTCCCCAAAGTGGTGGAGTAAGACATGAGCGATCTGAACAAACTGGGCCTGGCCGAGGCTCGCGATGCGCTGCGCAAGGGTGACGTGACCTCGGTAGAACTGACCGAATCCTGCCTGACAGCCATTGATGACGCCGACGCGCTGAACGCTTTTGTCCACAAAACGCCCGAGATCGCGCTGGAACGCGCCAAGGCTGCAGATGAGCGGATCAAAGGTGGCGACGCGCCGTCGATGTGTGGTCTGCCGATCGGCATCAAGGATCTGTTCTGCACCAAGGGCGTGCCCTCACAGGCGGCATCCAAAATTCTGGAAGGCTTCAAGCCCGAATACGAATCCACCGTATCTCAGCAACTGGCCGATGCTGGTGCTGTTATGCTGGGCAAACTGAACATGGACGAATTCGCCATGGGCTCGTCCAACGAAACCTCGGTCTACGGCAACGCAGTCAGCCCGTGGCGTCGCGGCAATGACGACGCGCAGCTGACACCGGGCGGTTCGTCGGGTGGCTCGGCGTCTGCTGTGGCCGCAGATCTGTGCCTGGCCGCGACCGGCACCGACACCGGCGGTTCGATCCGCCAGCCTGCCGCCTTTGTTGGTATCACCGGTATCAAGCCGACCTATGGCCGTTGCTCGCGCTGGGGCATCGTCGCGTTTGCCTCCTCGCTGGATCAGGCCGGTCCGATGACCAAGAATGTCCGCGACGCGGCGATCATGCTGGAAACCATGTGTGGCCATGACGCCAAGGATTCCACCAGCGCCGAACTGGCTGTCCCGAATTTCGAGGCGATGCTGACCGGTGATATCAAAGGCAAGAAGATCGGTATCCCGAAAGAGTACCGCATGGACGGCATGCCTGCCGAGATCGAAAAGCTCTGGGCGGATGGCGCCGCGATGCTGAAAGACGCGGGCGCCGAAATCGTGGATATCTCGCTGCCGCATACCAAATACGCGCTGCCAGCCTACTACGTGATTGCGCCTGCCGAGGCGTCCTCGAACCTCGCCCGCTATGATGGCGTGCGCTATGGCCGCCGCGCGCAGCTATCTCAGGGTGACGGTATCACCGAGATGTACGAGAAAACCCGCGCCGAGGGCTTCGGTCACGAGGTGCAGCGCCGCGTGATGGTCGGGACTTACGTGCTGTCGGCGGGCTTCTACGACGCCTACTACAACCGCGCCCGCAAGGTCCGCACCCTTATCAAGAAGGACTTCGAGGATGTCTTCGCTGCGGGTGTCGACGCGATTCTGACCCCGGCCACCCCGTCCGCATCCTTCGGTCTGGGCGAGATGACCGAGGCCGATCCCGTTCAAATGTACTTGAACGACGTCTTCACCGTGACTGTGAACCTTGCCGGTTTGCCGGGGATCTCGGTGCCTGCAGGGCTCGATAAACAAGGGCTGCCGCTGGGTCTGCAACTGATCGGTAGGCCCTGGGAAGAGGGCGATCTGCTCAATACCGCCTATGCGTTGGAAAACGCCGCCGGTTTTGTGGCAAAACCGTCGAAATGGTGGTAAGCCTCGGGCCTGAAAGACATCAGACACGGAGGCGCAGCATGCGCTCTTTGCCTCTCATCGCGGCGATCTCGCTGATCGCCGCCTGTGATACGGTCACACCGATTGGCGGAACCGATTTCAACACGCCCGAGTATCAGGCCCAGCGTGAGGCGCAACTGTCCGGGCAGGGGAGTGTCGTAAACCCGCTGCTTGCCCCGGTGGATGTTTCGGAGCAGGCCCTAGGTGCACCGGGTTCGGCGTCGAACCTGCCAGTTGCGACCGGTGCCAATGCCGATATTGCCAATCAGACGGCGGCGGCTTTGGCCAGCACTTCGGCGCAACCAACGGTCACTCCCGTGCCCAACAATACCGGCATCTCCGACGAACAGGATTTTGGAGCCGTGTCCGAGCGCCGCAGCATCGAATCCGACGCTGCTCGCATCGAACAGAACCGCCAGACCTACGAAGTGGTTGCCCCTACGGCCGTGCCTGAACGTGGCAGCGACGGGCAGCCCAACATCGTGCAATACGCACTCAGCACATCCAACCCGGTGGGCACCCAGCTTTACAGCCGTGCGGGGTTCAACCTGCAGGCCAAAGCTCAGCGTAACTGCGCGCAATTCCCCTCGCCCGACCAGGCCCAGATCGCCTTCCTGTCGAACGGAGGGCCACAGCGCGACCGCAAAGGACTGGACCCGGATGGCGACGGCTATGCCTGCAGCTGGGACCCGAGCCCGTTCCGCAGTGCCATCAACAACTGAGCCTGCGCCGATCTGGCACGCCTCGCCGAATTTCGGCCCCCGCCGCGATGGTCTGACGCCGACACTGATTGTCCTGCACTACACAGCGATGGATAGCGCTCAGGCCGCGCTGGAGCGCCTCTGCGACCCACAAGCCGAGGTATCGGCGCATTACCTGATCGGTTGTGATGGCACGCTCTGGCAAATGGTGCGCGAGGAGGACCGGGCATGGCACGCCGGTGCGGGCGAGTGGCATGGTCAGATCGACATCAACTCGCGCTCCATCGGGATCGAACTGGATAACACTGGAGCACATCCTTTCTCGGATCTGCAAATGGCAACGCTGGAAATCCTCCTACCCCAGATCATGTCGCGCTGGGCGATTCCGCCCGAGGGCGTGATTGGCCATTCCGACATGGCCCCCGGCCGAAAATGCGACCCCGGAGCAAAGTTCGATTGGCAGCGGCTCGAACGTCAGGGCTTGGCCTCCAAACGCGGAACCCAAACTGCCCAGGCAGACACATCATACGACAGCTTCCGCACACTGGCCCGCGCCGCAGGTTTCACCACAGATGTCCCGAACGAGACGCTCCTGGCGTCCATCCGCCTTCGATACCGCCCCTGGGGCACGGGCCCGCTCTCCCCAGCCGACTTCAAGGCCTTCAGCCCGCCCCCACACGCGACCTGATCCGCTCTTCATCTGGCCAAAAATATCCCGGGGATGAATTGGCTGCAGGCCAAGAACGGGCTGGCCCCTTCCTCCGCCCCATCCACCCTTGACGCGACCGGGAACACAGCATACCCACCCCTCTGCGCGGAGGGCCGGATGGCCGCTGGGGTCGCAAGACCCGAGAGGAAAGTCCGGACTCCACAAGGCAACGGTGCCGGGTAACGCCCGGGCGGGGCAACCCGACGGAAAGCGCCACAGAAATCAGACCGCCTGCGGCTTCGGTCAAAGGTAAGGGTGAAACGGTGGGGTAAGAGCCCACCGCGCCGCTGGCAACAGCGGCGGCACGGCAAGCCCCACCGGGAGCAATGCCAAATAGGGTCCCCGCGCGGGATGGTCGGCGTCTGCCGATACCACCGCTAAGCGTGTCTTGGCCGAGAGGGACCGGGTTGGCAGCTTGAGCCGCGCAGCAATGCACGGCCTAGAGGAATGGTCATCGAAGGGGGCAACCCCGGAACAAGATCCGGCTTACAGGCCCTCCGCGCGTATCCTATCGTCAGTTTCCGGGTGGCGTGTAAGCCCCGACCAGTTTCGCAGCCTTTTTCTGAACCGCCACGAAGTCCTTCGCTTTCCAAGCTCTTACGGTTTCTATGTTGGATACCGCGCCCGAGGCGGCAACCGCCATGCCTACTGCAACCGCGTCCGTCTCGTCCGGTGCTTCGCTGATAACAACCACGTCGTTATCCCCCGTCGTAATGTAGAAGGCTAAAAGCTTGGCACCGACCTTCTTCAACAGCGCTTTGACGGCGTCCGTCCGATCGGATGGTTTGCCGACCATCCCCTTCGCGCCTTTTTGGGAATAGGATGCATAGGTGATAAAAATAGGCATGGATTCCTCCTGACTGAAGTTGAGGGACCTTTGATTGGGCCGGTCCTTTGGCCTGAAATCCGATCCGAGGCGCGCGCTAAGGCACGGCCACCAGCCAGACGCCAAGAATGATCAGCGCCGCACCGCTTGCAGGCACCAGCCACATGGCGCGCGGCATCAACTTCTCCAACGCGACGTAAATGGCGACGCCGACAATCCAATAGAGGTTCATTACTCCGCCCACGAACAGCAGCAGCATCAGGGCCCAGCAGCAGCCCAGACAATAAGCTCCGTGCAGCGCGCCGGTGCGGAATGCGCCGAAGGCGTAGGGTCTGTTGTGATCGGCCAGAAAACGCGCCGGGCTGCGGCAATGGCGTAGACAGGCGGTTTTGAGGCTAGACAGTTGGTACAGCCCCGCTGCGATCATAACGCACCCGGCCGCCGTCCGGGAGCGGATGGTCATCATCGGGCCATCGGACAGTCCAACAGCTTCCAACAGCCATTGTGCGCCGGTCGCCAGCACGCTGAACAAGGCCCAGGCCACCAGATAGCCGGCCAGAAAAAAAAGGCTCAGCCGCGCCGTATTGGCCTTATCCGGCCCGACCCGTTTCAACGCCATGAACAGCAGAACAGTAGGGGCGGCGCTGGGCGTCATCATCGCGATCATCATCACCCACCACATCAGGAAGATCAGCACGGCATAAGGCGCCGTCCAATGCACCTCGGTCGCCATCTGCATCGGATTGCCAATCGGGCGGGCCATCCGGGTCATGTCCACAGCGGTCATGTTCATGCCAACACCGGCAATCGTGTACCACGATGCCGCCAGAATGATCAGCGCGACACAGACCAGAACAACGCCACGGTCATGCCGAAGCACCCGATCGACCAAATGGCTCGGTGTTGGGGATTCAGTCATTGGACACCCTGCCTAAGCGCCCAGAACCCCATGTCCTGAGATGTTGAGATGCGCCAGATGCGCGTGGGTGGCATCAAAGGCCAGGCTGATCGCAGCGCCCGTGGTTTGGGCTGAGCCCGAGGCCGCCTCGGCGGTGCGATATTCGAACCCGTTGGGCAGATGGAACGCCGCACGATGCGGGTCTCCGGTCACGATATTGGGGATCGGTCTGACATTCACATCGAACACACCGGTCACTTTCGCATAGCCGGTCCGGTCCTCGCGGCTCCAGTCCAATTCGATCGGAACGTACAGAGTTTCGTGTTTCTTGGGTGCCATCGCGCTGAAGACGTACCACATGGTCGCCATTTCATCGGTATCTTCGCCCGTCATGATCGCCTGCAATGCAGCGCGCTGATCGGCAGAGGCGCTTTCGTCGATGACCAACTGCATCTGGCCATTGCCTTCATGGATCGGGCCGGGCCAGTAATACACGCCTGCTGCCCGCACACCGGAAAGATCCGTGTCGCCATAGTGGCCGGATTCAATATCGAACACGACAACGGCTTCGCAATTGCCATGGGTGGGTAGAACACTGAACTGGCATGGGCAGCCGAAGTTGCAGTTACAATTGGCCAGCTCTTCGGCCTGCAGTTTCCATTCTGTCATGATTAACCCCCAAACACGCATAAATGTACTCTGCCGTGATAGGGTCGCGCCTGATATCAATGCCTCGAAGGCCGGGCTTGGTGCCAGCTTCTGGGTCGTTCGAATTTCGCGACCATATCACGAAAGCGTGATCGCGCCAAATCCGGTGCGAGCGTGGAACTCAGCTTTTGTGCGCCTCACTTGCGGAATCCGGTTGACTCGGGCGCGCGACGGGGTAAAAGCGCACGCTCATAGGAATTCAACCGGAAGGCCCTGCCTTTTCGGACGCAGGAGATAACCATGGCGAAGCCGACGACAATCAAGATCCGCCTGAACTCGACCGCGGGCACGGGCCACTTCTACGTGACCAAGAAAAACGCGCGTACGATGACCGAGAAAATGACCATTCGTAAATACGACCCGGTCGTTCGGAAACATGTCGAGTACAAGGAAGGCAAGATCAAGTAATCTGCCGTTCCAATTGGACATTTTGAAAAGGGTTCTGAATTGTCAGAGCCCTTTTTCTTTGTGACGCATACGCTGGTGTCGCCATGTGAAACGAACAGGTCCGTTGCAGGGACGCATCAGCGCCGCGCCCCTTCGCACCTGGCGCGGCTTGCTTTTTGCATCTCGCTACCGCTACGGTTTAGCAACTCGCCACAAAATGTTGACCGTCATGAAAAAAATCTTGCTACCGACAATCGCCGTTTTGACCCTCGCGGCTTGTGAAGACCCCTTCAATCGCCAAGGTGTCGGGTTCACCGGGATTGATGGTGAACCGCGCACGGTGTCCGATGTTCCGGGAGCCGTTGCCTTCTTACCGCCAGCGACCAATGTCCCGGCCGAGCTTGCAGAATTGCCCACCGTCTCGGTCCTGTCCGACAAGGTCGGGATCGATAAGATTGCCGGTGTGGCAATCGAAAATGGCGGTCAGTCGCCTGCAAACGCAGTGGAACTATCGGGAAGCAGCCAGAACCTATATCTGAGCACAGTGAATGTGAACGGCACCCTGTTCGGAGTTGTTCGGACTCGCTCAAACAGCACTCGGGTCGATAACTCTGTGGGGGCGGCGTTTGGTAGAGAGACCGAACGCTTTACCGGTTGCCTGCCTGCAGGAGATGTCTACAGCAAGGGCTCATCCGATCGCAGTTCGGGCTTTGCGGTTCCGCTGAACTGCAGCTGATCCGGTCAAAGATCAGTTGACTTGAAAAAGGGCGGGGATTTACTCGCCCTGTTCATTTGCACCGATAGCTATTCGTCCCAATCAAGGCGGTGTTAGCCATCCTCAAGGATGCGTGCGAGGTCGGGCCGGCGGAAAGCCGGACCTTTCAGCACCTTGCCATCTTCGCGCAGAACCGGTTTCCCATCGACGCCCAGCTTGGACATGTTCGAGGCATGGACCTCCTCCATCGCCGCTTGTTTGACGCTGTGTAGGCCGAATTCCAGAAAGGTGCCGTCCAGCACGTATTGGATGTCACACAAGGCATCCAACACCTCGACCAGATTGCCATCCTCGACCGCTGCGCGCAGCTCCGCGACTTCCTCTTCGAGGATCGCCAAACGCATCTGCGCGCGCGTCTCGGGGATCGCGGGCGTATCCACGACCGGAACGTCAAAGGCTTCGTGCCAGTCCCGAACGATGGTCAGAGTGTCCTTTGCCATCAGAAATCCCAATCCTCGTCCTCGGTCGCAACTGCTTTGCCGATGACATAGGAGGAGCCCGAGCCCGAGAAGAAGTCGTGGTTCTCGCTATCCGGGCTGAGGGCGGCCAGAATCGCCGGGTTCACCTCGGAGACTTCCGGCGGGAAAAGGGCCTCGAACCCGAGGTTTTGCAGCGCCTTGTTAGCGTTGTAGTGGAGGAAGACCTTCACGTCCTCGGTCAGGCCGAGCTCGTCATAGAGTTCCTCGGTGTATTGGTTCTCGATCCCGTAAAGTTCGAACATCAAGCCAAAGGCATAGTCCTTCAACTCCTGCTGTTCGGCCTCAGAGAGCTTCTCGTAGCCGCGCTGGAATTTATAGCCGATGTAATAGCCATGAACGGCTTCGTCCCGAATGATTAGGCGTATCAGGTCGGCGGTGTTGGTCAGCTTGGCGCGGCTGGACCAGTACATCGGCAGGTAGAAGCCGGAGTAAAATAGGAAGCTTTCCAGAAACACCGAAGCGATCTTGCGTTTCAGCGGGTCATTGCCCGGAGCGTATGTGTTCAGGATCGCCTCGGCCTTGGCCTGCAGATGCGGGTTTTCTTCGGACCAGCGGAACGCCTCGTCGATCTCTTTGGTCGAACAGAGCGTCGAGAAGATCGAGGAATAGCTGCGCGCGTGTACCGCCTCCATAAAGGCGATGTTGGTCAGCACCGCCTCTTCGTGCGGGGTTACGGCATCCGGCATCAGGGCAGGGGCACCGACCGTGTTCTGGATCGTGTCCAGCAGGGTCAGGCCGGTGAATACGCGGATGGTCAGCTGCTTTTCATGGTCCGTCAGTGTCGCCCAGCTTTGGATATCATTGGACAGCGGCACCTTTTCGGGAAGCCAGAAATTGACCGTCAGGCGGTTCCAGACCTCAAGGTCCTTGTCATCCTCCAGCCGGTTCCAGTTGATGGCGCGGGGGATCTTGGTTTGGATCATGTCTTTCATGTCAGTGGCCCCTTACAGCGAGCAGGATACGCAGCCCTGCACCTCGGTCCCTTCAAGGGCCTCCTGGCGCAGACGCACATAATAAATGGTTTTGATGCCTTTCTTCCACGCGTAGATCTGCGCGCGGTTAATGTCGCGTGTCGTCGCCTCAGCCGGGAAGAATAGGGTCAGCGACAGGCCTTGATCGACGTGTTCGGTCGCCGCCGCATAGGTGTCGATCAGCGCTTCGGGGCCGATCTCATAGGCATCGCGGTAGTATTCGAGGTTGTCATTGTTCATGAAAGCCGCCGGATAGTAGACGCGACCGATCTTGCCCTCTTTACGGATTTCGATCTTCGAAACGATGGGGTGAATCGAAGAAGTCGAGTTGTTGATATAGCTGATCGATCCGGTGGGCGGCACCGCCTGAAGGTTGCGGTTATAGAGGCCGTGTTTCATCACATCGGCCTTCAACTCTGCCCAGTCGTCGCTTGTGGGTAGGGTCACGCCGTCGAACAGAGCCTTCACCCGATCGCTTTCGGGAAGCCAGTCACGGGTGGTATATTTGTCGAAGAATGTGCCCGAGGCGTAGTCGGAGGTCTCGAACCCCTTAAACGACGCCTTGCGTTCCTGCGCCAGTTCGCAGGAGGTGCGGATCGCGTGATAGGCTATGGCCGCGAAATACACGGATGTGAACTCGACCCCCTCAGGCGAGCCATAGTGGATGTGCTCGCGGGCGAGGAAGCCGTGCAGGTTCATCTGTCCCAGACCAATTGCGTGGCTCTCATCATTGCCCCGACGCACCGATGGGACCGAGTCGATTGCCGACATCTCGGACACCGCCGTCAGCGCGCGGATCGCAGCGCCGACAGTACGACCCAGATCGCTGCTATCCATCGTCTTGGCAATGTTCAGCGAGCCGAGGTTGCAGGAGATATCCGTGCCCAGATGGGAATAGCTGAGGTCATCGTTGAACTCAGACGCTTCATTGACCTGCAAAATCTCGGAACACAGGTTCGACATGTTGATCCGGCCCGCAATGGGGTTCATCCGGTTCACCGTGTCTTCGAACATCACGTAGGGGTAACCGGATTCGAACTGAATCTCTGCAACGGTCTGGAAGAACTCACGCGCATTGACCTTGGATTTGCGGATTCGCTTGTCATCGACCATCTCGTGATACTTCTCCGTCACCGAGATTTCCGAGAACGGCACGCCATAGACCTTTTCTACGTCATGAGGCGAGAACAGGTACATATCCGCGTTTTTCTTCGCCAGCTCGAAAGTGATGTCAGGGATCACCACGCCAAGGCTCAGCGTTTTGATACGGATTTTCTCATCCGCGTTTTCGCGCTTGGTGTCGAGAAAGCGCATGATGTCCGGGTGGTGTGCGTTCAGATACACCGCACCTGCGCCTTGCCGCGCACCCAGCTGGTTGGCGTAAGAGAAGCTGTCCTCTAGCAGTTTCATCACCGGGATCACGCCCGAGGACTGGTTCTCGATCCCTTTGATCGGTGCGCCGTGCTCGCGGATATTGGTCAGCAGCAGCGCCACACCACCACCGCGCTTGGACAGTTGCAGGGCCGAGTTGATGCCGCGCCCGATGCTCTCCATATTGTCCTCAAGCCGAAGCAGGAAGCACGAGATCAACTCCCCGCGTGAGGCTTTCCCGGCGTTCAGGAAGGTGGGCGTGGCGGGCTGGAAGCGACCGTCGAGGATTTCCTCCATGAAAGACAGGGCCAGCGCCTCATCACCGCGTGCCAGCGCCAGTGCGGTCATGACGACGCGGTCCTCATAACGTTCCAGGAACCGCTGCCCGTCACGGGTTTTCAGCGTATAAGAGGTGTAATATTTGAACGCGCCCAGAAAGGTCGGGAACCGGAACTTCTTGGCATAGGCCGCATCCCAGATCTTCCGCATGAAGTTCTTGGAATACTGGTCCAGAACGGCCTCTTCGTAGTAGCCCTCGGAAACCAGATACCCGAGCTTTTCGTCCAGCGAGTGGAAGAACACGGTGTTCTGGTTCACGTGCTGCAGGAAATACTGCCGCGCGGCCATACGATCGGCATCGAACCGGATCTTCCCCTCACCATCGTAGAGGTTCAGCATCGCGTTCAACGCGTGGTAGTCCTGCTCGTTTACGCTGCTGTCGAGCATAGGTTTCTCCCTAGTTTTTCCAGCCCGGCGCGGACGCGGGCGATGTCGGTCTCTGTTCCGGCCAGCTCAAACGTATAGAGCAGCGGTACGTTGCATTTCTGGGCGATGATGCGACCGGCCAAAGCGTAGGTCGCACCGAAATTGCGGTTTCCTGTGCCGATCACTCCAACGATCCCGGCGCGTCTGTCCGGGTCGTTCAGAAACCGGATCACCTGTTTCGGAACCGCCCCGCGCCCTTCGCCATCGGCATAGGTGGGGCTGATCAGCACGTAGGAGTGTCCGGGGTCAGGCAGCGGGTCCATTCCATTCGGAATGCGGAAAGAGGTGAGGCCCAGCCGCGAGACAAAGCGGTGGGTGTTTCCGGATTTCGATGAGAAATAGACCAGCGCCGGGATCGGCGTGGTCATGGGTCAGGCCAGTTGGGCGATCATGTCCGGGCGGAAACCCGACCAGTGATCACTGCCTGCCACAACGACAGGGGCCTGACGATAGCCCAGCTCGGTCACATGGGTCATGGCGCTGTCGTCCTGGGTCAGATCGATGACGTCATAGGTGATGCCTTTTGCATCCAGCGCGCGGGTGGTGGCGGTGCATTGTACGCATGCGGGTTTGGAATATACGGTAATGCTCATGTCGTCCTCTGTCCTTTTAATGAATGCCGAGGACGCTGCGGGCAAAATGAACCCTGAACACGCCCCCGAACCCTCCGTTCGCGGTTTTCTTTCTTTGCTTACGGCAGGTCTCCTGGCTCGCGGATTGATGTTCGGACTGGCCTTCCCAAAAGCTCGCTTTCAGTGGCGTATTCAGCCGAACTATCCGCTTACAGTTGCGGGGGCAGCGCCGGTTTTTCACCGGTTTCCCTCTTAGCTTTCAACAGGAATCGAAAGAACCGAAGCAACACCATATTGGGGTTGGTGGTGGCGTGTTGTCAATATATGGTGTAGCGAAGAACAAAAATTTCTTCGCTTGCACAACCTGCCGCGGGCGCTAAGGCGGTTTACTTTTTCCGCTTGGGCACTGCGTTGCCACCCTTCATCGCAGCCGCACGTGCGCGGTTTTTCTTGCTGCTTGGCTTGCCTTTGGGCGGAGGCGGGCCTTTCGGACGGCGCGCGGGCTTCTTGTGCTGATCGCCCGAGGGGGCCTCATCCCGTTTGGGCCGCGTTTCGGGTTTGGGTTTCTCGGCCGATTTCCGGCGCGGTTTTGCGGGCTGGGGCTCAGCCGCGCGGGCCGGACGTTCAGCACGTTCGGGGCGCTTCTTGCCCTTGAAGTCGCGCTTGAGACCTTTGCGGCCACCACCGGAAAAGGCGGGCGGCGCGTCTAGTTGCACGAGGGTCTTGGTGCCTTCGACGGTCATCTCGGGGCCGATGGCCTTCAGGAAACCTTCGACACTGCTTTCGCGAATCTCGATATAGCTTTCGGTGTCGGCAATGCGGATCGCGCCGATATCGTCTTTGGTGATCTTGCCCGCCTTGCACAACATGGGCAGCAGATAGCGCGGCGAGGCGTTTTCGTTGTGCCCCTCCGACAGCGAAAACCACACGCTTGGGCCAAAGGGGACGTTCGGCTTTGGTGCTGCATCCGGCGTGTCGCTTAGCTCCTCCGGGGCGGAGTGTTTGCGCCCGTATTGACGCAGATAGGCCGCCGCCAGTTGCTGCGGTGAAAAGCGCGAGACCAGATCATCAATCAGAGCACTTTCGCCCTCGGTCACATCCACGGTCCAATCATCCGAGCTGAACATCCGCTGCATGTCCTGCGCCTGAACCTCATCGGCTGAGGGCGCAGACCCCCAATCGGCAGTCAGCTTGGCGAATTTCAACAGGCGTTGCGCCTTTTTGAACGATGCGGGCGGCACGATCAGCGCGCTGACGCCTTTGCGCCCGGCGCGTCCGGTTCGGCCCGAGCGGTGCAGCAGCGTTTCATGGCTGTTCGGCAGTTCCGCGTGGATCACCAGATCAAGGTTCGGCAGGTCGATGCCGCGTGCGGCCACATCGGTCGCAACACAAACGCGAGCGCGTCCGTCGCGCATGGCTTGCAGCGCGTTCGAACGTTCGCTTTGCGTCAGCTCTCCGGACAGGGCTACGACCGAGAATCCACGATTCGACAGCCGCGCCGTCAGGCGGCTGACCATGGCGCGGGTGTTGCAGAAGATGATGGCGTTGGGGGCCTCGTAAAAGCGCAGCACGTTGATGATTGCGTTCTCACCATCGCGCGGGGCCACATTCATCGCGCGGTACTCGATATCGGCATGTTGCGTGCGCTCGCTGACGGTGCTGACGCGCTCGGCATCGCGCTGGTAGCGGGCGGCGAGGGAGGCGATGGCGCGGGGAACCGTGGCGGAAAACAGCAGAGTCTGACGCTCGGACGGGGTCTGTTCCAGAATGAACTCAAGATCTTCGCGGAAGCCCAGATCGAGCATTTCGTCGGCTTCATCCAGAACCACGGCGCGCACAGCGGTCAGGTCAATTGTCTCGCGCATGACATGGTCGCGCAGACGGCCCGGCGTTGCGACCACGATATGCGCGCCGCGCGCTAACGCTCGCCGCTCGTCTCGCATATCCATTCCGCCGACACAGGACGCGATGAATGCCCCTGCATCCGCATAGAGCCATGCCAGTTCGCGTTTGACCTGCATCGCCAATTCGCGCGTCGGCGCGATGACCAGCGCCAAAGGCGCGCCCGCCGCATCGAATACATCCGCGTCGCCCAAAACGGTCGGGGCGATGGCGAGGCCGAAGCCAATGGTTTTCCCCGACCCGGTCTGTGCCGAAACCAACATGTCGCGACCTTCTAAGTCGGGCGCGGATACGGCGGTTTGGACAGGGGTCAGCGTGTCATACCCTTTGCGATCAAGGGCGTCTTGAAGTGTTTGTTTCATGGCTCGGCTCGTTGGGATGCTGCGGTCACCCTCAGAGCGTCTAACACGCGGATGATCGTCGAAGGGCACTCCTTACTGAGTGAGGCGCCGAATGTATAGTGCGGAAAGCGAGCTGTGCGATCAAACACTGCATGAACGCTTTATGAAGGTTCCTTCAGGAAAGTTGTAACCCGCCGCACTCCTCCCAATCTTTTGAACACAGCCAGAGATGGCCCCAATTTCAGGGAGAATGAGACCATGACCAGATTTATGACTGCCGGAGCAGCCGCTCTGGCCACGAGCCTAGCCCTTGGCACTGCCGCTGCCGCCGAAACCATGCCTGATCTGCGCGGTATTTGGACGGCCAGCCAGACTACGGTTTCGCCGTCGAATTCGGCTACCGGCGATGCTCCGCGATTTAACCAGTCGGAATGGGTGCTCGAAATTCAGGTCCAGAACGACAATGCGTTCTGGGGTCCGAGTATGTGGCGACGCAATGCCATGGATGACTGGACGATGTACGAGGCCACCGGTTCCATCAGCCAGGATGGCTCTGGAAAGATCGGGATTGTCGAAAGCTCGGCCGAGCCGGCGATTGGCGTGAACGCCTTGATCGACGCGCGCTACGAAGATGGGCGAATTTATGCGGATTTCCGTAGCCTGCGGACTGGAACAACCTACAGCACCGTTCTGGAACGTCAGGTGAACTGAAGCGTTTCCGGCCCGGTCGGACTGTAGGGGGTACAGACTGTCGCCCGATTTTGACTGCGGCAGAATAGTAGGTAAACCGTCCGGGTCGGAACGCTTCTCAATATCGGAAAACTCGTCTCCACAGGGAGGAGGCGGACCGGACGGTGATTTCGCTGCTCGCGACGGGATCTAGTGTATGCCGGGTTTACACGCCGTGTTCCTCGGCCCGGGTTATTCGGATCTCGCGAACCTTCAGCGCGGAGTCGCGCACGGTGAAAAATTCGCCGTCCGGTCCAAGCTCCATTTCAGAATGGCATCCTATCCGCAGTATGCCGCAGATTCTGTTGGGAGGATTTGTCCAGTCGACCTCTTGCGAGCATATCTGCTCTGCCTACGCGATTGACGTCAGTAGGGTCGGCGTTTTTAAAGCGTCGGTTAAGGATCATTACCGGGTGCAAGTCTCGCTTTGACAACCGTCTTGCAAATATGTTCGACAGCACAGGCGATCATGGAGGGAATTTAGCGCTATTTCAGTCCGAACGATTCGGTTTTGCAGACAGCGCGGCGTTGTCAGTTTTTTGCAATTTGCGATCAGTTTATCGTCTGTTGCACTTTGCGCTTGCAGCAATTCGCAACATTCCGGTCAGAATTTAGCGAAAAGAGTTTTGCAATTCTAACCCTACGTGGTTTTCGAGAAATCCGCAGTTATCCACAGTACCCTCCCGGCAGATATCAACAACTTATCCCCGTCTGATTTCCATGCTGCAGTGCTATTTTCTTGCCCGATAACGGGTGCAATGCAAGATTGGTTTCACCGCTGGAGTTCCTCGGATCAGAAGGCGGGATGCAAAGGCCAAGGGGGTCTGCGCAGGGAAAGTTGATCTTAGGATTGACGTTTTTTTGCAAGGGCTTACCGGTGGGTGGTGCATCGAGTTGGGGCTTCGTGTCTTGGGTCGACGGATCATCTTCTCAAATGGGCTTTGTGCGTCGCGGCGACTTTCGAGTTTGTGGCGGCGGCTGCGGTTCCCTCGGGGGCCGGGGCAACTGGATCGAAGTGGTCTTAGGACAAACTTCGTCCGGGTAAGGCGTCAGGGGTTGCCCGCAAGGGCGCATGCAAAGACCGCGTCTGCGCACCTGACGCCTTTTCCCTTGCTGGCTTCATGCAGGCTACCACCCACCCCTCGTCAGAATGGGAACGGGGCTCTTTCGCATGTGCAAAAGAGCCCCGTGTTAACGTCAGATGATGCAATGCCGCGTCTATGCACCTGTCCTTGCATAATAGCCAGTTCAGCCTACAGCATCAACAACATATTGCGTGCGTCATCCTGCGATCCGCAAGATGAAGGCGTAAATCAGAGGTTTTCCTGCACGTCCGAGGCTGCGTTTTGGATCGCATCGCCCGCTTTTTCGATGTCTTTGCCCGCGCCTTTGGCGGTTTCGCAGGCGGTCAATGCAAATAGGCTCAGGCCAATCAGAATTGCGCGGATCATGTTTTTCTCCTTCATGCTCGATCAGGCCTTCGGTAGCAGTATCTTACTGAGGAGGCTAGCACTTTTGCGGTTTACCGGGGGTCGCGCTGCGTCTACGCCTGCGGCCTGCCGGGCAAACTATTAATGCCCTGTGTTTTCGCTGCAGAACAGCTCATAGACGGTTTCCAGCATCCGACGGGGCTTGTCATCGGCCAGTCGGTAATAGATCGCTTTGCCGTCGCGGCGGGGCGTCACCAGCCCTTCCAACCGCAAACGCGACAACTGCTGCGACACGGCGGCCTGGCGGGCGGACAACAGGGTCTCAAGCTCGGTGACAGATTTCTCGCCCGACGCCAGATGGCACAGGATCATCAGACGCCCTTCGTGGCTAATTGCCTTCAGAAAATTCGCCGCCCGCGACGCGTTTTCGACCATTTGGTCAAGCTCTGCTGAAGGGGTGTCCTGGGTTACTTGGGGGAGTGCCATCTTTACTTCGTTCCTTACGATCCCGCTGTGGGTGAAGCCTGCCATATACTACTTGTCGGATAAGTACATCCAATTTGCTTGTTTTGCACTTTTGCGCCCATATGCATGAATCAAAATACCGTGATCAGATCGACTGTGTGCGAAAAAGTGCCGTTTTCGGCCCCTCTGAGGTGGGAGCCGAAGACAAGGGCCGCCGTGGCTTGCGAACAGTTTGCAAGGTCGTTCTTGCCGGCCCCCCTTGCAGCCCCCCAGTGGCGACACTAAGACTCGGGTAACTCTTGTTGGGATAATGTCCCGATCCATAGCAAAGCAGGCAGGTTCCGAATGTTCGATCCAGTAGATACCTATATGAATACGCTCGTGCCCATGGTCGTTGAGCAGACCAGTCGGGGGGAGCGCGCCTATGACATTTTCTCGCGCCTGCTCAAAGAGCGGATCATCTTCATCAACGGTCCAATTCACGACGGGATGAGCCATTTGATCGTCGCGCAGTTGCTGCACCTTGAGGCGGAAAACCCGAACAAGGAAATCTCAATCTACATCAACTCGCCCGGCGGTGTGGTGACCAGCGGTTTGTCGATTTACGACACAATGCAGTACATCAAGCCGAAATGTTCCACATTGGTCATCGGTCAGGCGGCCTCGATGGGGTCGGTTTTGCTGGCAGGCGGCGAGGCGGGCATGCGCTTTTCGCTGCCGAACAGCCGGATCATGGTTCATCAGCCCAGCGGCGGATATCAGGGCCAGGCCAGCGATATCATGATCCATGCCGCTGAGACGCAGAAGCTGAAAGATCGCTTGTATGACATCTATGTACGTCACACGGGTCAGACTAAGAAGTCGGTTGAAAAGGCTCTGGATCGTGACAACTTCATGAGTCCCGAAGAGGCCAAGGATTGGGGCCACATCGACGAGATCGTCGAAAACCGTGCCAAGATGGACACGGAAGAGGCCTAAGAAACGCGTCCCGCGCGCCAAGCGCGGGGCCATTTTGAGATTGTAGCCGCCAGAGCGCTGGCCTAAGCTGCACGAACATGCGCAAGCGTGCCCCACAGGTAGGGGCGCAGAGACGAAGCCCGAAAGGTAGATCATGGCGACGAATTCAGGCGGTGACGGCAAAAACACGCTCTACTGCAGCTTTTGTGGAAAAAGCCAGCATGAGGTGCGCAAGCTGATCGCAGGCCCGACCGTTTTCATCTGTGATGAATGCGTCGAGCTGTGCATGGACATCATTCGCGAGGAAACAAAGGCCAGCGGTCTGAAATCCTCGGACGGGGTACCGACACCCAAGGATATCTGCGAGGTTCTGGACGATTACGTAATCGGTCAGGCCACTGCCAAGCGGGTTCTGTCGGTTGCGGTCCACAACCACTACAAACGTCTGAACCACGCCCAGAAAGCGGGTAGTGATATTGAATTGGCCAAGTCGAACATCCTGCTGATCGGTCCGACCGGTTGCGGCAAGACGCTGCTGGCACAGACGCTGGCGCGTATTCTGGATGTGCCGTTCACCATGGCCGATGCGACGACGCTGACCGAAGCGGGTTATGTGGGTGAGGATGTTGAGAACATCATTCTGAAGCTGCTTCAGGCCAGCGAATACAATGTCGAACGCGCGCAGCGTGGCATCGTCTATATTGACGAGGTCGACAAGATCACGCGCAAGTCCGAAAACCCGTCGATTACTCGTGACGTCTCGGGTGAGGGTGTTCAGCAGGCGCTGCTGAAACTGATGGAAGGCACAGTCGCTTCGGTTCCACCTCAGGGTGGACGTAAACATCCGCAGCAGGAGTTCCTGCAGGTGGACACCACTAATATCCTGTTCATCTGTGGCGGCGCGTTTGCCGGTCTGGATAGGATCATCGCGCAGCGCGGCAAAGGCTCGGCAATGGGCTTTGGCGCTGACGTGCGCGACAATGACGAGCGTGGAGTGGGCGAAATCTTCCAGGACCTCGAGCCGGAAGACCTGCTGAAATTCGGATTGATCCCGGAATTCGTTGGCCGTCTACCGGTTCTGGCCACGCTGGAGGATCTGGATGAGGATGCTTTGGTGACCATCCTGACCAAGCCCAAGAACGCTCTGGTCAAACAATACCAGCGTTTGTTCGAGCTGGAGGACGCGGAACTGTCCTTTACCGATGAGGCGCTGAAATCGATCGCGAAGAAAGCGATCGAGCGTAAAACCGGCGCTCGGGGGCTGCGTTCGATCCTCGAAGATATTCTGCTGGATACGATGTTCGAACTTCCGGGCCTGAAAAATGTGACGGAAGTGGTCGTAAACGAAGAGGCTGTGACCTCTGACTCGCAGCCGTTGATCATTTATGCGGATGCAGTGGCGGAGTCGGCGTCGGCTGGCTAACGGGTAAGGGGGCGCTGCCCCCGCCGCCTTTCAGGCGACTCCCCCGGGATATTTCCAGCCAGATGAACAGGGGATCCTTTACTTCATCTGGCCATAAATATCCCGGAGCGCGAGGCAGAGCCTCGCATAAATTCATGATATTCAAATACTCGGAGAAATGAGCCGTGACCGCAATCAAGCGTATCTCTTCAGGTGGTGAATTCGAGGGCAAGGTTGGCTATTGCCGCGCCGTGGTGGCCGGAGGGTGGGTTCACGTTTCCGGCACTGTTGGACAGGGTGAGAGCGTTGTAGATCAATGCAGATCAGCATTGGACGTCATTGGGGAAGCATTGGTAGAGGCTGGCGCAAGTTTGGCCGATGTTGTTCGTGTAACCTACATGCTGCCCAACCGGACCGAGTTCGAGTCGTGCTGGCCCGTGTTGTCCGAGGTTTTTGGAGCCAATCCACCGGCTGCGACGATGATTGAATGTGGTTTGATTGACCCCCAATACCGGATCGAGATCGAAGTGACCGCTTTATTGCCGCAGTGACGCAGTCACGCGGCGGGTACTGGACCTTGGCGCGCCTTTGGGTCATACCTTCTCGGGACCGAATTGCCGGAGGCAGATCATGGGCATCCTGAACACTCTTTTGCGGGCCGTAACCTGGTGGAATGGGGCAACCCTTAACACACAGATTTTCACTGCGCGTAAAGGTGTTAAAGTTGGCGAGGACAATGAAGGTAACGTCTTTTATAGAACCGCCGATGACAGCAAACGCTGGGTGATTTTCAATGGTGAGGCGGAAGCCAGCAGGGTTGATCCCGATTGGCATGGGTGGCTGCACCGCACTTGGGATGAACCGCCGACAGACAAACCGTTGGCGCACAAGGCCTGGGAAAAACCGCATCAGGAGAACCTGACAGGCACCGCGCTTGCTTACACCCCCGCGGGGTCCTTGCGCCGGGCAGAGCCTGTTGAGCGTAAGGACTACGAGGCCTGGAGCCCGGAATAAGACGAGGCGAGCAATGTCGACCCACAACTGGACCGAAGTATTCGTCGGCGGTGCCGTCTTGGCCTGCGCCGTCGCGTTTGGTGTTTATGCCAGTCAATCCACCGGCCTGTCACAAGGCAGTGCCGGATATAAGCTTGGGGCGTCCTTCAGGTCGCTGGAAGGGGTCAATGTCGGAACCGATGTGCGCCTTGCGGGTGTCAAAATCGGGACCGTTACCGACGTGACCCTGAACCCTGAGACATACCGCGCTGATACGACCTTTTCGGTCGCGGATGGTGTCCTCGTGCCAGATGACAGCGCCATCGTGATTTCCTCCGAAGGGTTGTTGGGGGGCAATTTTGTTGAGGTGATGCCAGGCGGATCTCCGTTCTATTTTGAGCCGGGTGATCAGATCGAAGATACGCAGGGCGCGGTCAGCCTGATCTCGTTGCTGGTGAAGTTCGTCGCCGGAGACGGCAGCGAATGATGCGCGCTCTGGCATTTGCGTTGGCGCTGGCCGCGACATCCGCGACAGCTCAGCAAACGGTTCAGTCCGGACCCGGCGCGATGTTGCGTGGCTTGGATAAGGTCAACGGTCAGACCGTGGATGTTGAGCTGCAGACTGGTCAGACACAGGCTGTCTTTGGTCTGGATGTTGCATTGGGGGATTGCCGCTATCCCGTCGATAACCCCACCGGGGATGCGTTTGCCTTCCTGACCATATGGGAACAGGGCAAGGCGGAGCAGTTGTTTGACGGCTGGATGATCGCGACCTCTCCGGCACTGAACGCTTTGGATCATTCGCGTTATGACGTTTGGGTGATCCGCTGTATCACCCCATCGGCGGACTGAGGCACCTCGGCCGCAAAGTCGGCGCTATCGCCAATCGCTTCTTCCAGCGCTTTTCTGTAGTCACTGCGGGGGATTTCGATCGCACCGAGTGAGGCCAAATGGGCGGTCAGAAACTGAGTGTCGAATAGCTGAAAACCGGTCTGTCGCAGGCGGTCCACCAAATAAGCCAGCGCGATTTTCGAGGCGTCGGTGCGACGTGAGAACATGCTCTCGCCAAAGAACGCAGCGCCCAGAGCCACTCCGAAAACGCCTCCGACAAGCTGGTCATCTTCCCATACTTCCAGAGAATGTGCTTGGCCTGCGCTGTACACCTGTCGATACAGGTCGCGCAGCTCGGCGTTAATCCATGTGTCCGCACGATCGGCACACCCATCGACGACGCCTTCAAAATCCTGATTGATCGAGATGGAAAAGCCGCATCTCCGTATCCGCCTTGCAAGGCTGCGCGAGATGTGGAAACCGTCCAGCGGGAAAACCCCGCGGAATTTGGGGTCGACCCAGAACAGGTCCGGGTCATCACGATGCTCGGCCATCGGGAAGATGCCGATCGAATAGCCATGCAGCAAAAGTTCTGGTGACAGACTCATGAGGAACATCCAAGGGCCGGGCGGCGCATGCCAACCGGCCCTGTGGGGTTAGTCGGCCATATTCTCCGCAAGCCAATGCTCCAGCCAGTGGATATTGTAGTCGCCGCTATGGATGTCCGGCTCCTGCAACAGAGCGTGGAACAGAGGCACTGTGGTGTCGATACCGTCAACGATCAACTCACCCAAGGCGCGTTCCAGACGGGCCAGCGCTTCGGCGCGGTCACGGCCCTGAACGATCAGTTTGGCAATCAGTGAGTCGTAATAGGGCGGGATCGAATAGCCATCGTAAAGCGCCGAATCCATCCGCACGCCCAGGCCACCCGGTGCGTGATACGCGCTGATCTTGCCGGGGCAGGGCGAGAAGTTGGGCAGTTTTTCTGCGTTGATCCGAACTTCGATGGCGTGGCCATTGATCTCTAGGTCATCCTGTCCGAACGACATCGGCAAGCCCGAGGCCACGCGGATTTGTTCGCGCACCAGATCGACGCCGAAGATGCCTTCGGTCACCGGGTGTTCCACCTGTAGGCGGGTGTTCATCTCGATGAAGTAGAACTCGCCTTTTTCGTACAGGAACTCGATGGTGCCAGCGCCGATATAGTTGATCTTGGCCACCGCGTCGGCGCAGATTTTGCCAATCTTGGCACGCTCTTCGGGGGTAATGCAGGGGCCGGGAGCCTCTTCGAATACCTTCTGGTGACGGCGTTGCAGCGAACAGTCGCGCTCGCCCAGATGGACGGCATTGCCTTTGCCGTCACCGAAAACCTGAATCTCGATATGGCGCGGTGTGGTGAGGTATTTCTCGATATAGACCTCATCGTTGCCAAAGGCAGCTTTACCTTCGGCACGTGCGGTCATGAAGGCGCTTTCCATCTCATCCGCGCTCATTGCGACTTTCATGCCGCGTCCGCCGCCACCGGCGGTGGCTTTGATGATGACAGGATAGCCGAACTCTTCACCGATGCGCTTTGCGTCTTCCAACGTCGGAACGCCACCGTCGGAGCCGGGAACACACGGCACACCCAGCGCCTTCATCGTGTCCTTGGCGGTGATCTTGTCGCCCATCACGCGGATATGTTCGGCGGTGGGGCCGATGAAGGTGATGTCGTGGTCTTCGACGATCTGCACGAACTCGGCATTCTCCGACAGGAAACCATAGCCGGGATGGATCGCCTGTGCGCCGGTGATTTCACAGGCCGAGATAATCGCAGGGACGGACAGATAGCTTTGCGGGCTGGGCGGGGGGCCGATGCAGACCGATTCGTCCGCCATGCGCACATGCATTGCGTCGCTGTCGGCGGTGGAGTGGACGGCGACCGTCTTAATCCCCATCTCGCGCGCGGCGCGGATTACGCGCAGGGCGATCTCGCCTCGGTTGGCAATCAGGATCTTGTCGAACATGGGCCCGCCTTACTCGATGATGACCAGAGGGGTGCCGAATTCTACAGCGTCGCCGTCGCCGACCAGAATGCGTTTCACGGTGCCCGATTTGGGCGCGTGGATGTGGTTCATCGTCTTCATAGCTTCGACGATCAGCAGCGTGTCTCCTTCGGAAACAGACGCACCGACCGAAACGAAAGAGGGCGCACCGGGCTCGGGTTGCATGTAAACCGTGCCGACCATAGGCGAGGTCACAGCGCCGGGATGGCTGGCCGGGTCTTCCACATCCGCGACCGGGGCTGCGGGGGCTGCTGCAGGGGCCGGCGCGGCAGCGACAGGCGCTGCAGCTGCGGCCGGAACGGCAACCTGAACCGGAGCGGCAACCGTTTGCGTTGCGCGGCTGACGCGCACGTTCAGGCTGTCTTCCTCGCCATATTCGCGTTTGACCTGCAGTTCGGTCAGGTCATTTTCGCGCAGCAGTTCGGCCAAGGCTTTGATGAACGCCACATCCGCTTCGTGTTTGGTATCTGTCATGAGTATCCTCGAAGGTTCCCCTTTGGCCCGTCTGTATCTACGCGGGCTTCGATCTGATTACGCAGGGTTATAAGCCAAGCGAGCAGCCATGAAAAGCGCCGTTTAAGCCTGAAAACAGGGGGTTTGGATGGTTTATTACGGGCGGTTGTTCTTACAGCGGCATGCCAGAGAGCTTTGCAACCAGTTCCGGCAGTTTCCTAGCGCCGAATTTTTCCAGTAGCCGGGCGCGGTAGGCCTCGATCGTGCGGTAGCTCAGGCCCAGCTCCATCCCGATTTCCTTAGCCGACAGGCCGCGACAAGACAGGATCGCCACTTCGCGCTCGCGCACGGTCAGTTCCACCAGCGGGCGCTCCTCGGAGATGTCGGAAAAGCTCCAGATTCCATGGCGAAACGGATCGTCAGGGGTCAGCGAGCGTCCTCGCGCGCGGCACCAGAACAGGTCTCCGTTCCGACGTCGCATCACACGTTCATCGGTGTAGTAGCCGGTATCGCGCATCACCTGCAGGCTGCGTTGCCCGATTCTCTCCCAATCCGCGACCGAAGGGTAGAGATGCAGCAAGGGCATATTATTGTATTCGGCTTCATCCCCGCCAAAGGTGCGCGCAAATTGCAAGTTGCACCGTCGGATGATGCGGTTTTCCAATTCGACAAGGCCGATGGGTGCATATTCAAAAGCTGGATCGCTCATACTCATATGGTGGCGGTAAATGCAGGAAATGAGAAGGGGCGAAGCGCGTCTGACGGTGCCATCGAGGACCGGACGTTGTTAATCTTGTCAACTCAATATGAAAACTGGTGCATAACATTAGGAAAATGATAGAATAAACTGAAAATACAACTGCCCAGATATAGCAATACGTGACTGAGGACCTTGATCATGCGGGATTTGCTGACCGGTAGCCGGATCCGCGAACGACGGCAGATTGCGGGTCTAAGGCAGGCGGAACTTGCGCGTCAGGTGGGGATCTCGGCCTCTTATCTGAACTTGATTGAGCACAACCGCCGCCGGATCGGGGGCAAATTGCTGGTCGATATTGCAGGGGCGCTGGCAGTTGAGCCCTCCGTGTTGACGCAAGGGATCGAAGCGACCTTGATATCGGCCTTGCGCGAAGCGGCGGCCGATGCAGTTGGCCAGCAGGCCGAAATTGAAACGCTTGAGGAGTTTGCAGGCCGCTTTCCTGGTTGGTCGGGAGTATTGGCGCAAATGCATCGTCGTGTGGTGTCATTAGAACGGACGGTTGCAACGCTTTCGGACCGATTGACCCATGACCCGCATCTGGCGGCCTCGATGCACGAAGTGCTGTCGACCGCAGCGGCGATTCGGTCGACCGCAGCGATTCTGGCCGACCCGCAGGATATCGACGCCGAGTGGCAGGATCGGTTCCACCAGAACCTTCATCAGGATGCCGAGCGACTGGCCGACAGTTCAAAGGCGCTGGTGACCTACCTAGACGAAAGCGATACGTCGAAAGACCCGCGTGGCGCACCGCTGGAAGAGGTTGAGGTGTTTCTTGAAGCGCGCGGCTATAGCTTTCCAGAACTTGACGCCGGGGAAGGGGCAGAGGTCATAGATCTAGAGGGTCTAAATACCTCGGCTGCACGGAACCTTGCAGGGGAATGGCTAAAGCAGAGTGAGGCTGACGCCAAGGCCATGCCGCTTGATGCCCTCAAAACCACGCTTGCAGATGGTGATCCGAACCCTCTGGAACTGGCCCAGCGATTCTCGGTCGATCTGCCGACAGTGTTCCGACGCCTAGCCAGCCTGCCCGAAAAGGTGCTGAACCGCCCAGTAGGGCTGGTGATCTGCGACGGCTCGGGCAGTCTCCTGTTCCTGAAACCTGTCACCGGCCTGTCGCTGCCGCGCCATGGCGAGGCCTGCCCGCATTGGCCGCTGTTTTCTGCGCTGAACCGGCCTCTGGTTCCGATAAGACGGCAGGTCGCGCAGCAGGGGCGTGCTGCTGCAATGTTCGAATGTCATGCTTATGCCTGGCCGCACGGCGTGTCCGGATACGACCAGGAACCTTCTTATCGCGCGGCCATGCTGATATGGCCGCTGGTCGAGGCCGAACTGAACCCAGAGGTGACACGGGTCGGGCCAAGCTGCCGGATTTGCCCAAGCGGCGATTGCGGTTCTCGTCGCGAGCCGTCAATTCTCAGCGAAGGCTTTTGACAGGTTCCCGAACAACCGCTTAATCTGGCGAAGACCGGTTCCGGGGTGGAGGCCGGTCATCGGGAGGATATACACAAATGAGCCGTAAGGTTCTGTTAATTGAGGATGAGCCCAACATTGCCGAGGCCATCCGGTTCTTGCTGACTCGCGAGGGGTGGCAGGTCGAGACACATGGCGATGGTGCGGATGCGCTTCAGGTCATTCAGGGCGCGCAGCCTGATCTGGTGATTCTGGACGTGATGTTGCCGGGCAAGAGTGGGATGGACATTCTGCGTGATCTGCGCGGCTTGGACGACATGCGGGACCTACCGGTTCTGATGCTGACCGCGCGCGGGCAGTCCAGAGATCGTGAGATGGCCGAGAATGCGGGCGTCAGCCGCTTCATGACCAAACCTTTTTCCAACGCTGAGGTGCTGACCGCTGTACGCGATCTGCATGCGCAGGCGACGCAGCTATGACGTCGCCCGAGGGTCAGGACCGCACGTCGCGCGGTGCGCGGCCCTCGTTGTTTCTGGAACGGCAAAGCTATCGCCGGCGCAGGTTGGCGGATTCGGCTCGGTTACTGCCCTTTCTGGGCGGCGCGCTACTGGTGCTACCGCTGCTGTGGCCGGATGCCGAGTCTGAATCCGGCGGCGTGCCGCTGTCGTCGGCAATCTTCTACATTTTCGCCTGCTGGATCGGTCTGATTCTGATCAGCCTGATTTTTGGCCTCATTGCCCGGCGCTCTGGCGTGGATGACAGCCACGGTTCGGACGCGGGCTGATGGCAACGCTGAACGTCCTGATTCTGGTCTGTCTGGGCTACGTCGTTCTTTTGTTCGGCGTCGCTTTTGCCGCAGACAGGATGGCGGTGGCCGGGCGGGGCAAATGGCTGCGTTCTCCTTTGATCTACACGCTGTCCCTGTCGATCTACTGCACGGCCTGGACCTTTTACGGCGCGGTCGGCAATGCGGCGCGGTCGGGGTTGGAGTTCGTGACAATCTACCTCGGGCCGACGCTGGTGATGATCAGTTGGTGGTGGGGGCTGCGCAAACTGGTGCGCGTCGGGCGCAGCCAGCGCGTGACCTCGATCGCGGACCTGTTGTCCTCGCGCTATGGCAAGTCGAACACGCTGGCGGTGTGCGTCACGATTCTGGCCGTGATTGGCGGCACGCCCTATATTGCGCTGCAATTGCAGTCGATTACCCTGTCTTTCTCGATCTTTGCCGAGGCCGACCCCTCGGGCCTCTACCGCGAAGGCTCCAGCGTGTTTTGGGTGGCGGCTGGGCTGGCGATGTTCGCGATCCTGTTCGGCACCCGCAATCTGGATGCCAATGAACGCCACCACGGTGTGGTCACAGCCATTGCGGTCGAGTCGGTGGTCAAACTTTTTGCGCTGGTGGCTGTCGGTATCTTCGTGGTCTGGGGCGTTGCCGGTGGCTTTGGCCCGATGATGGAGCGGATCGACGCCTCCGAAATTGGTAAATGGCAAGTGGATGCCGGTCGCTGGACGACCTTTATCTTCTTGTCCGCCGCCGCCTTTGTATGCTTGCCGCGCATGTTCCAGGTGATGGTGGTTGAGAATGATGACGAGGGCCATCTGCGCACCGCCGCCTGGGCCTTTCCCTTATACTTGCTGCTGATGAGCCTGTTTGTTGTCCCCATCGCCGTTGTCGGCCTCGATTTATTGCCGGAAGGGTCCAACCCGGATCTGTTCGTTCTGACCGTACCTTTATCGCAAGGCAAGGACGGGCTGGCGATGCTGTCCTTTATCGGAGGGTTCTCATCGGCGACCTCGATGGTGATCGTAACGGCAATGGCCCTGTCGACGATGGTTTCGAACCACGTCGTAATGCCGATCTGGCTGAACACGCATGAGCGGGTCGGGTCCGTGCCCGGAGACGTGCGCAACATCGTATTGATGGCGCGACGTATCTCGATCGCTGCGATAATGGCGCTGGGCTATTTCTACTACAGTCTGTCTGGCGGCGGCGCGGCGTTGGCCTCGATCGGGTTGGTGGCCTTTAGCGGTATTTCGCAAATCCTGCCCGCGATGGTCGGCGGATTGTTCTGGCGCGGGGCCACCAGAACCGGTGCCCTGGCAGGTTTGACCGTGGGCTTTGTTCTGTGGATCTACACCCTGCTTCTACCCGGAATGGGGGCGGCATGGATGCCCGAGAGTGTGCTGCTGAACGGCCCATTCGGTATTGCATGGCTGCGACCTCAGGCCTTGTTCGGGATCGAAGGTATCGACCCAATGGTGCATTCGGTCATGTGGTCAATTTCCTTGAATGCGATTGTGTTCTGTGTTGCGTCCCTGCTGAGCTTTCCCAGCCCGTTGGAGCGGCTTCAGGGCGCGCAGTTCGTCAATGTCTTTGACCACTCGGTCGCGCCGCGCGGTTGGACCGGGTCGGTTGCGCAAAGCGAAGACCTGATGATCATGACGCAGCGCATTCTGGGCACGTCACCCGCCCAGGAACTGTTCCAGCGCGAGGCCGAGCTTCAGGGCGGACGCTCGCCTTTGCCCGAGCCGACACCCGGATTTCTGGCCCGGCTTGAGAGGGAGCTCAGCGGCTCAGTAGGGGCGGCCACGGCACATGCGATGATCGGGCAGATCGTGGGCGGTGCCTCGGTTTCGGTTGAGGACCTCTTGGCCGTTGCTGACGAATCTGCGCAATTGCTGGAATACTCCAGCCAGTTGGAAGAGAAATCTGCCGAACTTAGCCGCACGGCACGACAGTTGCGCGATGCCAACGCCAAGCTCACCCAAATATCCGAGCAGAAGGACAGCTTCCTCAGCCAGGTCAGTCATGAATTGCGCACGCCTATGACCTCGATCCGGGCATTTTCCGAGATCATGCGCGACACCCAGGGGCTGAGCGGTGAAGAACAGACCCGCTATGCCGCCATCATTCACGACGAGGCGCTCCGCCTGACACGTCTGCTGGACGATCTGCTCGACCTCAGCGTTCTCGAGAACGGGCAGGTCAGGCTGAACCTCGGCGACGATACGTTGCGTTCGGTTCTGGATCGGTCGATCTCCAGCGCGCTGGCGGGCACGGATCAGCGGCTGGTTGTGCGGCGCAGCAAGGCATCCGAGCGTATCCCCTTGCAAACTGATCTCGACCGCTTGGGGCAGGTGTTTATCAACCTCATCTCCAATGCGCGGAAATACTGTGATGCCGATGAGCCCGTTCTGACGATCTCGGCGCATGATGTGGGCGGGCAGCTGGTTGTGGACTTCATCGACAATGGCAGCGGGGTGCCGCCTGAGGCGCGGTCGATGATCTTTGAGAAATTCGCGCGGGTCGGAGGGGACAAGGCCGGCGGTGCCGGGCTGGGTTTGGCGATTTGCCGGGAGATCATGCATCGTTTGGGCGGTGACATCACCTATCTGCCGGGGCAGGGCGGTGCGGCGTTCCGCGTCAGCCTGCCCTTGGCCTACCGGCAGGCCGCGCAATAGTTCGGTTTAAAGAAGTTCGTAACCTCTGCCGGGTTACACCAAGACTCACGACAAGAAATCGGATGGTACCGAAGCCATGGCACACACGGCCGGCGCCGCTCTGGCGCGTAAATTGTCATTGGGGCAGGGGGATCTGGGGGATCGGCCCCGCTCGATCCTGCGGGCGTTACGCTTGGGCTTTGCGCGGGCCGCAGGTGAGCGTTTGGACCTTCCGCTGGCCGTTATCGGGGCAAGGCAGGCAGATCGGCCGCAGGCCGGACTTGCGGCCACATTGGCCGAGGATCGGTTGTTGTTGAAATTTTCGGGACCCGACGGGGTGGCGGCGGCCTGTCTGGATTTGAACTGCGTCTCGGCCATCGTTCAGACCCAAACCATTGGTGAGGTTACACCGGACGCGCCCGCCGAGCGGGGCTTTACGGATACGGACGCCGCCATGGCCGCCCCACTGGTCGAGGATGCGTTGCGCTGTGCTGTCGGTCTGGTCGATGCGGCAGATCAGCCGGTTTTGACAGGGTATGAGTATGCCTCACGGGCGGTGGATTTGCGCGGTCTGTCCTTGTCGCTGGTGGCAGATAGCTACCGTGTTTTTGACCTGACTGTGGAACTTGGAGGCGGGTTGAGTCAGGGCCAGATCACGATTGTGCTGCCCGATCCGCCCGCGCCCGATGACGTTGAGGTTGAACTGGATGTCGACACTGGCCCTCGGCTGGAGCAGTCATCAGGCGTTGTACGGGCCGAGCTGAACGCCGTGGTGTGCCGGATGAGGTTGCCTTTGGCGCATCTGTCCGCGCTTGAGGTGGGCAGCCTCTTGCCGCTGACCGGCGCGCGGTTGGACCGGACCGAGGTTCTGACCATCGAGCGCACCCGCGCCTCGGTCGGGCGTTTGGGGCAGTCGGGGGGGATGCGCGCGGTTCGGTTGAATGAAAATGTACCGCTGCCCGCGCTGGATGCGTTGGAGTCCGCCGAATTCATAGAAAGCCGCCCGGCCAGTGTCCGGGGCGATATGGCTGACACAGACGTAGATATCCTGTCCGACCCTCTCGATCTGGTCGCGAGCCCCTCGGTTGCCGATCCGGTCGACGACGACCTAAGCCTTGTTGAACCCGATCGAATGGTCGCGGAAATCTCGCAACTTGCGGGTCGCGATGGCTCGGAGAAAACCGAGTTCTGATTTAGTCCGACGTGTTGCGTAACTGATCCAAAGTTGGGCGCAGCTGCTCCAATTGGTATCCAGCATTGGTGGTGGCAGTCAGGATCTCATCCGTACTCATCTGCTCGCATTGACCCAGAGCCCAAACAACCGAGCAACGCGTGCCGGACGCGCAATATGCCAGAACCGGGCCAGAGCAATTTTCGGCCATATCCCGCTGCCGTGCGACGTTTTCGGGCGTCATGGTCTGGTGGGTCAGTTCCAGCACCTCGTATTCCAGACCGGCTGCGCGGACCGCGTCTCCGATGGCATCGGATTGCATGATCTCGGGGACCTCGGCATTGGGTCGGTTGCAGATAACCTTGACGAAGCCGGCCTCGGCAATGGCGGGCACGTCCTCGACAGTGATCTGCGGGGACACGGCGTAGCGGGGGGTTATAGGTCGAATCTCCATGCCAATTGATTAGGCCGCGTTGGCCGCCCTGTCCAGTTGCGCGCGCAGCCCCGGCGCCAACCGCATCCCCGCCGCCATCGCCACCAGAAAGACAGCGCTGCTGGTCCCGCCATAGGACAGCGCCGCCATGGCTGGGCCGGGGCATAGGCCGACTAAACCCCAGCCTGCGCCAAACAGGACTGAGCCGAGGATCAGCCCTCGGTCAAGTTCGGTCCGTGCAGGTGCGGGAAATGTGCCGCCAGTCAACGGTTGGCGGGTCTTGGTCATGCGCCACGCGACCAACATGGGCAGAATCGCGCCTCCCATAACGAAGGCCAGCGTCGGGTCCCATGCGCCGAAGATATCCAGCCAGCCCTGAACCTTTTGGGTGTCCGTCATCCCCGACAGCAACAGCCCCGCGCCAAACAACGCGCCTGATACCAAAGCGATCAACAGCCGCATCAGATCACCCCCAAACCGTGGCGGAACAAGGCCAAAACCACCGCTCCAGCAGCGATATAGATTAGGGTCGCAACAATCCCGCGCAGAGAAAACCGAGAGATGCCGCAGACCCCATGACCCGATGTGCAACCGTTGGCCAGCCGCGTGCCAATGCCAACGAGCAACCCGGCGACGACCAGAAGGCCCAGATTTTCTGTCAGGTGAGTTTGAGGCTGTTCGCTCATCAAGCGGCTCATGATCAGCGGCATACCGATCAGCCCCAAGACAAATACCAGTTTCTCGCGCCTTGCCGGGCCGTCGATTAAACCTCCCAGAATGCCACTGGCCCCCATGATCCGGCCATTGCCAAGCAGGTAAAGCGCAGCGCCGCAGCCGATCAGGATGCCGCCACAAAGGCCCCATATCCAGTCCGGGTTCATACTATGTCCATCCTATACTGTTGGCGCAGGTCACAGCTTGTTGATCGGCAACTTCAGGAAAACATCGCCCTGTTCGTCGGCCGGGGGCATCTGGCCCGCGCGCATATTGACCTGAAGCGACGGCAGAATCAGCCTGGGTTTGGAAAGGGTCGCATCGCGTGCGTCCCGCATTTCCACAAACTCTTCGATTCTGCGACCTTGCCCGATATGGATGTTCAGCGCTTTTTGTTCGCCCACCGTCGTCTCCCACGCATACTCATCCCGGCCCGGAGCCTTGTAGTCGTGCCCCACAAAAATGCGGGTCTCATCGGGCAGAGACAGGATTTTCTGGATCGACGCAAAAAGGGTCTCGGACGAACCGCCTGGGAAATCGCATCGTGCGGTGCCGAAGTCGGGCATGAACAAGGTGTCGCCGACAAAAGCGGCATCGCCGATCACATAGGTCAGGCAGGCCGGCGTATGACCGGGCGTGTGCAGCACATCGCCTCGCATCTGCCCGATGTGGAAACTGTCGCCCTCGCGGAAGAGGGCATCAAACTGGCTGCCATCGCGCTGGAACTCGGTCCCTTCGTTGAAGATTTTGCCAAAGGTTTCCTGCACCTCGACGATGTGATGTCCGATCCCGATTTTGCCGCCCAGTTCCTGCTGCAGATATGGCGCCGCCGAGAGGTGGTCTGCATGCACATGGCTTTCCAAAATCCACTCGGTCTTGAGGTCTTTGGCGTGTACATAAGCGATGATCTGGTCGGCAGAGTTTGTCCCCGTCCGGCCCGAGGCATGATCGAAATCCAGAACGCTATCGATAATCGCACAAGCGCGGCTACTGTCTTCGTGGACGACGTACGAGACCGTAAAGGTCTGGTCGTCGAAGAACGCTTTCACTTTTGGCTTCATGGTCTCCTCCACTTAGACGACATATAAGAAAAACAGAATATGATACAAGAGCCAGTTTGGTTTTTGATGTCCGTCAAGGCACGACAGATGAAATTTGCCTAAACTTTAACCCAGACGCGCAGATTTGCCGAACAGGGTATTTTAGCGGGCAATAAACCGCCATCGCTTCCGGTAGCATCTTCGTGTCGTATCCGCGTTACCTATATCGGGGATACTGACAATTGGGAGGATCACAATGACGACAGATAACCTCTATTTCGAAGCGCAAGAGCTAGAGCAAAAACTTCAGAACGCGTGTCTGGATACCCGATTGGCGCTGCAGCCCAGTTTCAGCAAGATCGTAGATCGCATGCGTCAGCAGGGGATGCATGTTCCGTCGCGCATGCGCCATCTGGATGCGGCCCTGTGCGAGGACGCGATGGAAGCGCGGTTTGACAATTTGCCGATCTGATCGGTTGGGTTATCCCAGCGAAATGCCGAGGATGACCAGCATTAGCCCCATGACCGACAGAAACAACGCCCCAAGGTTCCAGGGCAGAACACCCTGAACAACAGCGCGCAGTTCGTCATCTGAAAGGCCCGCTTTGCGGGCCTTCATTACGCGCAGAATACACCAGATCAGACCGACAAGCCCGGCCACTGACAGGGCGGCGCCGCCCCAGGTGATGATTTCGAACATGGTTGCCTGCCTCTGCTGGTGCCGTGTTTTTGCGCTTAGCGGATCAGCGCCCTGCCGACAAGCCCGCCCATGGGATTGGGTGCTTGCGACCCGGGCACCGGCGATGTATCCGGCACCATGCCCGATGTCTCAGCATCGCAATTCAGCCTCTGGGAGAGACCTACATGGAAGACATGACCGAAGATCAGGCCGCCGCCAACTACCGCGTGACTGCAGGCGAGCTGCGCCAGTTCATCGAACGGATCGAGCGTCTGGATGCCGAAAAGAAAGATCTGGCCGAGCAGCAAAAAGAGGTCATGGCCGAAGCGAAAGCGCGCGGCTACGACACCAAGGTCATGCGCAAACTAGTCGCGCTACGCAAGCGCGACAAGGATGATATCGCCGAAGAAGAGGCGGTTCTCGAAATGTATAAGGAAGCGCTGGGTATGTAATGCGATGCAGCCCGTTTCAGGGCTGCAGCACCCTTACGCCCGGCATGGCGCGTAGTGCCGCGAGATCCTGTTCGTAGATCTCGGAAAACGCGCTGACAACGTCTGAATTCCAGCCTGGAATCTCCAGCTCTTCCTCGATCTGCGCAGGATCGGCATGTTCATCGAACAGATGGGTCAGACTTTCCCGCAGCATATCCCGATCCTGCCAGGCAATTTGTTCCAGCAGTTGCGTCAGCTCTGCACGGCCCGCGTCCGTCAGCACTGAGGCAATGAACGCGTATTCATGTTGCAGGGCCGCCTTGTCAGGCAGTCTGGCAAGCGTTCTGATGATATCGCCCCAGATAAGCGGAGTGTCTTCATTGGCCCAGAGCGTGATCTGAACGTTCGGAGCTCTTTCTCGCAGGTCGTTGATCATGGTCAGCCAGTTCAGTTTGCTCAAGTCGGTATTCCCTAGAACGGCTTTCCGCCGCTCTTCGGGCAGTGACATCAGCAATTTCGAGATGAAGCTCGCCGGGTTGACCAGCGCGAAACACAGCTCGATTTGATCCGACTCTAGAACACGGTCCAGGAACGCAATCCGCTCAGCCGCATTTGGATAAAACTGCCCGCGCAGAATCGCGGCTCGTCTGGGGCCAAAAACCTTGTCGCTGGACAGGACAACGCGATCACAAGTGGTGCGGTCGGGAAGAACCTCATTCAGGCCTATAAGAACCTCTGGCAGAGGCGCTCCGGTTGTCATGGAATCTGAGGCGACTTTCACAAACTGCCGCCCTTGCGCGAGGTCCAGAGGGATGACCCGCTGCTGGTTCAGAACCGACGCGTTCGCGATAAGGGTTTCGATCAACCGGTCATTGTCGGAAAAGGCCACGCCTGCGTGGATAACAACCTGCATCTTCGTCCTGTTTTTGCCGGGCTCCTTTCTCCGGTGTTACATCCTGCGCCTTCATCGGTAAATGCCGTAACTGGCAAGCGGCTTGTTGGCTGCTAGGGTCGTTGCGGAGAGATCGACATTTGGCGCCCGTCCGCAGAGGTCAGCTTGGACCACGCCTACGCCGAATGCGATACCCTTTTGGCAGGTCCCGGCAAGATTGCCTATCCGGTCAAAATCTGCCGCTCATACATAGGGGAGGGGACCTCGGCCAACGGATCGTCCTCGGGCGGGCAGAGCAATACCGCGAAAACAATCAGCGCCGCCAACAGTGCCGTCTTCATTTCTGCCAATGCCCTTGATTTCATCACGCGTCCCTTCGCCTTGTAAGCCTCATTACCCATTCAACGCGTCAGCTCCGAATTTCCGTCGAAAGATTTTTACAGGTTTTTGTCTTTTTCCGCTTGCAGGCTCGCGCGGGAATTTATACATCCCTCCTCACTCAACGGCGCGGGCGTAGCTCAGGGGTAGAGCATAACCTTGCCAAGGTTAGGGTCGGGCGTTCGAATCGCCTCGCCCGCTCCATTGAGTTAAGGTCTTCGGACCAACATATGTATCTGATGCGGGCGTAGCTCAGGGGTAGAGCATAACCTTGCCAAGGTTAGGGTCGGGCGTTCGAATCGCCTCGCCCGCTCCAGATGCAAACTTTTCCAACTGATCAATTTCGATGTGAACGCGGTGCCTGAGCGTCTGTGTTTAGCTGTGGCCCGGATGTCTTTCGCTACCGGGCCGATTCTGCCGCATCAAGAGTGCAGGTTCAGATCAGAACGCTTTGAACGTCATCGTGGTCAAGGATCGTTCGATGTTTGGAATCACCAGCAGGTGTTCGTTGATGAAATGGCCCACATCCTCGGTTTCGGGGATATAGAGCTTCAGCAGCAGGTCGTATTCGCCGCTGGTGGAATAAAGCTCTGAGTGAATCTCGCGCAGGGCGATCTCTTCGGCGACCTTGTAGGTGGTGCCGGGTTTGCAGCGGATCTGGATAAAAACGCAGGTGGACATGTGCCGGGCCTTTTGACTTGAGTTTCCGGCAGGCTGGCATGGCCCGGACCTGTGTGCAATCCCCTGCAACAGTTTGTACCGATTGCGCTGCGGGCACTGGATCAACCCGCCCAACCCCGTCTATAAGCGCGCCTGTAGCAAAAGGAATTCGCCCATGCGCAGCGCAAAGATCAGCCGTCAGACCGCCGAGACCGAGATCTCGGTCGAGGTCAATCTGGACGGCACCGGCCAGTATGACAACCAGACCGGCGTTGGCTTCTTTGACCACATGCTGGATCAGTTGGCGCGTCATTCGCTGATCGACATGACGATCCGCGCCAAGGGCGACTATCACATCGACGACCACCACACGGTCGAAGACACCGGCATCGCGCTGGGTCAGGCTCTGACGCAGGCACTGGGCGACAAGAAAGGCATCCGCCGCTACGGCGAGTGTCACTTGCCCATGGACGACGCTCAGGTGCGTTGTGCGCTGGACCTGTCAGCGCGCCCGTTCCTGATCTGGAACGTGGACCTGCCGACCCAGAAGATCGGCACGTTCGACACCGAACTGGTGCGCGAGTTTTTTCAGGCGCTCAGTACCCATGGCGGCATTACACTGCACATTGATCAGCTGCACGGTTTCAACAGCCACCACATCGCCGAGGCTGCCTTTAAGGCCGTTGCCCGCGCCCTGCGGGATGCGGTTGAAACCGACCCGCGCAAGGCGGATGCGATTCCGTCAACCAAGGGCGCGTTGTAAGCGTAACCCGAAAAGTGGGCACCGGTTTTCGGACAAGTTGCGCACAGAAAGGACTCAAATGCTCACCGCGATCATCGACTACGAGAGCGGCAACCTGCACTCGGCCGAAAAAGCCTTTCAGCGTATGGCGAAAGAACTGCACGCGGGTGAGGTCGTTGTGACCTCGGACGCGGATGTAGTCGCGCGCGCGGACCGGCTGGTGCTACCCGGGGACGGAGCTTTTCCGGCCTGCGCCGCCGAGCTGCGTGGCCACAAGGGCATCTATGACGCGATGGTTGAGGCGGTCGAACAGAAAGGTCGCCCCTTCCTCGGTATCTGCGTCGGGATGCAGTTGATGGCCTCAAAAGGCCATGAATATACCGAAACCGATGGTCTGAATTGGGTCGCTGGGGACGTGCTGCGGATCGAGCCTTCGGACGCTTCGCTCAAGGTGCCGCATATGGGCTGGAACGATCTGGTTCTGGATAGCGATCACCCGGTGTTTAATGGTGTGAAATCCGGTGATCATGTCTATTTCGTCCACTCCTACCATTTCCGTGTCACGGATCCGGCGCAAAGGCTGGCTTATGCGGACTATGGGCAGGACGTCACTGCCGTGATCGGCCGCGACACGATGCTTGGGATGCAATTCCACCCCGAGAAAAGCCAGGATGTTGGCCTGCGTATGATCGGCAACTTCCTGACTTGGGCGCCCTAGGGCGTTACTGAATGCGGGTCCAGGTCTGCCCGCGGCAGACCAACCCGCCTGCGACACAGCCTTTGACCGTCAGCTGGTTCTGGCTGTCCAGCGTCATTTTGGAGTTGTAGGTCTTGTCGCGATCCGGGGCCCAGATCTTGCCGTTGTCATAACTGCCGCTGCCTTCTGCGACCATGTCCCAGATGATCTGTTTGCCCAGGTTTTCATAGTCCAGTATCTGGTCGCCATTGCCGTCAAATGCGCTGTCGATGGTGCCGCAAATTGCGCTGCCGCATTCGCTGATCGACACGTGCAGGTACCCACCTGTGTCACCCGGTTGTGTTTTCCAAAGCCCATCCGCCGGATCTGCCGCCATCGCGCCTGTGGCCAGCGATGCAAAAGCAATCGAAAGTGCAAGTTTCTTCATGATAACCTCCCTGATTTGGGTTCACTCTGGCCCGGTGTCGGGCTTCGGGCAAGATTGACTTTGCGTCGCTAACCCGCTTGTGCGATACGCCGCCCGTGTAACATTCAGATAAGGCCGCCCGACATGATCCTGTATCCCGCCATCGACCTGAAAGACGGCAACGCTGTTCGCCTGCTGCGCGGAGAAATGGACAAAGCCACCGTTTTCAACGAGGACCCGGCCGCGCAGGCCCGTGCCTTTGTTGATGCAGGATGTGAGTGGCTGCACCTTGTCGACTTGAACGGCGCCTTCGCGGGCGAGCCGGTCAACGCCGCTCCGGTTGAGGCGATCCTGAAGGCCTGCAACGTACCTGCCCAGTTGGGTGGTGGCATCCGGGACATGGCCACCATCGAGACGTGGATTGAAAAGGGCTTGGCACGCGTCATTCTGGGCACCGTTGCGGTCGAAAACCCCGATCTGGTGCGTGAGGCCGCAAAAGCCTTCCCCGGTAAGGTCGCAGTTGGCATCGACGCCCGCAACGGTATGGTCGCCACCAAAGGCTGGGCCGAGGAAACCGATGTGCAGGTTACGGATCTGGCCCGCAGCTTCGAAGATGCTGGCGTTGCGGCAATCATCTATACGGACATCAACCGCGACGGCGCGATGCAAGGCCCGAATATCGAAGCCACAGCCGCGCTGGCTCAAGCCGTCTCCATCCCGGTCATTGCCTCGGGTGGTGTCAGCTCATTGGATGATCTGATCGCCCTGCGCGATTGTGGAGTTGAGCTGAACGGCGCGATCTCGGGCCGGGCGCTGTACGATGGCGCGATTGACCTGGCCGAGGCCATTCGCACCCTAAGCTAAACAGCCTTACTGCGCGGCAGCCGAGGTCAGTTTCTTCAACGCGCCGCGCATTTTCTCGATCACGGGCGAGTTTTCGACCTCGTCAAGTTCATCCATCGTCTCTTTCGGGTCTTCATAGGCCAACCAGACCTGCCCGTTCGCATCCTCATAGGCCTGCACTTTCAACGGCAGGAACAGGCCCGCACGCGGGTCGATCTGCATAGCAGGTGTCCCCAGCGCGGGGTTGCCGAAGATAAGCACCTGATTGGGCGGAATCGGCGTGCCGACCTTTTCGGCCCCGGCTGCGTGGTCGATGCGCGCAAAGACGGTCGCGCCTGCGTTGCCCACAGCCGCTTCGAGAGCGTCCAGTGCCTCGGGCACGGATTTTGCGGTTTCTACTTTGATGATATCGTCAGCCATTGCGGCAACTGCTCCTGCAAAAAGGAAGGTGGTAGTCAGAATAAGGTTTCGCATCTTATTGATCTCCTGCTGAATTTGGGGACAGTTTTCACAGGTTTGAGAGGGGTGACAATCACAAGTCTGGTATCGGCGGGGCTTTGCCGGTAAGGGTGCGGACAACAAAGGAAAGCGCATGCTGAAAACCCGTATCATTCCCTGTCTGGATGTCGCCGATGGCCGCGTGGTCAAAGGTGTGAATTTTGTGGGTCTGCGCGATGCAGGCGACCCGGTGGAATCGGCTAAGGCGTATGACGCCGCGGGCGCGGACGAGATCTGTTTTCTGGACATTCACGCCACGCATGAAAATCGCGGCACCATGTTCGACGTGGTTCAGCGCACGGCCGAGGAGTGCTTTGTTCCTCTGACCGTGGGTGGTGGCGTTCGTACCAAGGATGACGTGCGTGCCTTGCTTCTGGCGGGGGCGGACAAGGTCAGTTTCAATTCCGCCGCTGTCGCCAACCCGGATGTGATTGCCGAGGCGGCAGACCAGTTCGGCAGCCAGTGTATCGTTTGCGCGATCGACGCCAAAACCGTCAGCCCCGGCAAATGGGAGATTTTCACCCATGGCGGCCGCAAGCCCACTGGCATAGACGCGGTCGAGTTTGCGAAAACCGTGGTCGCCAAAGGTGCCGGAGAAATCCTGCTAACCTCGATGGATCGGGACGGTACCAAATCGGGTTTCAATCTGCCGCTGACCCGCGCAATCAGCGACGCGGTGGATGTGCCGGTCATCGCGTCGGGCGGTGTTGGCAATCTGGACCATCTGGTCGAAGGCGTCACCGAAGGTGGCGCAAGCGCCGTACTGGCCGCCTCGATCTTCCATTTTGGCGAATACACCATCCGCGAGGCCAAGGAACACATGGCCGCCGCAGGTATCCCGATGAGGCTGACATGAGTATCCTGCACGATCTGGCCTCCACAATCGAGGCGCGCAAAGGGGCGGACCCGGACAGCAGTTGGACGGCAAAGTTGCTGGCCAAGGGCCCAGAAAAATGCGCCGAGAAATTCGGCGAGGAGGCTGTTGAGGCCATCATCGAAGCCGTCAAGAACGACAAGGACGGGCTGACTGCCGAGGCCGCCGACGTGCTGTATCACCTGCTGGTCATGCTGGCCGCGCGCGACGTTGCGCTGGACGATGTGCTGGCGGAGCTGGCGCAGCGTCAGGGCATAAGCGGTATCGCCGAAAAGGCCGCACGCCCCAAAAGCTAAACGCAGTCTTCCGTCCGCGCCGAAGCGGTTCTATGATCATGTTTCACGGTCTATCGGGCGAGGGACATCACAATGATCAGAACTTTGGCCTGCGTTCTGGCCCTCGTGACTTTGGGCGCCTGTGCGGCCCCGCCACCATCCAACGGGGATGAAGTTCAGCGTCTTGCCTCGGAAATCCAAAGCCTCGGTCCCGATATCGACCCGGCTGAGGCCAACCGGGCCGCCCGCATTGCATATTCCTACACCGCGCGGCTGGTGCAGGAATACGAGATCACCGACCCTCCGTTGATCCACAATGCCAAGGTCAACAAGGGCTTGCGCCCGCGTGGATTATGCTGGCACTGGGCCGAAGATATCGAGCGGCGGTTGAAGCAAGAAAACTTCCAAACGCTGGACATGCATCGCGCCATCGCCAATGCCGACAATCCCCTGCGAATCGACCACAGCACAGCGATCATCAGCGCGCGGGGCGAGTCGCTCTATGATGGGGTCGTGCTGGACCCGTGGCGCTATGGCGGGGTTCTTTTCTGGTCCCCGCTGCAGGAAGACACAAGATATGACTGGGTCCCGCGCGAGGTTGTTCTGGAAAAACGCAGGCAAGAACAGGTGGCCCGCCTCAAACCCTATCAGGCGCAGTGACGCTATAGCTTGGATGAAATGATGCCAGTGCTGAAGCCACCCATGCGCAGCTCTCCGAACAGGCGCTGATATTCGATCTTGGGGCAGCGATTCATCACCACATCCACGCCGCGCACCTCAGCTTTGGCGGCAGCCTCTGCGTGTTCAACACCGATTTGCATCCAGATGGTGCGCAGGGATGGGAATACCTCCAGCGCCTCATCCACGATCGGAGGCACGGCCTCAGAGCGGCGGAAGATATCCACCATATCAACGTCTTCCTTGATATCTGACAGGGTGGCGCGCACGGTTTGACCGAAAAGTTGCTTTCCCGCATGGCCGGGATTGACCGGGATCACGGTAAAGCCTTTCAGCGACAGATAGCGGGCCACGTAGAAACTCGGCCGTACCTCGTTCATGGACACTCCGACCACGGCAACGGTCTTGGTGCGCTTCAGAATGGATCTCAGGAACTTATCAGAATATTCAGCCATACCGCTACCCTATGCGACGGCTGAAAAAGAAAAAAGCGCCCAAGAAACCTTGGGCGCCAGTTGTTGGAACGAGGGACAGTGAAATGACCCGCGGCAGTTCCGTTCCGCGGTCACTGTGACATTTAGGCATGTTTTGGTTAAAAAAAAGAGGGCGTGCGCATTTTTGTGATGACTTTTCACAAACGGCGGAAGGTTGCCTATTCTCGATACAGAATCTCAGGCCAGTTCCCTTCGGCCTGATGGATGTATTCCAACTGATCCTCACGCCATTTCCGCTCAATTTCAGGCGAAAACGTCAAGTAGAGGCGCCCATCCACAACCTGCCAGGCCCCCGGATCGGTTCCCTTGAGGATGCCCTGAGCCATCGCATAGGAACAATACCCCCCGAACTGAGGGGCAAAGGCCCGCGGATTCGACTCAAACATCGCGCGGTTTTCGAGGGACGCGAAATGCCATTCGGCTCCCTTCCACGTCACTGAAATCTCGGGACGGCCCTGCACGGGTATGTCACCCTGAAAATAGGACACGGGATCGTATCCCGCCATCGCAGCCCCCTCGGGCGCGAAATACACGGGCATGGGCTGCGCAACAGCGGCAGAAGCGATAAGAGTGGCGCTCAGCGCGCCAATGAGAGCGTGGCGGATTGGCATAGGTATAACGGAATCATGGACTCAGCGTCTCAATCTGCAACGTTTTGCGCTGCGAGACACCCCAGATGACGTGGTTGTGAACACCCCGAAAGCGCGAAGGTCAGTCAAAGATATCCTCGATCACATCCCAGGCCTCATCCATCACGCGCGAAAACAGGGTTTTCTTCTTTTTCTTGCGCTTGGATTTCGGCGGCGCGCTATGGCTTACTGCATGTTTCCTGGGTGCGCTTTCGGTCACCTTGCGCTTGGGCAGCATCTTGAGGTCATGCAACGGCGCGCCGCAGCTGGAACAGCTCAGCTCATGCCGCTGCTTTCCCTTCAGGACAAGCGCCGCTCGGGTCCCGCAATAGCAGCAGGTGGCGATTTTCGATGGGCCAGAAATGACGCGCTCCTATCCTGTGTACCGTGAGGCATATAGGGCAATCGCCGCCGCGTTTGAAACGTTCAAGGATCCAAAACCGCCGGCTGCGTCAATTTTCACCAACTTGTCCACGGTTTCCTTGGTCTTCTGTCGCAATCCGGGGCCTTCTGCACCCAGCACCAGCGCCACCGGACGATCACGGTGATCCCCTATGGCAGCCTCGATCGTATCTTCGGCCTCACCATCGAGACCCAGCACCAGAAAGCCCATGCCCTGCAACTCGACAATCGCGTCGGCCAGATTGCGGACCCGCAAATAGGGCTGACGCTCCAAAGCGCCGCTTGCGGTTTTGGCCAGCGCCCCAGTCTCAGGTGCGGAATGGTGCCGAGTCCCGATCACAGCGCTGGCGCCCAGTACCTCGGCCGAGCGCAGAATCGCCCCGACATTGTGCGGGTCTGTCACCCGATCCAGCAAAATCACACGTGGGTGTTCGCGCCCGATACAGTTTTCGGCCAATCCGCCCCATTCCAGCGGCTTGACCTCAAGGGCGGCACCCTGATGAACTGATCCCTGATCAATTGGAGCGTTGAACTTCCGTGGATCGACCATCTCGGCCTCGGTGCCCGCAAAATCAATGGCTTCTGCCAGCTTGTCACGGGCATTTCGGGTCACAATCAGGCGCAATTTCTGCCGTTTTGGGTTCATCAAAGCATCGCGCACGGCGTGCAGACCAAACAGCCAAACCGTTTCCGCAGCCGCTGCTTTACGCGCCTGTTCCTTTTCCACGACCCACTTGGGTTTCTTCATTTTATTGGCCTCCGGGCCGGGCGTTCGATTTCCTGCGTCAAAGCGGTATTTTCCTGTTGACGCTCCTTTGGTGCGCTAGTAATCACGCCTCCACGTCAGGTGCAACGCCTGACAGTGGGCGACAGGCCGCAAGGTGTGGCAGGGGACTGTAACTCCCTCGCGGAGACGCACGCCTGGTTCGATTCCAGGGTCGCCCACCACTTTCTCTAGCAGAAAATTTTGGCAAATCTATCAGTGCAGAAATCTATTAGTGTAGACTGAGAAGAACTTCGATATCGCGGCGGCTCAACCGACGCAGAAGTGCCCTGTCTTCTGCCAGAAGAGACTCACCGCCTTCGATCTGTTTCTCAAGAAACGCGGCGATTTCGCTTGTGGGCTGATAGTAGAGGTCGATCTGCTGTTTACTCAGATCTTCAACCAACTTCCGGAGGAGTTGTTTCTGCTTTTCCGAGTCAAGATCTTTGCGCTTGTCTTCCAGCATGGCCATTCGCTTCGTTTGTTCACACCCAAATTGTAGGACGGTGCGGGCGTTTGACAAAGGCGTACCGCGCGACTTTTAAGGAAGCCCGAACTAGATCGGTAAGCGTGTCTTCGAGCCAAAAAGAAGACGGGGCGCGCTGGAAACAAAGCGCGCCCCTATCTCAGGGAGGAGAAACCGATCTCGCGTTCGAAACACACCATGAACGCTAACTCGTTATAGGCATGACTATGGCGGTTTTCGGTTTTGGGTTCTGTAGTGTTGTTCACATAGCGCACAAAGTTTTCAGTTTATTCGAATGCGCCAAGCCTTGTTGTAACCAAGCGCGCTTGATCTTTGCTCCACAAGATAGATCGAAATCGACCATGAGCGTAGATTAGCATACTGTTTTTGCTTTAAAGTGGTGCCCCCACACGGACTCGAACCGCGGACCTACTGATTACAAATCAGTTGCTCTACCAGCTGAGCTATAGGGGCACTTTTTCAACTTGGTCCTTCAGTGCAAAGCCAGATCTTTTTGTTCAGATCAAGCCACGAAAGGCTAAGTTTCAAAAGTTAGGGCGCTACCTTGAACATTTTGGTCTATGTTCGTTGGGCAACGGCCAACTGGATGAGCAGGCGTATATGGCAAAATTTTTTGGCCCGCAACCCGCTAATTTACTCAGTTTGCAACGTTGTTCATACACTCCGATTTTAACTGGAGGCAGCCAATGGAACCGTTGGCATCCTTCCGTCGTAGCTTGATCGCATAGGCTCGAAAAATATAGGCGTTCGCCAAAAAACGGATGCTTGGCTCAAAGCGCCAACACGAGGTTCGCAATTGCCGCAACGAGGATAGCTGTGAAGGTCAGGACCATCCCGATCTGGCGCAGAATCACGATCTGCGGGCTGCGGCCAAAGCCGTAGGCGTGCGACAAGCGACCGCCCAGCAGGCAGAGGCCCAACAGGTTCAGCATCAGCGCTCCGGCACCCTGAAGCTCGACCATGGTGATCAGCAGAAGGGCAAAGGGCGTGTATTCGATGAAGTTGGAGTGCGTCCGGATCACCTTGAGCATGTCCGGCTTGCCACCATCGCCATAGGAGACCTTGTCACTGCGGCGCTGGCTGATGACCAGGAAGCTCAGAACAATGTAAAGGATCGCCAGCAACGAGGCGTAGATTGGGGTGATGGACAGCATCGTGTTCCTCCTGAGTAGAAAAAGGCCGCCCGGTTCCCCGAGCGGCCCTTGTGCTTTCGAAAACTAAACTGGTTATTCCAGTTCGACCAGCAGGTCCTTTGCGTCAATTTGGCCGCCGGGCTGTACATGGACGGTAGCGACCACCGCGTCGCGTTCGGCGTGGATGCCGGTTTCCATCTTCATCGCCTCGATTGTCAGCAGGAGATCGCCTTCCTTGACTTCTTGGCCAGCGGTGACCGCAACAGTAGCCACAACACCCGGCATCGGCGCGCCGATGTGGTTGATATTTCCGACTTCGGCCTTCGGGCGGGCCTGCGTGGTGGCTGTCACAAGACGGTTGGGCACTCGAATGACGCGGGGCTGGCCGTTGAGTTCGAAGAACACTTTGACCTCGCCTTTCTCGTCGGTCTCACCGATCGCCTGACAGCGGATTTCCAGCGTCTTGCCCGGATCGATCTCAGCCGTAATCTCTTCGCCCGGCTCCATGCCGTAGAAGAAGGTACGGGTCGGCAGGGTGCGCACCGGACCATAGGTGCGGTGACGACCCATGTAGTCAAGGAACACCTTCGGATACATCAGGTAGCCGTTCAGATCCTCGTCATCGACCTCTTTGCCATCCAGCTGCTTAGAGAGGTCGGCGCGGGTGGCCTCGAGATCGACGGCGGGTACGTTCTTGCCCGGACGCTCGGTATTGGGGGCCTCATCCTTGAGAACCTTTTGCAGGATCGCAGGCGGGAAGCCACCGGGAGGCTGGCCCAGATTGCCGCGCATCATGTCCACGACCGAGTCGGGGAAGGCCACATCGGTTGCAGGGCTTTCCACTTCCTCTCGTGTCAGGCCCTGGCTGACCATCATCAGCGCCATGTCACCGACAACCTTGGACGACGGCGTCACCTTCACGATATCACCGAACATCTGGTTCACGTCAGCATAGGTTTGCGCGACCTCGTGCCAGCGCTCTTCAAGCCCCAGAGAGCGCGCTTGAGCCTTGAGGTTGGTGAACTGGCCGCCGGGCATCTCGTGCAGATACACCTCGGAGGCCGGGGCCTGCAGGCTGGATTCAAAGGCCGCGTACTGGCCACGTACGGCCTCGAAGTAATCGCTGATCTCTCGGATCGACTTGATGTCGAGGCCAGTGTCCCGCTCGGTATGGCGCAGCGCTTCAACCACGGTGCCCAGCGTCGCCTGAGACGTGTTGCCTGAGAAGCTGTCCATCGCGCAATCCACCGCGTCGACGCCGGCCTCAGACGCCGCCAGAATGGTGGCACTGGCGATGCCTGCGGTGTCATGTGTGTGGAAGTGGATCGGCAGGCCGACCTCTTCCTTCAGCGCGCGGATCAGGATCTTGGCCGAGGCCGGTTTCAGAAGACCTGCCATGTCTTTCAAGCCCAGAATATGCGCCCCTGCATCGCGCAGCTCTTTGGCCATGCCGACATAGTATTTCAGATCGTATTTCGAGCGATCCGGGTCCAGAATATCGCCAGTATAGCAAACGGTGCCTTCGCAGATCTTGCCGCTTTCAACGACTGCATCCATCGCAACGCGCATGTTTTCAACCCAGTTGAGCGAGTCGAACACGCGGAACACGTCGATCCCTTGCGAGGCCTGGCGCACAAACTCCTGCACCACATTGTCAGGGTAGTTGGTATAGCCGACACCGTTTGCGCCGCGCAGCAGCATCTGGGTCATCAGGTTCGGCATCCCCTCGCGCAGGTCACGCAGGCGTTGCCACGGGCATTCCTGCAAGAAGCGATAGGCCACGTCGAATGTCGCGCCACCCCAGCATTCCACTGAGAACAGCTGCGGCAGGTTCGCGGCATAGCTGGGCGCGACCTTGATCATATCGATCGAGCGCATCCGTGTCGCCAGCAACGACTGGTGACCGTCCCGCATGGTGGTGTCGGTGATCAGTAGCTGACGCTGGGCCTTCATCCAGTCGGCCACGGCCTGCGGGCCCTTTTGCTCCAGCAGGTTGCGGGTCCCCATCTGGGGTTCGGCTTTCTGAGCTGGGGCTTTCGCCTCTTTCAGGTCGGCGCGCGGCTCAGGTCGATCCTTGGTTTCGGGGTGACCGTTGACGGTGATGTCCGCGATATAGGTCAGAACCTTGGTGCCCCGGTCACGGCGCTTTTTGAAGGCGAACAGGTCCGGTGTCTCGTCGATGAACTTGGTGGTGTATTCATTCGACAGGAAGGTTGGGTGCTTCAGCAGGTTTTCCACAAATGCGATGTTGGTAGAGACGCCGCGCACGCGGAATTCACGCAGGGCACGGTCCATCCGGGCGATCGCCTTTTCGGGCGTCGGCGCCCAAGCAGTGACCTTGGTCAGCAGCGAGTCGTAGTAGCGCGTGATCACGCCGCCCGCATAGGCGGTGCCGCCGTCCAGACGGATGCCCATGCCAGTTGCCGAGCGATAGGCGGTGATGCGGCCATAGTCCGGGATGAAGTTGTTCAGCGGGTCTTCGGTGGTCACACGGGTCTGCAGCGCGTGGCCGTTCAGGCGGATCTCATCTTGGTTGGTTTTGCCAGTGGCCTCGGCCAGTGTCTTGCCCTCGGCGATCAGTATCTGAGCCTGAACGATGTCGATGCCAGTGACCTCTTCGGTGACGGTGTGTTCCACTTGAACGCGAGGGTTCACTTCAATGAAGTAGAACTTGCCGGTATTCATATCCATCAGGAATTCGACGGTGCCAGCGCATTCATAGTTCACATGGGCGCAGATGCGGCGGCCCAGTTCGCAAATCTCGGCGCGTTGTTCTTCGGTCAGATAGGGGGCAGGGGCGCGTTCAACCACCTTCTGGTTCCGGCGTTGGACCGAGCAGTCACGCTCATAGAGGTGATAGATCTCACCGTGCTTATCGCCGAGGATCTGAACCTCGACGTGACGGGCGCGGGTGATCATCTTTTCCAGATAGCCTTCGCCATTGCCAAATGCGGCCTCGGCCTCGCGGCGGCCTTCCAGAACTTTCTCTTCCAGCTCATCCTCGGACAGGATTGGGCGCATGCCGCGCCCACCGCCACCCCAGCTGGCCTTCAGCATCAATGGGTAGCCGATCTCGGCCGCCTCTTTCTTGATCGCGGCCATATCATCACCCAGAACCTCTGTGGCAGGGATAACCGGCACGTCGGCGGCAATCGCCACCTTGCGGGCGCTAGCCTTGTCGCCCAGGGCACGCATGGTTTCGGCCTTGGGGCCGATGAAGGTGATGCCGTTTTGAACACAGGCATCCACGAAGTCCGGGTTCTCGGACAACAGGCCGTAGCCGGGATGGATCGCGTCCGCACCCGATTCCTTGGCAACGCGGATGATCTCGTCAATCGACAGATATGCCGCGACAGGGCCAAGACCTTCGCCAATGCGATAGGCTTCGTCCGCCTTGAAGCGGTGCAGGCCTAACTTGTCTTCTTCGGCAAAGACCGCAACGGTGCGTTTACCCATCTCGTTGGCTGCGCGCATCACGCGAATGGCAATCTCGCCGCGATTGGCGATCAGGATCTTCTTGAAATCGGTCATTTTGGGTCCCGGTCTTGGTGTTTCGGCCGTGTTCATAGGCGGAGAATACGCGCAGGTGTATCAGTGGTTCTGGGTATAACCGGCATGTTAACGCTCGCAAACGGCCATTGTTCGCGCGTTTCTTGTAGCGTTGCTGCGCCGCAGCATCAATCTTCGTGATGAATCGTCTTGATTTGGGTCAGGTCGGCAAGGCCCATCTGTCCCATATTTGCGAGCATATCCTGCCGTAAGAGATCAATCACATGAGCTGGTCCTTTGGAGCCAAGTGCTGCCAGCCCATACAAAAAGGCACGTCCAAGCATGACGAAATCGGCCCCTTTGGACAAAGCGCGAAGGATGTCCAACCCGCCTTCGATGCCGCTGTCGAAGATCAGTGGCAGGCTGGTGACCCTGCGAATCTCCGGTAGAACTTCAATGCTGGCGGGGGCACCGTCAAATTGACGCCCGCCGTGGTTCGAGACCCAAAGCGCATCCACCCCGGCTTGTTCAAGCATTTCGGCATCGTCGGGGCGCATGATTCCCTTTATCACGAAGGGCCCATCCCATTGATCACGCAACCGTTTGACGTACTCCATGTTCGGTGACGTCCGCAGCAAGTATCCGACATGGGCTGTTAGCGGCATCGATTTTGTGTTGTCGATGTACTTGTCCAACGTGCGCATTTTGGGCATGCCCTGTCGCAGCATCCCAAACGCCCAAGCGGGGCGCCGCGCGACTTGGGCCAGCAATCTCGGCGTCAGCCTTGGCGGATGGGTCAGCCCTGAGCGTGTCTGACGCTCTCTGCGGGACGCGACAGGAACATCTGCTGTCAGAACCAGGGTCTTAAATCCTGCCTTTCGGGCGCGGGCCAGAAAATCTGCCCGAATCTCTGGGTCCCTAGGCGGGTAAAGCTGGAACCATGCGTTTTGACCCAGATGAGGGGCCAGATCCTCCGGGGATTGGCTGGCCACCGTTGATAATGTGTAGGGCAGAGAGGCCTGCGCAGCCGCACGCGCCAAAATGCCTTCTGCGTCCGGCCAGATCAGACCCGACATGCCGATCGGCGCGATACCGAAGGGAAAAGGGCAGTCCTGCCCCAGAAAGCGCGTGCTGGTGTCGTATTCCAGTTCACCTTTTAGAATCGCGGGGCGTAGTCGCACCGAATCCAGCGCTTTTCGATTTCGACGCAGGGCTGTTTCAGACCCAGTCCCGCTGTCTACATACTCCCAAACAAAATGTGGCAGCCGCCGTTGGGCGCGGCGTTTCAGGTCGGCAATGCCGGGATAGGTGCTGTGCAGGTCCATGGCGCTTGATCCAACCTGCACTGCGATTCGGCAAGGGGATCACGCCGCATCAGGCTTTGGGTTGAGCGATTTTGGTCCCGGACGTTCAACCGCCGTGTCTGCATTCCCACTCGCAACGCGCACCTGATTTCGGCCGTTATCTTTGGCTGAATAGAGGGCATCATCAGCCGCGCGCATCAAGTCTTGCGGCATTGTCCTATGTGCAGGGTAATGCGCTACCCCGACCGAGATCGTGATCCGCGGCAGGGACTTGTCGCCATATCTGACCGACACGGCCTCGACCGCCTGGCGCAGGGTTTCTGCCCGCGTCACGGCATCATCCGGCGTGTTTTCGGGGAGAATCAACATGAATTCCTCGCCACCGATACGGCATGCGATCTCATCGCGGTCGCACCCCTGTTCCAAGGCGGCGCCAACGGCGCGCAGAACCATGTCACCCGCGTCATGCCCATGGGTGTCGTTGAATTTCTTGAAATGATCCACATCCACCGCGATCAGGCTGAGCGGCGCTCCGGTCTGCTGACTGCGGCTGATTCCCCGGCGGAGGCTCTCGGTCATGTGGCGACGGTTGAACAGGCCGGTCAGAGGGTCGCGCACGGATTGGTCATGTAGCTGATCGCGCATCCGCACATTGGCAATCGCCATGCTGATCTGTTCCGCACAGAGCTGTGCCAGTTTCTTGCTGGCGTGAAAGGCCTCACACTTCCCCTCGTGCGCGCGCAGGTGCAACAGACCGACCGTTTCGCCATGCGCGAGTATCGGAAAGCAGAAATAGGCCCGCCCGTCATGGGGCTCGGCATGCTCGCAGACAAAATCAATCTCGGAGGCACCGAATTCATAGGTCCGTCCACGGCGCAGGCCCCAACAACCCTCGGGGTGGATATGCGCCTTGTGGGTGCCGCCATTCCAGCTGGCGCATCCGTCCAGAACATCGCGCGAGTTGGAATAGACATAAACGCTGCCTTCAGCCTCGGGCAGAATATGCGTCATGAAACGTGAGACCATGTCGAACAGCTCATCCAGAGAGCGGCTGGATTGCAGCCATTCATTCAACTCGCCTAGCAGCCGCACTTCGCGCGCGAGGCGCAGTTGGTCGTCCATCAGCTCTCGTTCTTTCTGCGCACGCACGCGCAGCACGCCCAATTGCCGACGATTATTGCGATGCACGATCAGGATCACTGCCGTCAACGCCAGCAGGACCACCGCACTGATCGCAATCAGCGACATTTGAACCCGATCAATGAACAGGTTCCTCACATCCGTGATGTCGGAATAGAACTCAATCGCGCCGAGGAATTTACCGCTTTGAATCACAGGCGTATATATTTCGGCCACGTGGCGGGTGTTGCTGTCCAGATTCTCCAACTGGTCGGCGTTTAGCGAGTCCACCTCGGCGATGGGCTTTTCCTCATGCTTGTAGAACAGGTTGCCCATGGCCACCACGTCCTTGAAATACGGTTTGGTATTCACCGAGCCGACGTCGCCGTCCCGCGTGGACCAGAAAACCTCACCCGAGGAATCGAACAGTTTGAAGCGGTAGATATCTGAGGTTTCAGGCAGCAAGCTTAGAAAAGCCTCATCATGTTGGCTGAGGATATGCCGTTCGAAGCTGGTCTTGACGTCAAAAAGCTGGCTTTCCACTTTCCTTTCAAGGCGTACGGCGTGATGGCGCAGATCCGATTCCAGCATGCGGTCCACAAGCGGGGCGGGCAGTGTATATATCCCCCAACCGGCCAAAACTGTCAAAGCGACCAGCGTTGCCGTGCTGACAAAGATCTTTAGCTTGCCCATAAGGCGTGCTTTTGCCGTCTGTTCCAAACCCGCGTTCTCCCACAAAGTGCAGAGCAGCATCGGCAAGAGGTTTTGACAGAGTGTTAACTTCCTTGCATGTGGGGGTGCGAAAGTGATTAAGATTTGTAAGACCTCGACGGAAAATTCGCGCGAACAAGGCGTGAACAAACCCTTTTCCTTTTGGCCCATCCAGCGTAGTTTGCCGATATGAGCAGTTTTGATGAAATGGACGCCTTTGAGGGCGCATCGCTATCGGCGCGGGCCATGGCCGCGCGACCTACGCCCTATCTGGACGGCCTCAATCCCGCGCAGCGAGAAGCGGTTGAGCAGTTGGACGGTCCGGTGCTGATGCTTGCGGGCGCGGGAACAGGAAAAACCAAGGCTCTGACCACACGGATTGCGCATCTTCTAACTACCGCCAAAGCGCGCCCGAACGAGATTCTAGCCGTGACCTTCACCAACAAGGCTGCGCGCCAGATGAAAGAGCGGGTGGGCCGTCTTCTCGACCAGCCCGCCGAAGGGATGCCATGGCTGGGAACCTTCCACGCGATCTGCGTCAAACTGCTGCGTCGCCACGCCGAGCTTGTCGATCTGAAGTCGAATTTCACCATTTTGGACAGTGATGATCAGTTGCGTTTGCTCAAGCAACTGTTGCGGGCTGCCAACATAGATGACAAGCGCTGGCCAGCGCGGATGCTGGCCGGAATTTTCGACGACTGGAAGAACCGCGCTTTGACGCCTGACAAAGTGCCGGTTGCGGATGCTGGAGCCTATAACAACAAGGGTGTGGAGCTATATGCCCAGTACCAGACCCGCCTGCGCGAGTTGAATGCGGTGGATTTCGGTGACCTGCTGCTGCACATGGTCACGATTTTCCAAACCCATCAGGACGTGCTGGAGCAATACCAGCGCTGGTTCCGCTACATCCTTGTGGATGAATATCAGGATACCAACGTCGCCCAGTACCTCTGGCTGCGTCTGCTGGCCGGAGGGCACAAGAACATCTGTTGCGTGGGTGATGATGACCAGTCGATCTATGGCTGGCGCGGCGCCGAGGTGGGCAACATCCTGCGGTTCGAAAAAGACTTTCCCGGCGCCTTCGTGGTGCGGTTGGAGCAGAACTACCGCTCGACCCCCCATATTCTGGCGGCTGCGTCGAATGTGATCCGTGGCAATGAAGGCCGTCTGGGCAAAGAGCTTTGGACCGATGCCGAAGACGGTGAAAAAGTTCGACTGATCGGCCATTGGGATGGTGAGGAAGAGGCGCGCTGGATCGGGGAAGAGATCGACGCGATGCAGGGCGGCACGCGTGGTGTGCGCCCGATGAACCTCGACCAAATCGCTATTCTGGTCCGCGCGTCGCATCAAATGCGCGCGTTTGAGGATCGGTTTCTGACGATTGGTCTGCCCTACAAGGTGATCGGCGGCCCTCGGTTCTATGAGCGGATGGAGATTCGCGATGCCATGGCCTATTTCCGGTTAGTGGTCAGCCCCGAGGACGATCTGGCGTTCGAGCGGATCGTGAACACACCCAAACGCGGTCTTGGTGACAAAGCGCAGCAGACGATTCAGGTTGTTGCTCGCCAAAACGGGGTATCTCTGGTCGAAGGGGCGCGGATTGCGGTTGAGAACCAGTTGATCAAGGGCAAGGGCGGTAAGGCTCTGCGCGAGTTGATCGACGGATTGGCGCGGTGGAATGGACTGACGCGAGGGCCTCGGATCGAGGTCGATGACGACTCGGTTATTGACGACGGGGTGTCGCCCATTCGCTATGGTGCGCCGGAACACACGCATATCGAGCTGGCGCAGATCATCTTGGACGAATCTGGCTATACCGGGCATTGGCAAAACGACAAGACGCCCGAAGCGCCGGGCCGGTTGGAGAACCTCAAGGAACTGGTGAATCAGCTAGACAATTTCGAGAACCTGCAAGGGTTTTTGGAGCATGTCAGCCTGGTGATGGACAATGAACAAGAGGGCGACGGGGCGAAGGTTTCGATCATGACCTTGCACGCGGCAAAGGGGTTGGAGTTTCCCGCCGTGTTCCTGCCGGGGTGGGAGGACGGTTTGTTCCCCTCGCAACGCTCCATGGATGAATCGGGCCTCAAGGGTCTCGAGGAAGAACGGCGTCTGGCATATGTGGGCATTACCCGCGCTGAGGAGGTCTGCACGATTTCTTTCGCGGCCAATCGGCGGGTGTTCGGGCAATGGCAGAACGCAATGCCATCGCGGTTCATCGACGAATTGCCTGAGGACCATGTGGAGGTTCTGACGCCTCCGGGGCTGTATGGCGGCGGGCAACCGGCCGCGACGATCGAAACCCGCGCGGCTGAGGCGAATGTATACAACTCTCCGGGCTGGAAGCGGATGCAGGCGCGGCAGGGCCAGTATGGAATGTCCCAGCCCAAAGAAAGCCGGAATACAGTGATTGATGCCACGGCCATTGCCAGCTTCACCTTGGGTGAGCGGGTGTTTCACCAGAAATTCGGCTACGGCGCGGTTACCGGCATCGAAGGCGATAAGGTCGAGGTCGATTTCGACAAAGCAGGCGTGAAAAAAGTTGTTTCCCGTTTCCTGACCGCCAAAGACGACGTTCCGTTCTGATCTTTAGAGGCCTTCGACCAGCACCAGATTGGCCGTCGCTGTCTTGCGTCTGATCTTGGCCAGCTCGATATAGTCTGGGTCGTCTTTCCACGCTCGGGTTGCGGCCATGTCCGGGAACTCCATCAGCACGATACCTTCTTCGGCCCAGCTGCCTTCGACGATCTCGACGGGTTTTGAAGAAATGGTCAGCAGGCGCCCGCCGTGCCGGTCAAAGATGGGCATGAAACCTTCAAGATACTTCTGATACCCGTCCGTGTCGTGAATGGAAATTTGGGCGATGAAATAGGCGGCCATGACGCACTCCTGAATAATCGTAACTGCGCCGATCTTATTCCGTTTGCCCAAAAAGCAAAAACGGCGGTTTCCCAGGGAGGAGGAAGGGAAACCGCCGTTCTTTTCTACATCAGGGCAGGGAGGAGGAGAGCCCCGATGTATCCGAACCCGGGTTTGAGCCCGGTATGAGGAAGACGCGGTGACGTCAGGGAGGAGGAAGACGTCACCGCGCGCTTTCAACACTGGGCAGGGAGGAGGAGAGCCCGGTGTGTCTAGGTCCGGCGTTGCGAGGCCGGTATTTGGTGCGGCGACGTCAGGGAGGAGGAGAGACGCCGCCGCTGATTACAGACCCTAAAGGGAGGAGGAAGGGTCTGATCTCGTGTATTCCTGTGCGCTTAGCGCGCTGTGAAGTCGTCAGCCGCCTGACGGGCCAGGCCGCGGATCATTGCGCGGCTCAGGCCGAGATCGGCCAGCTCGCGGTTCGACAGCGCGGACAGCTCGCTTACCGTCTGGCGGTACAGGCGGTAGCGGGCAAAACGTGTCTTTGCGGCCTCGATCATGGTGGTGATACCGCCAAAGTGAGTGCCTTTAAGTGCCGGTGTGTTTGTTGCCATTGCCATCTTGTTATTCCGTTCATTCTTGTCTTGCTGACCGGTGCCAGCGTTTGCTTGAGGATGAAAATAAGTGAATGCTGCGATTGCACAATAGCCTGCAACGTCAATGCTGCTATGCAGCAAGTGCATGGATATCAGAGCCTTGTCAGTCGCGGTTTGAAATCACCCATGATTTTTTGGGGTTTGCGGTACCTTGGGCGCTAAGTCTTGGTCGAGCAAAGATTCCGTCTCATCATTCGACTTGCCCGGAGTTTGAGCGCAGCTGCGAAAGTTTGTGCGTTTGATGGACGCTTTGTTTCAACTCGATCACGGGAAAGCGATCTTGGGTCCTGGCTTGGGAATTCGTGGGAGCAGATCAAAACGGCCACATTTCACGCGGTTTCCGTCCGTGTGATTCTTTGTTTTTGCGTTGCTGGCGTGTCTCAGTCGGCAAAAATTCCGAGAATTCGAAATTTTTTTGGGAATTCATGGGTGATTGCGGGAGGTTCTTGAGGTCACCATATCTAGCGATCGAATGACTTTTGATGTCGATATGAGGTGTGTAGGTTCTAAAATTGACTCAAAATTCGCCTTGTTTTCATAGCCAGTATTAGACGGTGCCCAAAAATTCCTATTGATTTCCATAAATTCCCATGCCATCCCTAATGCATCCGATGAGGACGAGGCAGCAGGGGCAGCAAACGACCCCAACCAAAAATAATCAGGTTTCATACAGGCATCTCGCTTTCATCACTCAAGAGATCCGGCGCGCGGGCGAGCAGACATCCCCCCAGGTGGCGCGTGCAGCTGGACATCCCGCAAAGCGGGCCAATGCGGCGGGTTGATCAGTGGCAGCAGATCAACCCGCCGTTTTTCATCCGGGGGGACGTGAAATTCAAGTGGGGCGCAAGCGAAAGGGACAGTCGTCTTGGCGCGCAGGTTTAGAGGTGAAAGCCACCATAAGGTGGACACGAAGGGCAGGGTCTCGATCCCGGCCTCGTTTCGCCGTGTGCTTGAATCTTCTGACCCCAATTGGCAGCCCGGTGACAATCCTGAGCTTGTGATTGTCTATGGCGACCACCGCCGCAAATACCTGGAATGCTATACCATGCAGGCGATTGATGAGGTCGACGACAAGATCGACGCTCTGCCGCGAGGCTCGATGGAGCGTAAGATGCTTCAGCGTATGTTCCATGGTCAGTCCTTTCCCACCAATGTAGATGAAACCGGCCGTCTGGTTTTACCGGCCAAGCTGCGCAACAAGATCGACCTTGAGAATGAGGCCTTCTTCATAGCCGCCGGTGACACCTTCCAGATCTGGAAGCCCGAGACCTATGAGGTCGAGGAACTGGCCAAGGCCGAGGAATGGATGGACGATCTGCCGGATGATTTCGACCCGATGGTCTACCTCGACGGCGTTGGGGACGCGTAACGGCATGTCCGGCGCGGTCTCCTCATCTTCTAACCCACATATTCCTGTCCTGCTGCGCCCTTTGCTGGCGGCGGTGTCTCCGGTGTCGGGCACTTGGCTGGACGGTACGTTCGGTGCAGGCGGTTATACGAGGGGTTTGCTTGAGGCCGGGGCTGAGAAAGTGATCGGCGTGGATCGCGATCCGCTGGCATTTGAAATGGCCGCAGACTGGGCGGGTGACTATGGCGACCGGCTGGTGATGCAGCCAGGAGTGTTCTCGCGCATGGATGAATATGCGCAGGATCTTGATGGGGTTGTACTGGACCTCGGGGTTTCGTCCATGCAGCTGGATCTGGCCGAGCGCGGCTTTTCTTTCATGAAAGACGGCCCGCTCGACATGCGCATGAGCCAGGAGGGTGAAAGCGCCGCCGATCTGGTCAACACGGCGACCGAGGCGCAATTGGCCGACATCCTGTTCCACTACGGTGAGGAGCGTGCAAGTCGGCGTATCGCCAAGGCCATCGTCAAAGCCCGCGCTGAGGAGCCGATCACCACGACCTTGCGTCTGGCCGAGATCATCGAATCCTGCCTGCCGCGCCCCAAGCCGGGACAATCGCACCCTGCGACGCGCAGTTTTCAGGGCCTGCGAATTGCGGTGAACGCGGAATATGACGAGCTTTTTCAGGGTCTTATGGCTGCCGAGCGGGCTTTGAAGCCCGGCGGGCAACTGGCCGTTGTGACCTTTCATTCCATCGAAGACCGCATGGTTAAACGGTTCTTCCAGTCTCGGGCTGGTAAGACTGGGCGGGCCAACCGCTATGCGCCCGAGATGGAACAGGAACTGCCGCAATTTACGCTCAAAACACGCAAGGCCGTCGGGCCGGACGAGCAGGAATTGCAGGAAAACCCGCGTGCGCGCTCGGCCAAGCTGCGTGTTGCGATCCGCACTGAGGCTCCGGCGGGGGAAATTGAGGCTCGCGCCATCGGGATGCCGCAACTTGGGGGAAGGGCAAGATGAAGAGTATTCTGTATGTGTTGACCGCTCTGTCCGTGTTCGGATTGGCTCTGTGGGCCTATCAGGAGAACTACCGGACCCAGCAAGTTGTAAAGGAAATGCAGGCGCTGCAGGGTGAGATCGGCGTGGCGCAGGTTAAGCTAGCGGTTCTGAACGCCGAATGGGCCTATCTGAACCGCCCCGATCGTCTGCGTGAGCTGGCTGATTTGAATTTCGAACGCATGGGCCTTTTGCCTTTGCGGGCTGAGCAATTCGGACGTGCGGACCAGATCGCTTATGCCGAGGACCCCGACCTGCCGGTTGTTGACCCGATAGAGCTGCAGGCGATCACCGATATTCAGGCCTTGGGTGAGGTGCAGATTCCATGACCCGCACTCCCCTCCGCCCTCTGGCCCGCGTTCTGGATGCCCGCGCGAAGGGTGAAAACCCAAAGGTCATCGAGCGCGAGAATATCCGCCAACGCCATGAAAAGATGAAAGACCGCGCCCGTGCTCGTGCCGAGGGGCGACTATTAGTTTTGGGCCTGTTCTTCTTTTGCGCCTTCTCGGTTGTGGGCGTCCGCATGGGTATGCTGGCCACGTCAGAGGCGCAAGAGCCGTTGGCCAGTGCGCCCGGTGCTTCGATTGCAATGCAGCGCGCCAATATCGTTGATCGCGAAGGCCGCATTCTGGCGACCAATCTGGATACCTACTCAGTCTACGCCCAACCGCCTTTGATGATTGATCCGATTGCGGCAGCCGATCAGCTGGTCGCGATTTTCCCGGATCTCGACAAAGAGCGTCTGGTCAAGGACTTCACCGGCAAGCGCAAGTTCCTGTGGATCAAGAAACGCATCTCGCCCGAGCAGAAACAGGCGGTGCATGACATCGGCGATCCGGGCATCCTGTTCGGTCCGCGCGAAATGCGCCTATACCCGAATGGCAAGCTGGCGGCCCATATTCTTGGCGGGTCGGGTTTTGGCCGCGAAGGCGTTAGTGCTGCCGAAGTGATCGGTGTTGCCGGGGTCGAGAAGAAGTTTGACGACTACCTGCGAGACCCGGCCAACGGCAGCAAGCCGTTGCAACTGTCGCTGGACCTGACCATTCAGGCAGCGGTCGAGCAGGTGTTGTATGGCGGGATGAAGATCATGAACGCCAAGGGGGCCTCGGCGGTTCTGATGAACGCGCACACGGGTGAGGTGATCTCGGCCGCGTCTCTGCCGTCGTTTGACCCCAACGACCGTCCGCGCCCGCCAACCTCGGGCTTTGATCCGTCTGATAGCCCTCTGTTCAATCGTTATGTGCAGGGTGTCTATGAGCTTGGATCGGTTTTCAAAATCTTCACTGCCGCGCAGGCGGTCCAGCTTGGCTTGGTGAACTCCGAGACCATCATCGACACCTCTGGTCCGATGAAGATCGGCCGTTTCCCAATTGGTGAGTTCAACGGCAAGAACTATGGTAAGATCAGCGTGGCGGATGTGATCGTCCACAGCTCGAACCGCGGGACTGGACGGTTGGCTTTGCAAATCGGTTCGAAACGCCAGCAAAGCTTTCTGGAAACGCTGGGCATGTTCGAACCCACCCCGTTCGAGATTGTCGAAGCCGCAGGCGGTGCGCCCCTCAAGCCCAAGAAATGGGGTGAGTTGAGCACGGTCACCATCTCTTACGGCCACGGTCTGTCGACCAGCCCGATGCATCTGGCGGCGGGGTATGCGGCGATTGCCAATGGAGGGCACTATGTCAGCCCGACGATCCTGCGTCGCAATGGCCCTCAATACGGCCCACGTGTGATGTCGGAGAACACAGCGCGTCAGGCGCAGAAGATGTTGCGCAAAGTGGTGACGGACGGCACGGCCAGTTTTGCCGAGGTCAAAGGCTATGATGTGGCGGGCAAGACCGGTACCGCCGATAAGCCCAAACCGCGTGGCGGGTACTATGATGACAAGGTGATCGCCACCTTCGCGACCATCTTCCCGGCCTACGACCCGAAATATGTACTGATCGTCACTTTGGATGAACCCTCTATCCTGGCTTATGGCGAAAAGCGCCGCACGGCGGGCTGGACTGCGGTGCCCGTGGCGGCTGAGTTGATCGGTCGTGTCGCGCCCTTGTTGGGCCTGCGCCCCCGGCTTGAGCCTGAGGCGAGCGCTGCTATAACCCTGACCTCGAATTAGGGTGCCAGAGAACAGGTGGGTCATGGGCGCAAGAACAAAGAAACTCAGCCAACTGGCCCTGACAGCTCGCGGCGGCGCGAATCCTGACATCACCGGGCTGGCGGTCGATAGCCGTGATGTCAAAGACGGTTTCCTGTTCGCAGCGCTTCCCGGTACGCGCGTCCATGGCGGTGAATTCATTCAATATGCCTTGCGCATGGGGGCTGCCGCTATTCTGACCGATGCCGAAGGCGCGCAGATCGCCGAGGCCGAACTGGCCGCATCCGACGCTGCTTTAGTTGTGGTTGAAGACCCGCGTCAGGCGTTGGCCGGCTCAGCTGCGCTTTGGTTCGGTGCGCAACCTCAGACGATTGTGGCGGTCACCGGAACCAATGGCAAAACCTCGGTCGCCACATTCGTTCGCCAGATCTGGGCTGAGCTTGGCCACGCCGCCGTCAACCTTGGCACCACGGGGGTCGAAGGCGCATGGACGGCCCCGCTGGCCCATACAACGCCCGAACCGATCACTTTGCATCGCTGTCTGTCCGAGGCCGCCGAGAATGGCGTGACCCACGCGGCGATGGAGGCGTCCTCACACGGGCTGGAACAGCGCCGCCTTGACGGAGTGCACCTGGCCGCTGCGGGTTTCTCGAATTTCACGCAGGATCATCTGGACTATCACGAGACCTTCGAGGCGTATTTCGCGGCCAAGATGGGCTTGTTCGACCGGGTTCTGCCGCAAGACGGCACCGCAGTCATCAACCTGAGCGACCCGAAGGGTGCGCAGGTGCGCAAGATTGCTGAAGCGCGGGGGCAGTCTGTGCTGACCGTCGGGCTGGGCGAGGCCGACCTGTGTCTGATGAACCAGCGGTTTGACTCGACCGGGCAGGATTTGCGGTTCTCGTGGCAGGGCAAGACCTTCCAGACGCGCCTGAACTTGATCGGAGGGTTCCAGGCCGAAAACATCCTGCTGGCCTGTGGGCTGGTTATCGCTGCAGGTGACGACCCTGAGCGGGTGTTCGAGACCCTGCCGCATCTGACAACGGTCCGGGGCCGCATGCAACTGGCCGCAACCCGCGACAATGGCGCGGCGGTTTTTGTGGACTATGCCCACACGCCGGATGCAGTCGCAACGGCTTTGAAAGCGCTGCGCCCGCATGTGATGGGACGTCTGATCGCGATCGTTGGTGCAGGCGGAGATCGCGATGCCACCAAGCGACCGCTGATGGGAAAGGCTGCCGCCAACCACGCGGATATCGTCTTTGTCACCGACGACAACCCGCGCAGCGAAGACCCGGCCTCTATCCGCGCTGCTGTGATGGAGGGCGCGGCAGAGGCGACCGAAGTAGGTGATCGCGCCGAGGCTATTCTGCGGGGTATTGACGCTTTGCAACCCGGCGATGCGCTGCTGATTGCAGGCAAAGGCCATGAAACCGGCCAGATCGTAGGTGATCAGGTCCTGCCTTTTGATGATGTGGAACAGGCGAGCATTTCCGTGGCTGCGCTGGACGGGAGGGTCGCATGACGCTTTGGACTGCGGCAGAGGCCGCCGCCGCGACCGGAGGGCGCGCCACCAGTGATTGGACTGTGGATGGCGTGTCGATTGATACGCGGACTTTGCAGCCGGGCGACCTGTTTGTCGCGTTGAAGGCCGCGCGCGACGGCCATGGTTTTGTAGCTCAGGCGCTGGAGAAGGGCGCTGGCGCCGCCTTGGTGTCGTATGTCCCTGAAGGGGTGTCCGAAGATGCGCCTTTGCTGATTGTCGACGATGTGCAATCCGGGCTGGAAGCACTCGGACAGGCCGCCCGCGCCCGGACCGAGGCACGTGTGGTGGGCGTGACAGGGAGTGTCGGCAAGACCTCTACCAAGGAAATGCTGGCCACCATTCTGGAAACGCAGGGCAAAACCCATGCCAGTGTCGCCAGCTATAACAACCACTGGGGCGTGCCTCTAACGCTGGCGAGGATGCCGCAAGACACTGAATTCGCGGTGATTGAAATCGGGATGAACCATCCGGGCGAGATTGCCCCTCTGGCCCGTCAGGCGCGCCCGCATGTGGGCTTGGTGACGACGGTGGCGGCGGTTCACCTCGAAGCGTTCGAGTCCGTTGCCGGTATCGCTCATGAGAAAGCGGCGATCTTTGAAGGGTTGGAGCCCGGTGGTGCAGCCATCGTGAACGCGGATGTCGAACATGCGGGTATATTGCGCCAGGCAGCACAAAACCTTGGCGCTGGAATCGTTGAGTTCGGTCGGCAAGGTGCAGATTACAAGCTGATCGAAGTGACTACCGGGTCCGAAACCGTTCAAGCACGGGCTGAGGTTGGTGACACTGTGTTTGCCTTCGACGTCCAATCGGCAGGTACGCATTTTGCGATGAATGCGCTGGGTGCGTTGGCCGCTTGTGTTGAGATGGGTGTCGACCTGGATCAGGCAATAGACGGTCTGCGCCGTTGGTCCCCGGTCAAAGGGCGCGGGGTTCGGGAGACTCTGCCGGTGGCGCGTGGTGGTCGGATCGAACTGCTGGATGATAGCTACAATGCGAACCCGACCTCGATGGAGGCTGCGCTGGACGTCTTGGCCGCCTCGAACGGCACGCGCCGCATCGCTTTTTTGGGCGACATGAAGGAACTGGGCCCGCAAGAGGTCGCAATGCACGCAGGCATGGCCGAGGTGAGCGCGATGACGCGGGTCGATCAGGTTCACTGCATCGGTCCGTTGATGAAAGCGCTGCACGAGGCTTTGTCGGATACAAAGAGAGGCCTGTGGTTTGAAACTAGCGCCGAGATGGCGGAACACCTGCCGGACTTGATCGAAAGTGGCGATACCGTGCTGGCGAAAGGCTCGCTCAGCATGGCTTTGGCCCGGATTGTTGACGGTCTGCGGAAAATGGGGCAAGGGCGCGCGCTTGACGGGTAACGCGCCCGTGCGCCTCGTGTGAGAAAGGTACTGTAATGCTGTATTGGTTGACCGCCCTGTCGGACGGAGGGGATTTCTGGAACCTCTTCCGCTATATCACGTTCCGCGCGGGTGGGGCCTTTTTGACGGCGCTGATCTTTGGGTTTCTGTTTGGCAAACCTTTGATAAACGTACTGCGCCGCAGGCAGGGTAAAGGCCAACCGATCCGTGATGACGGGCCCGAGGGGCATTTCTCCAAAGCCGGAACGCCGACCATGGGGGGCTTGCTGATCGTAGGCGCGCTAGTGACGTCGACGCTGCTTTGGGCGCGCTGGGATAATCCTTACGTCTGGATGGTGCTGTTCGTGACTCTGGCTTACGCGGCGATCGGGTTCGCCGATGACTATGCCAAGGTGTCCAAGCAGAATACCAAGGGTGTGTCTGGCAAAATGCGCCTGGCACTGGGGATCATCATCGCCGTGTTGGCGGCCTTCTGGGCGTCTTTGCATCATCCGGAGGCTTTGCAGAACCAACTGGCGGTGCCGATTTTCAAGGATACGCTGGTCAATCTAGGGATCCTCTACATCCCGTTTGCCGTTATCGTGATTGTGGGTTCTGCCAATGCCGTGAACCTGACCGATGGTCTTGACGGTTTGGCGATCATGCCCGCGATGATTGCTGCTACGACTCTGGGAATCATCGCTTATGCGGTGGGTCGTGTCGACTTCACCGAGTATCTGGATGTGCACTACGTACCCGGAACGGGCGAGATTTTGATCTTCACTTCGGCGCTGTTTGGCGGTGGTCTTGGGTTCCTGTGGTATAACGCACCGCCTGCGGCTGTGTTCATGGGCGATACCGGGTCGCTGGCCTTGGGCGGTGCACTGGGCGCGATTGCCGTGGCGACCAAGCACGAGTTGGTGCTGGCCGTGGTCGGCGGCCTGTTTGTGGTCGAGGCGCTGAGTGTGATCATTCAGGTTCTCTATTTCAAGCGCACCGGTAAGCGCGTGTTCCTGATGGCTCCGATCCATCATCACTATGAAAAGAAAGGCTGGGCGGAACCCACCATCGTGATCCGGTTCTGGATCATTTCGCTGATCCTCGCGATGATCGGTTTGGCGACACTGAAGGTCCGGTAGCCCTCCCGCCTGGTTCAGAGGGCCTGCGGCCCTCTTGCCACCTGTTGGGCATGGCTCGCGCTGGCGCGCGAGCCTGAAAGCGCCCTTGCCATCGGGATTTCCTTCGGTGCAGTGTGGCGCGCATTCAAGTTGAAAGAAGGGGGCGGCATGATCCCGGTCAAAGGTTTCTCAGGGCAGAAGGTCGCCGTTTTGGGCCTTGGTCGGTCGGGTTTGGCGACCGCGCGTGCGTTGCGTGCGGGTGGGGCGGAGGCGATCTGCTGGGATGACAATCCGGCCGCGCGCGAGACCGCTGAAGGGGAGGGGTTTCAATGCCTCGACCTGCGGCGCCACGGGGCGTTTGATGATATCGCCACGCTGATCGTTTCACCCGGTATTCCGCATCTTTACCCTCAACCGAACCCGGTTGTCGCAGCCGCTTTGGAGGCCGGGGTGCCCGTGGACAACGATATCGGCCTGTTCTTTCGATCCTTTGCGGGGTCTGAGTGGAACAACTACGACATGCCGCCGCGCGTGATCGCGGTGACCGGGTCGAACGGCAAATCGACCACGGCGGCCCTGATCCATCACATCCTAACTGAAACTGGGCGTGAGGCGCAGTTGGCGGGCAATATCGGGCGCGGCGTGTTGGATATCGACCCCGGCGGCGATGGATCGGTCGTCGTGCTGGAGCTATCGAGCTATCAGACCGAGCTGGCCCGCGCATTGACGCCTGATGTAGCTGTTTTCACGAACCTGTCGCCGGACCATCTGGATCGCCACGGTGGAATGGGTGGGTATTTCGCCGCCAAGAGGCGCCTCTTTGCCGAGGGTGGGCCAGACCGTGCCGTGATTGGCATTGATGAAGCCGAAGGCGCATTCCTGGCCGGACAATTGGCCGAGGGTCCGGCGGATGATCGGGTGATCCGCATCTCGGTTGAGCGCAAACTGACCGGTCCGGGATGGCAGGTCTTTGCCCGCAAAGGCTTCCTTTCGGAGTATCGCAAAGGGCGGCAGACCGGCTCGATTGATCTGCGCGGTATCAAGGGGTTGCCGGGCGCGCATAATCACCAGAACGCCTGTGCCGCCTATGCCGCTTGCCGGTCTCTGGGTCTGGCGCCGCGCGTGATCGAGGATGCCTTGCACAGCTATCCGGGCCTGCCGCATCGCAGTCAGATCATCGCCGAAGCGGGTGGGGTGACCTTTGTGAACGACTCCAAGGCAACGAATGTGGACAGTGCCGTGAAAGCTCTGAGTGCGTTCAAGAAAATCCGCTGGATTTGCGGTGGGTTGGAGAAAGAAGGCGGTATCGACTCCCTGAACGGTGCCTCGGATCAGGTGATCAAGGCCTATGTGATCGGGCGCGAGGCGGCGGGTTTCGCCATGCAGCTAAAGGTCGAGGCGCAGGTCTGTACCACAATGGCCGCTGCCGTTGAGCAGGCCATAGCCGACAGCGAGGCAGGTGAGACCGTCTTGCTGGCCCCAGCAGCCGCCAGTTTTGACCAATATGACAATTTTGAGCAGCGCGGGGATGACTTCGCAGCGCAGGTTCAAAAGTGCCTAAACGCCTAGCCCGTTTGCAATTCCTTGCCGATTGGGCGACAGTTTGCGGGTATCGGCTTGAAGCCGTTTAAGGATTTGCTTTTCTGCTCGGAAATTCAAAAAGAGGTCATGAATATGCCTAACCCGAAATCCCTTCTGATCGTCCCGGCTCTGCTGCTGGCTGGGGCTTGCACGAATACAGGCGCAAACTACGTGCCCGTTATTGATGGCCCGGTTGGCCCCAACTACCAGTCGGACCTGCTGCAATGTCAGCAACTGGCGGCGTCTCAGGCAGCGGTCGATGGATCGACCGCGGGTAACGCGGCGATTGGTGCGGCCGGTGCTGCGGCGACCACTGCCATCATTCAGGACAGCAGCGACAATCTGGGTCGCGCTGCTGCGGCAGGTGCTCTGATCGGGGCCGGGGCAGACGTGATCGCGAAGAACCAGAACAAGGAAGTCATCGTGCGCAACTGCATGCGCGGACGCGGCTACAACGTCGTCGGCTAGGGCCGCGCAATCGATCGCGTCGGCTAACGCGCGGAAATGGCCTTTCCGGCGGCGTGGCCCGAGGACCAAGCCCACTGAAAGTTATAGCCGCCAAGCCAACCGGTGACATCCATCGCTTCACCAATCGCATAGAGGCCGGGGACATCCCTGGCCTCCATCGTTTTTGACGACAGGTCATCAGTGTCAATCCCACCCAGAGTGACCTCTGCGGTTCGGTATCCTTCGGTCCCCGAAGGCGTGAGATGCCAATCCGAGAGAGCCAAGATCAGGTCGTTCAGCGCCGCGTCCGACTGATCGGCAAGGTTGCCCTTCATCGGGATATGTTGGGCGAGGTGATCCACCAACCGCGATGGCAAGTGCCGGGCGAGTTCGGTGGTCAGAGCCTTGCGCCCTCCGGTCTGTCGCTGATCGCGCAAAAGATCGAACAAAGGCAGGTCCGGAATCAGATTGACGCGGATCGCTTTTCCCTCATGCCAATATGAGGACAGTTGCAGCACCGATGGTCCGCTGAGGCCACGATGGGTGAACAGAAGTGCTTCGTCAAAACTGGTGCGATCGTTGGACAGGCGTGCGGGCAGAGAGACGCCAGACAGCTCCTTGAACCTCCCGTCCGAGAAGGTGAACGGAACCAGCGCAGCGCGGGTATCTGTAACGCGCAGATTGAATTGCTGCGCGATGTCATAGGCGAGACCGGTTGCACCCATTTTGGGGATCGACTTGCCGCCGGTTGCCAGCACAAGGTTGCGACAGGTCAGGCTGTGCCGCGCACCTTCGCGGTCGACCTCCAGCGCGAACCCGGCTTCGGTCTTGCGCAGCGCTTTGACCTCGGTCCTCAGCCACAGGTCAGCCCCGGCCCGGGTCATCTCATCCAGCAGCATCTGCACGATTTGCTTCGAGGTGTCGTCGCAGAACAACTGCCCCAGCGTTTTCTCATGCCATGCGATGCCGTGACGCCCGACCAGATCGATGAAATCCCATTGCGTATAGCGCGCCAACGCGGATTTGCAGAAATGCGGGTTATGCGACTGGAAATTGGCAGGCCCCGCATACATATTGGTGAAGTTGCAGCGCCCGCCGCCCGAGATGCGGATCTTCTCGCCGGGGGCTTTTGCGTGATCGATCACCAGAACCCGCCCGCCGCAATGCGCCGCGCACATCATACCGGCAGCACCGGCCCCGAGGATGATCGTGTCATAGGTCATGCGCTGCGAATGGCGCGGATTGGCCCGGATGGCAAGCGCTGGTAAGACACCCGCTCAAAAACAGAGCGTGTCCAAAGGCCAGCTTCTATCAGGCGAAAGGCACAGTTTCCGCAGCCGAGAGCGCCTGAACAGCAACAGATTAATGTATTTTGAACCGTTGTGAGGCCTACCACCTGTTACCTTGGCCTGAGTGACGATAAAAAAGTGCCAAGTTCCGAGCTGTTTCCCGTTTTGCGGAGTGTATTCACTATGCCGACCAGTGTTTTCGGTGCGTTCCGAACCGACACAGATCTGTCTGCGAATGACGTTACCTTCGATCCAACAGGCGTTGTCTTCGAGATTTCGGCCTACAGCCAGATCACTATCGAGGATGGGGCCGACGCTACAATCATCGATGGTGATGACCAGAACAACGAGTTTCCAAACGACCCAACGCAGACCTTCGATGGCAATGTGATCTTCTGGGACTTCACTATCGAAGTCACAGACGGCACCAATACGTACCAGATCGGTATCTTCGACTACGACATCGACGGCAATGGAAACTCGAACGTTATCAACGCGGAATCCGGGTTCTTCATTGGGTTTCTTGATGGCTCTGTTCCACCGCTGAACACGCCTCTGACCGTCAACGGGGTTATCGACAACGGCCCCGATATTGATGTTGATACGGTTGTGCCGTGTTTCGTTTCGGGCACGTTGATCGAAACACCTGATGGCCCACGATTGATTGACGATCTGAACCCAGGTGATTTGGTTCTCACTCAGGATAATGGTGCTCAACCGATCCGTTGGATCGGCACGCAGGACCTCGACAAAATAGATCTGACGCTGAAACCCAAGCTAAGGCCAATCCATATCGCGCAGGGTGCTTTGGGACAGGGCGTTCCTGCGCGTGATCTGTGTGTCTCGCCACAACACCGCATGCTGGTCAAGTCAGCCATTGCTGAGCGCATGTTCGCCAAAGATGAGGTCTTTGTCCCGGCCTGCAAACTGCTCGATCTGCCTGGCGTTTCAGTGCAGACGGGAGGCGCGACGGTTACGTATATCCACCTTCTCCTTGACCGCCACGAGGTCATCTTTGCCGAGGGCGCGCCGACGGAAAGCCTGTTCACGGGGCCCGAAGCGCTTAGGGCGATTGGAATGGATGCGGTCAAAGAATTGCGGCAAATTTTTCCGCAGTTGTTTTTAGACACCCACAAGCCGGAACCCGCGCGACTGGTCCCGAGGAGGGGGAGGCAAATGCGCAATCTAGTTCAGCGGCACGTGAAAAACGGCAAGCCAGTGGTTCAAAGAAAGGCTCATGCCAACAGGGGCGGATGACATCTCGTTAAGGCGCCGTTTTCGTTTGCACGGCTCATTTCCCTAGCCCAAACGCCAAATTCACTGTAGACTCTCAAACAGATCCCGAAAACGGGACGCGAGTGAGGCAGTAAGTGGCGGTATCTCATGACTGAGATGGTGTATGGCGCGGTCCAGGACCAGCGCGGGGAACCGATTCTACCAAAGTGGTGGCGGACGATTGATCGCTGGACGATGTCCTGCGTTCTGATTCTGTTTGTCATAGGATTGTTGCTGGGGCTGGCCTCATCGCCGCCTCTGGCCGGGCGCAACGGGTTTGATCCCTTCCACTATGTCGAACGTCAGGCGCTCTTCGGCGGATTGGCGCTGATCGCGATGCTACTGACCTCGATGATGTCGCCTACACTGGTGCGCCGTCTGGCTGTGCTGGGCTTTTTGGGGGCCTTCGTGGCGCTGGCGTTCCTGCCGGTCTTCGGGACGGATTTCGGAAAAGGCGCTGTACGCTGGTACTCGCTGGGCTTCGCCTCATTGCAACCGTCCGAGTTTCTAAAGCCTGGATTTGTGGTCGTTGCGGCGTGGCTGCTGGCAGCCTCGCAAGAGATCAACGGCCCTCCGGGGCGGTTGTGGTCCTTTGCGCTGTGTGTGGCAATTGTCGGAATGCTGGTGATGCAGCCTGATTTCGGGCAAGCTTGCCTGATCCTGTTCGGCTGGGGCGTGATGTATTTCGTTGCCGGAGCACCGATGCTTTTGCTGGTTGGCATGGCCGGAGTGGTCGTTCTGGGTGGGATGTTCGCCTATTCCAACTCGGACCACTTTGCCCGCCGCATCGACGGATTTCTGAACCAAGAGGTCGATCCGACCACTCAACTTGGCTACGCGACCAACGCCATCCGCGAGGGCGGTTTGTTTGGTGTTGGCGTGGGTGAGGGGCAGGTCAAATGGTCTCTGCCTGATGCGCATACGGATTTCATCATCGCAGTGGCGGCCGAGGAATATGGGCTGATCCTGGTGCTGATCATTATCGCGCTTTATTCGATCATCGTTGTGCGCTCACTGATGCGCCTGATGCGTGAGCGGGATATGTTCATCCGTCTGGCTGGCACCGGGCTGGCCTGCATGTTTGGCGTACAGGCGATGATCAATATGGGTGTCGCCGTGCGCCTGTTGCCCGCAAAGGGCATGACGCTGCCCTTTGTCAGTTATGGCGGCTCATCGCTGATCGCGGGTGGTATTGCGGTTGGCATGTTGCTGGCCTTCACACGCTCGCGCCCACAGGGTGAGCTTGGTGATATTCTGCGCGGACGAGGCTGATGGGCAAACCTTACCTGTTGATTGCGGCTGGCGGCACCGGGGGCCATATGTTCCCGGCGCAGGCCTTGGCTGAGGCGATGCTGCAAAAGGGCTGGCGCGTGCGCTTGTCGACCGACCCGCGTGGTGCCCGCTATACCGGGGGCTTCCCGCACACGACCGAGATTGTCGAGGCGTCCTCGGCCACTTTCGCACGCGGCGGTCTGGCCGCAAAGGCGCTGGTGGGGCCGAAGATTGCGGGCGGCGTAACCAGCATGGCGATGCAGATGTTGCGCGACCGTCCGGTCGTGGTTGTGGGATTTGGCGGCTATCCCTCGATCCCGGCGCTGGGCGCGGCAACGCTGCTGAAACTGCCGCGTATGATCCATGAGCAAAACGGTGTCTTGGGGCGTGTTAACCAGCTCTTCGCCACACGCGTGGCCCAAGTGGCCTGCGGTGTTTGGCCTACCGATCTGCCGGAAGGGTCCAGCGGTATTCACACCGGTAATCCGGTCCGGGCTTCGGTGCTGGAGCGGGCCGGCGCGCCCTATATCCCACCCGGTGAGTATCCGATGTCGGTTCTTGTGATGGGTGGCAGTCAGGGTGCGCGTATCCTCAGCGATGTGGTGCCCGAGGCAATCGCCGCTTTGCCCGAATTCCTGCGCGGGTTCATCCGCGTCTCGCATCAGGCCCGCGACGAGGATGGTGAGAGGGTTACGGCCTTCTACGCCGATCACGGCATTCGCGCGGATGTGCAGCCGTTCTTTGATGACGTTCCGCGCCGCATGTCGGATGCACAGCTTGTCATCAGCCGTTCGGGCGCGTCGAGCGTGGCCGATATCTCGGTTATCGGTCGCCCGTCGATCCTGATCCCTTTCGCCGCCGCCGCAGGCGATCACCAAACCGCCAATGCCCGAGGACTGGTGCAGGCAGGCGGGGCGATCATGATCCCCGAAAAGGCGCTTGACGTTCCCTCACTGACTGAGCAAATGACCACGGTTTTGACCAACCCCGAAGCCGCACAGAAAATGGCCCATGCCGCCCTCTCGACCGGAGCCCCCGACGCCACCGAGCGTCTGGTCGCCCTTGTCGAGCAACTGGCGCAAAAGGAGACCACATGAACCCCGCAACCAAACTACCGCAGGACGTAGGACCGATCCATTTCGTTGGGATCGGCGGGATCGGAATGTCGGGCATCGCTGAGGTGTTGCTGAATCTTGGCTACCGGGTACAGGGGTCGGACCTGAAAGCGTCGAAGATCACGGATCGGTTGGCGTCTCTGGGGGCCGAGATTTTTGTGGGGCAGAAGGCTGAAAACCTGCAAAACGCCGCCGTGGTCGTCACCTCGACCGCTATCAAACCGGGCAACCCGGAACTGGACGAAGCGCGCGCGCAGGGCCTGCCCGTCGTTCGCCGCGCCGATATGCTGGCCGAACTAATGCGCCTGCGCTCGAACATCGCAATCGCCGGGACGCATGGCAAAACCACCACGACCACGATGATGGCCGAGCTGATGGTGGCCGGAGATTTCGACCCAACCGTCATCAATGGCGGTATCATTCACGCCTATGGCTCGAACGCGCGCATGGGGCAGGGCGAATGGATGGTGGTCGAAGCCGACGAATCCGACGGCTCCTTCAACCGCCTGCCTGCAACCATCGCCATCGTCACCAATATCGACCCCGAGCATATGGAGCATTGGGGTGATTTCGACAGGTTACGTGATGGGTTCTATGAGTTCGTATCGAACCTGCCCTTCTACGGTCTGGCGGTGTGCTGCACAGACCATGCCGAAGTACAGGCGCTGGTCGGGCGCATTACCGACCGCCGCGTGCGCACCTATGGCTTCAACGCGCAGGCGGATGTGCGAGCGGAGAACCTGACTTACAAAGGTGGTGTCGCGCATTTCGATATCCATCTGCAATACGAAGACACGGTGATCGAGGGCTGCACGCTGCCGATGCCGGGTGATCACAACGTCTCGAACGCATTGTCGGCTGTGGCCGTGGCGCGTCATCTGGGCATGAAGACCACTGAAATCCGCGAGGCGCTGGCCAACTTTGGTGGCGTCAACCGCCGCTTCACCAAGGTCGGAGAGGTCGACGGTGTCACCATCATCGACGATTACGGCCACCACCCGGTCGAAATCGCCGCCGTCCTGAAAGCGGCCCGCCAAGCGACCGAGGGTCGCGTGATCGCCGTTCACCAGCCGCACCGCTATTCGCGCCTGTCCAACCTGTTCGATGACTTCTGCACCTGCTTCAACGACGCTGACGTGGTTGCAATCGCCGACATCTTCGCTGCCGGAGAAGAGCCGATCGAAGGTGCTTCGCGCGATGATCTGGTGCAGGGCCTCATCCGTCACGGCCACCGCCACGCACGCGCCTTGCTGGACGAAAACGATCTGGAGCGTCTGGTCCGCGAACAAGCCCGCCCGGGCGACATGGTCGTATGCCTTGGGGCAGGGACAATCAGCGCATGGGCGAACGGCTTGCCGCAACGGTTGCAACGAAAACAGGCTGTTTGACGGCGGATCTTATTTGCTGCACAACCTGAAGATGTGTGATCTATTGCCAAGACCACGTCCCAGGAGGGGACAATGGACTATTCAACCATCTTTGCCGCCCTTTGGGCGATCAGCGCCACTATCGTGGCCTTGCTGCCGATGCGGCTGCAATTCCCTCCGGGGATTGTGCTGTTGATCTGCGCGCCGGTGATGATCATCTGGCTGGGTTATGACCATGGATGGGTCTGGTCGGTTCTGGCCTTCGGAGGTTTCGCCTCAATGTTCCGCAACCCGATCCGCTATTACTGGCGCAAGTGGGTGCGAGGGGAGGTGATGGAGTGACCCTCTCTCTTGCCCTCGCGGCCCTGTGGGGCCTTGTTGCGAACTTGCTTGCGATGATCCCCAGCAAGGACAACCACTGGACCCGCGCCTATATCCTGATCGCGGTCGGTATCCCTCTGCTTGGATATGTCACCTATGAGAACGGCCCATGGGTCGGGCTGATAGTCCTCGTGATGGGTATGTCGATACTGCGCTGGCCGGTGATCTATCTGGGGCGGTGGCTTCGTCGGCGAATTTGACCGTTTCACTGCGGATGCATGTTGCCAACTCGCTCTGAATCCGCGAGTTAGCAGCTATGACTGTTCTTCCTGTGCCTCGTGGCAAACTGTCCGAAAACCGAAGTCTCAGCGACCTGACATGGCTGCGTGTCGGCGGTCCAGCTGACTATTTGTTCCAACCTGCGGATGTAGAAGATCTGCAGGGCTTTTTGCGCGAGCTTCCCGATGACGTCGTAATCTTCCCGATGGGCGTCGGCTCGAACCTCATAGTGCGCGATGGCGGATTGCGCGCCGTGGTGATACGGCTGGGGCGGGGCTTCAATGGGATTGAGATCGAGGGCACTAGGGTAACCGCTGGCGCGGCGGCTTTGGATGCGCATGTGGCGCGCAAAGCGGCGGATGCCGGTGTGGATCTGACCTTCTTGCGCACAATACCGGGCTCTATCGGTGGTGCTGTGCGCATGAACGCAGGGTGTTATGGCAGCTACACGGCGGATGTTCTGAAAAGGGCCACTGTCGTCACACGGCGGGGTGAAGTGATTGAGCTTGGCCCCGAGGACCTGAACTTTCGCTACCGTCAATCCGATCTGCCTGATGGTGCGGTGCTGATCTCGGCAAGTTTCGAAGGCCCGGAAGGTGAACCTGACGCGCTTCATGCCCGAATGACGGCGCAGTTGCAAAAGCGCGACGAGACCCAGCCCACCAAAGACCGCAGCGCCGGGTCGACCTTTCGCAATCCGGCAGGGTTCTCCTCGACCGGGAAGGCAGATGATGTGCATGACCTCAAGGCTTGGAAGGTCATCGACGATGCGGGCATGCGTGGGGCCAAGAAAGGTGGCGCGCAGATGAGCCCCAAGCACTCGAATTTCCTGATCAATACGGGCGAGGCGACCGCGGCGGACCTCGAAGGTCTGGGTGAAGAGGTGCGAAAAAAGGTTTACGAAACAAGCGGCATCACGCTAGAGTGGGAAATCATGCGGGTCGGTGATCCGCTGAAAGAATAAAGCCCCAACCGTCAGACCATAACAGGCAATTAACGGCGACGGATCAAAGGCATAAACGCAGTACGGACCACCACATAAGGTCCGGGGACATTGAGGCGCACATTGGGTATGTCGAGTAGGACAAACCCCAAAGTGGCGGTATTGATGGGTGGCCCCTCGGCGGAACGCGAGGTGTCTCTCAGCTCTGGGCGCGAATGCGCAGCCGCCCTTGTGGGAGAAGGCTTTGAAGTGGTTGAACTGGACGCAGGTCCCGACCTCTACGCGCGCCTTTTGGATATCAACCCAGATGTGGTTTTCAACGCTCTGCATGGCCGATGGGGCGAGGATGGCTGCGTGCAGGGTCTGTTGGAGTGGATGCGTATTCCCTACACCCATTCGGGTGTTTTGGCCTCGGCGCTTGCAATGGACAAGCAGCGCAGCAAAGAGGTCTATCAGGTCGAAGGACTGCCCATTGTTCCCAGCGTGATCGTGCCCAAGGTCGAGGTGGTTGAGGTTCACGTGATGGAGCCGCCTTACGTCGCCAAGCCCAACAACGAAGGGTCGAGCGTCGGCATCTACATCGTCCACGAAGGGTCGAACGGTCCTCCGCAGTTGTCGGAGGATATGCCCGATCACATCATGGTCGAAAAATACGTTGCGGGACGTGAGTTGACGGTGACCGTGATGGGTGATCGCGCCCTGACCGTGACTGAGATCATGACGGATGGTGGTTGGTACGACTACGATGCCAAATACAAGCCCGGCGGCTCGTGGCATGTGCTGCCCGCTGACATCCCGCAGGATATCTTTGACCGCTGCATGGGCTACGCTTTGAAAGCGCACAACGCTTTGGGCTGCCGCGGCGTGACCCGTACCGACTACCGTTGGGACGACACTATGGGCGCGGATGGGTTGTTCCTTCTGGAAACGAACACCCAGCCCGGTATGACGCCAACCTCTCTGGTGCCGGAACAGGCAGAACACTGCGGGATGAGTTTCGGACAGCTCTGCGCCTGGATGGTGGAGGACGCCTCATGCGACCGCTAAGAGCCTCCCGCGCGCCAGTGATCCATCGGGCCAAACCTCTGGCCGGGCCGGATGCTGATTTCGAATCCGCTGATACCGAATCCCATGAAACGCAGCCTGTTCTGCGTTTGGGCGGGGTGAAGCTGTTCAACCGCACCGCGCGTCGGTCTGATCCGGCACCGTCGCGCCTCAGCTACCGGTTCCAGCGTTGGATGTTGACGCCGGGCATCCGTATGGGCGTCAAGCTGGGTCTGCCGATCTGCGCTGTTGCGGCCGCCGTCGGGCTCTACTTTGCGTCCGAGGAGCGGCGCGAGGCGCTCAATACCTATATCGCCGACATACGCACCTCGATACAGGAGCGTCCTGAGTTCATGGTCAATCTGATGGCCATTGATGGCGCAGGTCCCGGCCTGTCTAATGACATTCGAGAGGTGGTGCCTCTGGATTTCCCGATCAGCTCTTGGGATCTGGACGTCGAAAAGATGCGCGACACGATTACCGGGCTTGATCCGGTGAAATCGGCCACTGTGCGCATTCGGCCCGGTGGCATCCTGCAGGTGGACGTTGTCGAGCGTCAGCCTGTCATCGTGTGGCGCACCCGAGAGTCTATTGAGCTTTTGGATGAGACCGGCGTTCATGTGGACCTGATCGCCTCACGCAAGGATCACAGCGACCTGCCCTTGATCGCGGGCAAGGGCGCGGATGAGCATGTCGCCGAAGCGCTTGAGATTTTCCGCACCTCACGCAGCCTTGGCACCCGTGTTCGGGGCCTGGTGCGTATTGGCGAGCGGCGCTGGGATCTGGTGCTGGATCGCGGCCAGCGCATCATGCTGCCGACGGACCGCCCGGTGCGCGCGCTCGAACGGGTGTTGGCCGTAAACGAAGTACAGGACCTGTTGGAGCGTGACGTGGCCGTAGTGGATATGCGCCTCGGACAGCGGCCAACGATCAGAATGACCAAAGCCGCCAGCGAAGACTGGTGGAATACAAAAGTGACAGTGGGTAACGGGCAGTAACGACCATGATGACCGATCTTTATCAGTCCCAACGCGCCATGCGGCAAATGCGCAGACAAGCGATGCAGCGGGGCGTTATCGCCATTCTGGATGTGGGTAGCTCGAAAATCTCGTGCCTCGTGCTTCGGTTTGATGGCACCGGGCGACTGAGTGAGGATAACACCATCGGCTCGATGGCCGGGCAGACCGGGTTCCGGGTCATTGGCGCGGCGACCACGCGTTCGCGCGGAGTGCAGTTTGGCGAAGTTACCGCCATGCAGGAAACCGAGCGTGCGATCCGCACCGCCCTGCAAGCCGCGCAGAAGATGGCCGATATCCGCGTCGATCACGTCATTGCTTGTTTCTCGGGCGCGAACCCACGTTCCTACGGTTTGGATGCGCAGGTCGATCTGGAAGGCCAGCTTGTGACCGAGGCCGAGGTTGGTCGTGTTCTGAACGCCTGCGATGTCCCGGATTACGGGGCTGGGCGTGAGGTTCTGCATGCCCAGCCGGTGAATTTCGCATTGGACAACCGCTCAGGCCTGATCGACCCGCGCGGGCAGATGGGGCAATCTCTGGCCGTCGACATGCATATGCTGACCGTAGACGCGATTGCGATCCAGAACATCGTCCGCTGTATCAAGCGGTGCGATCTGGAACTCGCAGGTATTGCAAATTCGGCCTATGTGTCGGGTATCTCGGCTCTGGTCGAGGATGAGCAGGAGTTGGGCGCGGCCTGCATCGACATGGGTGGCGGGACCACCAGCGTGTCGATCTTCATGAAGAAACACATGATCTACGCCGATTGCGTGCGCATGGGTGGTGATCACGTCACACAGGATATCTCGATGGGCCTTGGCGTGCCAACCGCCGTGGCCGAGCGGATCAAGACTTTCAATGGCGGTGTTCACGCGACCGGAGCCGATGATCGCGACCTGATCGATATTGGCGGCGATACCGGCGATTGGGAGCATGATCGCCGCACCGTCAGCCGGGCCGAGCTGATCGGGATAATGCGCCCTCGGGTCGAAGAGATTCTGGAAGAGGTGCGCGTCCGCCTCGATGCCGCCGGATTCGAACATATGCCCAGCCAGCAGATCGTGCTGACTGGTGGAGGTAGCCAGATCATGGGGCTCGACGGCCTCGCGACCCGTATCCTTGGCCAGCGCGTCCGTCTGGGCCGCCCGCTGCGCGTTCACGGCCTGCCGCAATCCGCCACCGGCCCGGGCTTTTCCTCGGCCGTTGGTCTCAGCCTGTTTGCGGCGCATCCGCAGGATGAGTGGTGGGATTTCGAGATCCCCGTGGACACCTATGCCGCGCGCCCGTTCAAGCGCGCCGTTCGGTGGTTCCGTGACAATTGGTAGAGCCCTGCGCCGCGCCTTGTGCGTGGCGCTTGCGCCCGGCCTCGCTTCGGCGCAGTCCGTCATCTCACCTGAGACGTTTCTGGATGCTGTGCTTGGCAAAACGGTGCAATTCCACGAAATCCGCAGCGGTGATCTGGTGGGAACCGAGCAGTTCCTGAACCGCAAGACCTCGGTCTGGCGGGTCGAGGGTGGGGGATGCGTCTACGGTCAGATCACGACACCGAATGGGCAGATCTGTTTTCTCTATGACGATGATACAGACGGCATTCCCGTCTGCTGGTGGCCATTCGAATATCAGGGCCGTTTGATGGTCCGGCTGGCAGAGCTGGGCAATGGGGAAATCCAGGAGGTGCGCAGCATGACCAATTACAGCCTGAATTGTCCAAGTGCCCCAATCAGTTGAAAAACACCTTGCGAAGGCCTGATTTATCCCTCAAGATATCCACAGGGCCCGTCAGAGGTCTTGCGGCAGGACATTGAGCAGTTTTCCGCAGTAGTTTTGGTTCGAATCCGGGGCGTGACGCGTAGGTCGTTCACTGCTCGGATGCTCTGTGTCTTGTAGTGATCCGCGTTGTTTCCGCTATATTTGGCAAAGCCTGCGAAATGCCGCCGGTTGCTGCCTTATTTCGTCCATATTTTGTGGAATCTCGTGATTTTTGACGTGACCTTTACGCATCACATCGCTAGAATCGAAGATGGATAGGTAAAGAAAAACACCGCTTTGGCGGAACAAAAATACAGGCGGACAGAGCATGACATTGAATCTTTCGATGCCCGGGCACGACGAACTGAAGCCTCGGATTACAGTATTTGGCGTTGGCGGCGCGGGCGGTAACGCGGTCAACAATATGATTGAAAAGCAGCTGGACGGCGTGGATTTCGTCGTCGCGAACACCGACGCGCAGGCGCTGCAGCAAAGCCAGTCCTCGGCGCGGGTGCAGCTGGGTGTAAAGGTCACCGAAGGTTTGGGGGCAGGGGCTCGTCCGACCGTTGGCGCCGCTGCCGCAGAAGAAAGCATTGAACAGATTGTCGACCATCTCGCGGGCGCGCACATGTGCTTCATCACTGCCGGCATGGGCGGTGGCACCGGGACGGGTGCTGCTCCGATCATCGCGCAAGCCGCGCGTGAGCTGGGCGTGCTCACGGTTGGTGTTGTCACCAAGCCCTTCCAGTTCGAAGGGGCCAAGCGCATGCGTCAGGCTGAAGACGGCGTTGAATCGCTGCAAAAGGTCGTCGACACGCTGATCATAATCCCCAACCAAAACCTGTTCCGTCTGGCCAATGAAAAGACCACCTTCACCGAGGCATTCTCGATGGCGGATGACGTGCTGTATCAGGGCGTTAAGGGCGTGACCGATCTGATGGTTCGTCCGGGCCTGATCAACCTTGACTTCGCGGACGTGCGCGCCGTGATGGACGAGATGGGCAAGGCGATGATGGGCACCGGCGAAGCCACTGGCGAAGATCGCGCCATTCAGGCGGCGGAAAAGGCCATCGCCAACCCGCTGCTGGACGAAATCAGCCTCAAGGGCGCGAAGGGCGTGCTGATCAACATCACCGGTTCGCACGACCTGACGCTGTTCGAACTGGACGAAGCCGCCAACCGCATTCGCGAGGAAGTGGACCCCGAGGCAAACATCATCGTCGGCTCGACGCTGGATACCGCAATGGAAGGGGGTATGCGCGTTTCGGTCGTCGCAACCGGCATCGACGCCAGCGAGAAGACCTCGGAAGTTCCGGTCGCGCGCCGTTCGATGTCCGAGCCTTTGACGCGCACCGTTTCTGCTGAAGAGCCGGTGCAGGAAGAGGCACCCGTCGCAGCGGAGGCCACGCCGGTTCAGACCGAAAACCGTGAACCATCACTGTTCGAAGCGGCAGAAGAGCCGGCCACGAGCCAGTTCCAGCCGCAAGTTGAACAGGATGATGATGGTCTTCCGCCCCCGGCCTACCAGCCGCGTGTGGCCGAGTTCGAACCGCAGCCGGAACCGGTCGAAGAGACCCCCGAAACCTATACCGCGCCACATCAGCATTCTGCCGGCACCCCCTCGCCCGAGGCGCTGCAGCGCCTTCAGGCCGCAGTTCAGAATGTCCCCTCAGCGGCGCAACGCCTGACGGCTACTCGGCCTCAGGAACCAGCCCCTCAGCCGCAGGCAGAACACGAAGAACGCCCCCGCTTCGGGTTCAATCGTCTGATCGACCGGATGACCGGCCACGCGGCAGATACGCCCGCGCAACCGCCGCGTCATCAGCCGCAAATGCGCCAAGCTGACGCTACGGCACCTGTCCAGGACGAGGCTGATCCGGATCAGGATCGCATCGAAATTCCGGCCTTCCTGCGGCGTCAAGCCAACTGATCGCGGTCACAAAATCATCGTAAAGGGTCGCCAAAAGGCGGCCCTTTTTTCATGATTTACAAGATCTTAAATAGCCCTGAGCAGGGTTTTGCCGATCTGTCACATTCATGTTTCATTCAGTTGCAAAGAGTGAGTTGAGCCTGAGGGGCCTCTTCCTTAACTCAGTGTCCAACACAGCCCGTATAGGCTGGACACTACGCTCTGAGGCTCATTTTGCAACATACGCTCAAATCTCCGGTTACGTTTAACGGCGTCGGACTGCATGGCGGTCAGCCTGCAATCATGGTTCTGAAACCGGCAGCCGCCGGTCACGGGATTTGGTTCAAGCGGACGGATATTGAGCTGGGCAATGCGTTGATCCCTGCAGTCTACGACATGGTCGAGCGTACACCGCTTTGCACCCGTCTGGTGAATGACGCCGGTGTTTCCGTCTCGACCATTGAACACATCATGGCAGCGCTTGCCGGGTGCGGGGTCCACAACGCTTTGATCGAGATTGACGGGCCCGAAGTTCCGATTATGGATGGATCCTCGATCGACTTTGTACGGGGCATTATGGCGAAGGGCGTTCGCCGGCAGGCCAGCCCGGTTCTGGCCTACGAAGTGTTGAAGCCTGTGACGGCGTCTCGTGAAGGGGCCAGTGCCTCGATCAAGCCTGCGGACGGGCTGATCATCGACTTCCACATCGATTTCGAGGATGCGGCCATCGGGAGCCAAACGAAAACGCTGGATATGCGCAACGGGTCCTTCGTGCGCGAACTTAGCGATAGCCGCACCTTCTGCCGTCGGATCGACGTCGAAACCATGCGTGAGAACGGCTTGGCTTTGGGCGGGACTCTGGAAAACGCGGTGGTCGTTCAGGGCACCGAGATTCTTACACCGGGCGGTTTCCGCCACGCGGATGAAGCTGTGCGCCATAAGATGCTCGACGCGCTGGGTGATCTCTATCTGGCTGGTGGTCCGATTCTGGGTCACTTCACCGGCGACAAGTCGGGCCATTCCATGACCAACACGCTGTTGCGTACATTGTTCGAAACGCCCGGCGCGGTTCGTCCGATCCTGTGCACCCCCGAGCAGGCCGCCCGTCTGCCCGGTCAGGGCCTTATTGCCGCCGAAATCCCTGCTGTCGCCTGATCTGATCAACTCTGACGACATTTCCGCCAGTAAGTGGATAATGCGTTTTGCACCGGAATTTTCTGTGCTAGACCAAGGCTCGATCCGGTTAGGATCCTGTAAGTAAGACGACTAAGGATGAGCGGTATGGTTGGCAACAAAGCGGCAGTCAGATTCGCAAGTGCGATTCTTCTGGCAGCAGTTTTGAGCGCCTGCGGCAACGGGGGAGGCCTGTTCGGTAGCAAAGGCGCGGATCGGGATCAGAACCTTGAAGGGTTCACGCCGGAACAGATCTACACACGCGGTGAGTATGAGCTGTCGCAGAATCGCTCAGATGATGCGGCGTGGTATTTCTCGGAAGTTGAGCGTCTGTATCCTTATTCCGATTGGGCCAAACGCGCTTTAATCATGCAGGCGTTTTCGTTCCATGCCGACAAGAATTACGAAGAAAGCCGTGCCGCGGCTCAGCGCTATATCGACTTCTACCCAACGGACGAAGATGCGGCTTATGCGCAGTATCTTCTGGCGCTCAGCTATTATGACCAGATCGACGAAGTCGGCCGCGATCAGGGTCTAACCTTTCAGGCGCTGCAAGCGTTGCGCACTGTGATTGAGGTTTATCCGGACAGCGAATACACCACCTCTGCTGTGCTGAAATTCGATCTGGCCTTTGACCATCTGGCCGGCAAAGAGATGGAGATCGGGCGCTATTACCTGCGTCAGGATCACTACGTCGCGGCCATCAACCGGTTCCGCGTCGTCGTTGAGGATTTCCAGACCACCTCTCACACCGCCGAGGCGCTCTATCGACTGATCGAGGCGTACCTGTCGCTCGGCCTGTTTGATGAGGCGCAGACGGCGGGCGCGATCCTGGGCTACAACTACCAGTCCTCGGAGTGGTATGATGACGGGTACAAGCTGCTGACCTCGCGTGGGTTGGATCTGAAGAGCCGTGGCAACAACTGGCTCAGCACGATCTATCGCCAGACGATCAAAGGTGAGTGGTTGTAATCGCCATGTCATCAGGCTTGGGACGTTAAAGACCCGATGCTGCGCGCCCTCGATATTCGCGACATGCTGATCATTGACCGGCTGGAATTGAGTTTTCAGCCGGGCCTGAACGCGTTGACCGGTGAAACCGGCGCGGGCAAGTCGATCCTTCTGGACTCGCTGGGCTTCGTTCTTGGATGGCGTGGACGGGCTGAGCTGGTGCGCCAAGGCGCGGCACAGGGCGAGGTTGTGGCCGAGTTCGAATTGCCCGAGGGCCACCCTGCCCATGCTGTTCTGTCTGAGGCTGGTTTGCCGGGTGGTGAAGAATTGATCCTGCGCCGCGTCAACACGGCAGAGGGCCGAAAAACCGCTTGGGTCAATGATCGCCGCTGTTCAGGTGAGGTTCTGCGGGCTTTGTCGGAAACACTGATCGAATTGCATGGGCAGCATGATGACCGGGGATTGCTGAACCCTCGTGGGCACCGTGTTCTGCTGGATGACTATGCTCAGGTCTCGGAACTATTGGCCAAGGTCCGTCAGGCGTGGTCGGAGATGTCGCGCAGCCGCAAAGCGCTGGCCGAGACCGAGGCCGCTTTGGCAGCCATGCGCGCTGAAGAGGAATTCCTGCGCCATTCCGTGGCCGAGTTGGACAAGCTCGATCCGCAACCTGGAGAAGACGCTGATCTCGATGCCCGCCGCCGCATGATGCAAGGGGCAGAGCGTATCCGCGACGATGTCGCCCGCGCATTTGATCTGCTGGGTGGTGACGGGGCCGAAGGCGCGATTTCGGATGCGACACGTTGGCTCGAAGGCGTGTCGGACTCTGCAGGTGGCCAGTTGGAGGAGCCGATTGCAGCGCTTGGTCGGGCCATGATCGAATTGGGTGAGGCGCAGGACGGTGTGAACGCCTGCCTTCAGGCGCTGGACTTCAATCCCGCCGACCTAGAAGCCGCCGAGGAGCGTTTGTTCGCCATCCGAGCACTGGCCCGTAAACATGATGTGGCCCCGGATGATTTGGGCACCTTTGCCGATACTCTGCGTGATCGCTTGGGTAAGCTGGATGCGGGCGACGCCGATCTGGCCGACCAACGTGCTGCGGTTGAGGCGGCCCAGGCGACCTATGATGCGGCTGCGGCAGATCTTAGCGCTGCGCGTCAAGCGGCGGCTGGACAGTTGGATCAGGCCGTCATGGCCGAGCTTGCGCCGCTGAAAATGGAACGCGCGGTGTTTCGGACCGAACTTACCGCGTCCGATCCCGGACCTGAGGGCACCGACGCGGTGGCCTTTACGGTTTCCACCAACCCAGGCGCACCATCGGGACCGCTGAACAAGATCGCCTCGGGCGGGGAGCTCAGCCGCTTTCTGCTGGCGTTGAAAGTTTGCCTGTCCGGCGATGACAGCGCCCGGACCATGATCTTTGACGAGATCGACCGGGGTGTGGGCGGTGCGACCGCTGATGCGGTGGGCCGCAGGCTGGCGTCTCTGGCACAAGGCGGGCAGGTTCTGGTCGTCACGCATTCCCCTCAGGTCGCCGCGCGCGCAGCCCATCACTGGCGTGTGCAGAAGCAGGTTACCGATGGCCAGACGCTTTCGACCGTAGTGCCGCTGGCCGAAATAGATCGCGTGGACGAAATTGCCCGCATGGTCTCGGGCGATACGATCACAGATGAAGCGCGCGCGGCTGCGCGCGCTTTGTTGGAGGCTTAATGCGTCTTTGGCGCAATCTGCTGGCCTGACCGTCGCTATCTTACTTTTCTCAGACCTCGCCGTGGCTTACTAAGGGTTAAGATATGACCCCCGAGAGCCAATGACCCAATCAACCCGCACCGTTCTGCGCAACCAGCTCAATCAGGCTCTGGCCGCGATCAAGGATGCGTTGCGGGTGATGCGTCGCCGAGGACCAAGCCAAATCCAGTTCTGGTTTATCGCTCTGGCGATCGGGATTGCGGCGGGGTTCATGGCGCTAGGGTTCCGCAAGGCGATCCGCGGCTTGCAGGCCTATATCTACGATACCGAGGATATCCTGCTGTTGCACAGTCATGCCGAGAAGCTGCCTTGGTTCATCGTGCTGATCATTCCGATCATCGGTGGGGTGATCGTGGGGCTGATCCTCACGCGTTTTACCGACGATGGCCGTGTCCGTTCGGTCGCGGATGTGATCGAAGGGGCGGCGGTCAGCGATGGGCGGGTTGAGACCAAGGCTGGCGTCGCTTCGTTGTTCGCCTCGCTGATCACACTCAGTACAGGTGGCTCCACAGGGCGGGAAGGGCCGGTGGTCCATATGGCCGGGGTCATCTCGACCTGGGTCAGCGACCGCATTCATGCGGACGGAATCACTGGGCGCGACCTGTTGGGCTGCGCTGTAGCTGCTGCAGTCTCTGCCAGCTTTAACGCGCCCATAGCGGGCGCGCTGTTCGCGCTTGAGGTCGTTCTGCGCCACTTCGCAGTCCACGCTTTCGCACCCATCGTCATTGCCTCGGTTGCGGGGACGGTGATCAACCGGCTGGAATATGGCGACGTCACCGAGTTTACGCTGGATACGCCCGGTTCACTGCAATTCTACGTCGAACTACCTGCCTTCCTAATCCTCGGGCTGATCTGTGGGTTGGTATCCTTGCTACTGATGCGATCGATCTTTTTCGCCGAGGATATCGGCAATCATGTTCAAGCCCGATTGTCTTTGCCCGGATGGCTGCGCCCGGCGGTTTCGGGTGCAATGCTGGGTCTTCTGGCGATCTGGTTCCCGCATATCATTGGCGTTGGGTATGAAACGACGATTCGCGCCCTGACCGGCGATCTGGTGCTGACCACAGCGATCCTGTTTGCGGTCCTCAAGACAGTGGCCGTTGCAATCACTATGGGCGGGCGCATGGGCGGAGGGGTGTTTTCGCCTTCCCTGATGATCGGAGCGCTGACCGGACTGGCCTTTGGGCTGATCGCCACCGGATTGCTGCCGGATGTATCGGGGACCCATACCCTCTACGCTTTCGCTGGTATGGGCGCCGTGGCCGCCGCAGTTCTGGGCGCGCCGATCTCGACCACTTTGATTGTGTTCGAACTGACCGGAGACTGGCAGATCGGTCTAGCGGTTATGGTATCGGTGTCGATGTCCACCGCCTTGGCCTCACGACTTGTGGACCGGTCGTTCTTCCTTACCCAGCTGGAACGTCGCAATGTGCATCTGGCGGCGGGACCACAGGCCTATCTGTTGGCGATGCTGCGTGCTGGAGCGGTAATGCGACCGATTGGCGATGCGCGCTCGATCACCAAGGAGGAAGCGCGGGCGCTGATCGAAAAAGGCCTCTGCGTCAAGGCAAGCGCGACACTCGAGGCGGCGATGCCCTATTTTGACCGCGATGATATTCCTTGTATCCCCGTGATCGTCATGGACGAAAACGGGACAGAGACGCCGGTTGGCGCGCTCTATCACATCGACGTTCTAAAGGCCTATAACCGAGCGCTGGCTGCGACAGCGGCCGAGGAACACTCCTAGCCGTTATACACGCTCGCCGCGTCACCCAGGTAGTTGTCCCACGCGAACCAATAAGAGATATGCCCGGCCACGCGCGGCAATTGTGTGCCATCCGGTCCGATCAGCATCTCTTCAGACAAGGTCCATTTGCGACCGCTCTCATCGACCAGACCTCCGCCTGATGCTTTGAACCGGTGGCCTGCACGCTCGTAGGCGCGCACTGTCCGGCGGTCTGAGTTGCCGATCAGAACCAAAGGCCGATCCGCAATCGCGTCGTTGATCACACGGGTCCGGTCGAAGGCGTCCAGCGGCCAGGCCCGCGCGGCGCCGAACTGGCGGATGGTGAAGATGTAGTCCTTCTGGCGATGCTCGGACTGATCTACCAAAGCCGGGAACATCAACTCGGGCGAGGCGAAATACTCGCGATACACCACACCTGAGCCATAGTTGCGACGATGCCCGGTGCTGAGCGACAAGACGCGCGTGCCCGGGTGAGAGTTCTTCCAGCTGTCCCAGGTCGTGATCACCACCGGGCGCTGCTTCAGCTCGATCCCGCTGTCGACCAGGGGGCCCACGACGGGTTTGCCGGTATATTGGTTCCACAGCGAGTGCGTCTCGCGGTCGAACATCAGCTTGTTCGAGCGATACAGGAACCCCGAGGAGCCGAAGACAAACGGTTTCCGCCGCCCCGGCACTTGCGTCTCAAACAAGATGCCCGACCCGCAGAGGGTGCAATAGGCCAATGCCACCGGCACGCCGCCGATCACCTCGTTGAACATCTCGTGCCAGCCCATGATCCTAAGCGGGTAAGCACGCACGTCACCGTTGATCGAGACCCCAAAGACCAGATCATCCTCTTTCAGATAGTCGGCGTCGGAGGCCGAGATCAGCTTCGGATTGTCCAGCGAAGGGATGCCATCCTTGCGCACGCCGCCCCAGGTGATCTCCTCCAGCCGGATCTTCATCCGCTCGCGCTGCAGGTATTCGGGACGCAGGAACAGGTCGAAATTGTCGTCGATCCGCAGCAAGACCTCGCGTTTGAACGGGATCAAAGAAGGGTGTGGGACGATCTGAGGGTTCTGCTCTTGCCACAGCATCCAGTCGAACCAGTCGGTGCCAAGTTGCTCGCCGGTCAGAGTCTCCATCACCTCGACGATGTCGTCCCGCCGCCGGTCGGTGAAGCGCATGGCGGTCAACAGAGCAGGGACCACATCCGGGTTTCCGCGCTGAGCCAGAAAGGCCATCTTAGCCTCGAAATCCGTTCGACCGCCGCGCAGCGTACTGTGCAGCGCGTCCAACACAGGGTCTTCCTGCGCCCAACTTGCGGCAGGTGCCAGCGCGCTGGCTCCGACCATTCCGACAAATTGGCGACGAGAAACAGACATGGCACCCTCCGATCCTTTTTCGCGCTCAGTATTAGGGCAAATGCACCGCCTTGCATGAAACAGCTGCGTGATTGGCGCGTGATCACCCGCGATCGTTGATTTGAGGGGTTAGGTCTGAAAAACAGAGAGGGTATTTTCAGAGCAGATTTCCCATGACCAATGCGATGCTGGGTGGTCAGCCGCATCCCGCGCGCTCTGGCCGGCGGCGGGTTTTGTGTCTTGCCTGCCTTTGCGCATTGCCTTGCCTTCACCGCTTTGCCCATTTTCTATGTGCAATAGGTCGGACTTCCTGGCTATGCGCTCGATTTTGATCGCGACCTCTTTACTGGCGGGGACAGCGGCTGAGGAACACTCATGAGGTTTTGGTGGCGGCCGGGCCACTATGGGCTTCTCTTTGAATTGAACACGTTGTCTGAAAGTGCGGTGTCTCCTAGCCTAATTGACGAACTTCTCATGAAAGTCACTCTGATTGAGGTTTGGACATGTCTCACGAACGATTTTCTTGGCTGATAGCGGCGGTTGCGATCTCGATGATTGGTGCTGCCCAATCTCGCGCGCAGGAGGCGCCGTATGTCACTGGCTTTCTCGGTGTTACCGATATGGGCGACTATGATTTTGATTTCTTTCAAACGGTTCCTTCAATCGTGGTCGGTCAAGGCACCATCACAACCAACACTGGAATCTCCTACGGACTGGCCGTCGGAATGAAGGTCGCGCCAAATCTGCGGGCCGAATTCGAACTTTCACACGCCTCGAATGATACAAAGGAAATCGGCCGCCCGTTTACCCAGTACGACGGAAGCTTTGATGCGACATTCGGGATGGTAAACCTCTGGTATGACATCCCGGTGCAGGGCAGGTTCAAGCCCTATGTTGGCGGCGGGCTTGGGTTTGCGCGGGTTTCCCACGACGGTCAGTCCGGTGCTGGCGTCACATTGGTCGATGACAGTGACACCGCCATTGCAGGGCAATTGGGGTTTGGCGGCCGCTTCCAAGTAGGGGAACGCGGAAACATCGACATCGGGTACCGTTACAAGACGACCGGCGATCTTGATTTCACCACGACCCAAGTGTTCATCCCAACAGATCTCACGGATGGCCGCTACTCGTCGCACTCGCTCATTCTTGGGTACAGCTACAGTTTCTGACAGACGTAACTAGGTACTTGCGGCCTCAAATCTGTTCGACCTTGATCGAGTCCACCGGGTAGAAAGCCAGATAGTCTTTGAGGCCGGCGGTATCCTTACCGGGTGCCTCAAAGCTCCAGGCCGCGTTTTCGGTGACCGAGGATTTATTCACGATCGAGAAATGCGTAGCATCGCCTTTGTGCGGGCAGTGGATCACCTTGTCCGTACGGTCCAGGAAGGCCATCGCAATGTCAGAACGGGGAAAGTAGATCACGGGTTCCAGATCACCTTCGCGCAACTCAAGCGCGTTCGAGCTTTCGCCCAGAATGGCCCCACCGGAGCGGACGCTCCATTTGCCGGGTGCTTCTGTGATCGTGATTTCAACCATGTCTTTTCCCTCGTTCTTATCAGGGCTTCTCCTTTGCCCATTTTATGTGACAGTCTGATGTCAGACTGGCGCAGTTGCGGCATCCAACCACAGTTGAGCGTCCTCGCCCAGCCTTGGCCTGATTTTTTCCGCAACGTCGCGGTGATAGCTGTTAAGCCAATCCCGTTCTTGCGCGGTCAACATGTCGACCAGGATCAGGCGGCGGTCAATGGGCACATAGGTTAGCGTGCGCCACTGCAACATGGCCCGTTCCTCATCGCCGTCGGGCAGCGATGGTGCTTCCTCCACGACAATCAAGTTCTCAATCCGAATGCCAAACGCGCCCTCGCGGTAATACCCGGGTTCGTTCGACAGGATCATGCCGGGCTCAAACGGTACATGGCTGACACGCGACAGGCGTTGCGGGCCTTCATGCACGCTCAGATACGCGCCGACACCGTGACCGACGCCGTGGTTGAAGTCCTGCCCGGCCTGCCACAAAGGCACGCGCGCGACGCATTCGATATCGCGTCCGGCCAGACCGATTGGCCAGCGCAGCATCGACATGGCGATCATGCCTTTCAACACGCGAGTAAAGCAGGCCTTCTCGGTCTCACCAACCACACCTATTGCGATGGTGCGCGTGATGTCGGTGGTTCCGTCCAGATACTGCCCGCCGCTGTCCAGCACCAACAGATGACCGTCCTGCAAGGTGCTGTCGGTCTCTTCAGTCACACGGTAATGCATGATCGCCCCGTTGGGACCTGTGCCGGCGATCGTGTCGAATGAGATATCCTGTAGCGCATTGTCCCGCCGACGGGCCTCTTCCAACCGGGTCACGACCTGCGTTTCGCTGATCTGCCCCGGCGTTTGCTGATCCAGCCAGAACAGCGTTTCGACGACGGCAACGGCGTCGCGCAGGTGGGCCTCGGCGCTGCCTGCGATTTCGGCCGGGTTCTTGCGCGCTTTGGGCAGGGCGCAGGGGTCGCCACCGTCAACCATCCAGTCCCCAAGCGCATCCGCCACAATCTGAGGCACTGTGCCCGGATCGACCTGAACCTTACCTTCTAGGGCAGCAACGGCGTCCAGAAATCCATCAGGCTCATGAACCGAAACCTGAGGGCCCAGATCTTCTCCCACTTCGCCTAGTTTTGCTGCAGCCATGAACAGATCAACACGCCCGTCCGCATGCAGAATGGCAAAGCCATGGGCGACCGGGTTGTAAGCAATGTCCGAGCCGCGAATGTTCAACACCCACATGATCGAGTCGGGCAAAGTGATCACCGCCGCACTCCGCCCGCCGTCTCGTAGGCTTTCAGCCATTCGGGTGATTTTGCTCTCAGCGGTTTCCCCTGCAAACTCAATCGGATGTACCTTGACTGGGTTCATCGGAGGAGCAGGCTGATCCCGCCATATCCGGTCCACCAGATTGGCACAGCGCACCAACTCAATCCCGCTTCCCTCAAGGTCCGTCTGCGCTGCTTTGATCTGCCCTGCGGCATGAAGCCAGGGATCAAATCCGACCGATCCCCCGTTTGGCAACTGCTGTTTCAACCAACTGCTCAGGCTCACATCGGGCCAGGGCACCGGAGTGTAGTCGTCGGCCACCTGCGCCTTGACCTGTGTCCGATAGCGCCCATCGATGAACACCCCGGCCACGTCCCGCAGCGCGGCGCAAAACCCGGCCGAGCCGGTGAACCCGGTCAACCACGCCAGCCGTTCGTCCCGAGGGGCCACATACTCACCCTGATGCGCATCCGCGCGCGGCACCAGAAACCCGTCCAAACCTTCGCGCTCTAGTTCCTGCCGCAAAGCAGTCAATCGCGGAGGTCCCTGTTCGGGCCGTGCTGTTACCTCAAAAGACTGAAACATACCTGCCTCCCTCAAGCCAAAGTGTGGTTTCAAGCCACCTCTTTATCTTTTTGAAAAAATACCCGCCGGAGGCAAGGCCAGCCTCAGCTGGCCCTTTTCATCCCCATCACCCGGGCCCGCGCGCGCGGGTCGCTGTCGAACAATGCCGCCAACTGTTCGGTCATAGCACCGGCCAGCTGTTCCACATCGGTGATCGTAACTGCACGGTCATAGTACCGGGTCACGTCATGCCCGATCCCGATGGCCAGCAATTCAACCATCTTGCGCTTTTCGACCATGGCGATCACGTCGCGCAGGTGTTTCTCCAGATAGTTCGCCGGGTTCACACTGAGCGTGGAATCATCGACCGGAGCACCGTCGGAAATTACCATCAGGATCTTACGCGCCTCGCGCCGCGCCAGCATCCGGCGATGGGCCCATTCCAGAGCCTCACCATCTATGTTTTCCTTCAGCAGGCCTTCCTTCATCATCAGGCCCAGATTGGGCCGCGCCCGCCGCCATGGGGCATCGGCGCCCTTGTAAATGATATGGCGCAGATCGTTCAGACGTCCCGGCTGTTGCGGGCGGCCTGCATTCAACCAAGCTTCACGGGCCTGACCGCCTTTCCAGGCGCGGGTCGTAAAGCCCAGAATTTCAACCTTCACATTGCAACGTTCCAGCGTCCGGGCCAGAACATCCGCGCAGATGGCCGCAATCGAAATCGGACGCCCCCGCATCGAGCCAGAGTTATCCAGAAGCAGGGTCACTACGGTATCGCGAAACTCGGTGTCCTTTTCGACCTTGAAGCTCAGCGGTGTGGTCGGGTTGGCAACCACGCGTGCCAGACGACCGGCATCGAGGATACCTTCCTCGCGATCGAATTCCCACGACCGGTTCTGCTGTGCCTGCAAGCGGCGCTGCAATTTGTTGGCCAAGCGGCTGACCGCACCCTTCAACGGCTCAAGTTGCTGATCCAGATAGGCACGCAACCGCTCCAGTTCAGCAGGCTCTGCCAAATCCTCGGCAGCGATTTCCTCGTCATGGGTGTTCAGGTAGACCTTGTACTCTGGATCAGCCTCGGACGCAGGCGGAGGGGCAGGCGGCTCCAGCGGAGCCTCTCCCTCGGGCATCTCCGCCTCATCGCCCATCTCATCCTCGGCCATCTCGTCCATTGAGACTTGGGCCTGAGATTGATCCTGCTGTTCTTCCTGCGACTGCTCGGGCGTAGCGTCAGGATCCTGTTCCTCCTGATCATCTTGCCCGGTGCTGTCGGGATCGGGCTGCTCTTCGGCGTTTTCCTCGGCCTGATCTTCCTGTTCTTCGTCCAGCTCATCAGGATCATCGCCCAGCTGGTCGCCATAACCTAGATCTTTGATCACCTGACGGGTGAACTTGGCAAACTCTGCCTGATCCGAGAGGATTTCGTCGAGCTTCTCAAGCGTGCCGCCAGCCTGCTCCTCAATGTATCCACGCCAGAGGTTCATGACATTGTTGGCCGCCGGCGGCAGGTCACGCCCGGTGGCCAGATGCCGGATTAGATAGCCCGCAGCAACGGACAAAGGTGCATCGGCGGGCTGCTTGCACTGGTCATAACCGCGCCGTAAGGCTTCATGGCTGATCTTGACATCAATGTTGGAAGCCGTACCGGGCATATCCCGCGCGCCCATCGCCTCGCACCGGGCGGTTTCCATCGCTTCATAGAGGTCCCGCGCCATATCTCCGGGCGGGGCATAGCGCATATGGGTCGCGTCATCGTGATAGCGGCGCTGCAAGGCCAAGGCATCGGCAGTTCCGCGCGCCAGCAAAACCTCTTCGCGCGTCATCCGGCGCGACACCTGAGGCAACCGCATTGCCTCACCAGAAAGGCCTGAGGGATCGACGGTATAGCTTACGGAAAGCTCCGGATCGTCGGCCATGACCTTTGTAGCCTCGGCCAGAGCCTTTTTGAACGGATCAGCAGGGTTGTCGTTCTTTTGTGCCATGTCCCCAAGCCTTTCACATTGCCGTCCCGATTTCCACCAAACAGGAATCCGGATCCGCTTTCATCTGGCTAAAAATACCTCCGCCGGAGCCATTGCGCCCGAAACCGGGCGCAATTCGGCGTTAACCCAAGCTCACGCTTGCCGCGCTTTCCGGCAGTTCTTCGTCAAAGCAGCGCTGATAGAACTCTGCCACGGTCTGGCGCTCAAGCTCATCGCACTTATTCAGGAAGGACAGGCGGAACGCATAGCCCACATTGCGGAAAATCTCGGCGTTTTGGGCCCAGTTGATCACGGTCCGTGGGCTCATCACGGTCGACAAGTCGCCATTCATGAAAGCGGTCCGTGTCAGGTCGGCGACCGTAACCATCTGGCTGACGGTTTTGCGGCCTTCTGCCGTGTTATACAGCGGCGCTTTCGAGAGAACGATCATCGTCTCGGCATCGTGGCTGAGGTAGTTCAAAGTCGAAACCAGCGACCAGCGGTCCATCTGTGCCTGGTTGATCTGTTGTGTGCCGTGATAGAGACCGGTGGTGTCGCCCAGACCCACGGTGTTCGCGGTGGCGAACAGGCGGAAGTTGGGGTTCGGTGTGATGATCTCGTTCTGGTCCAACAGGGTCAGTTTGCCGTCATGCTCCAGCACGCGCTGGATCACAAACATCACGTCCGCACGGCCAGCGTCGTATTCGTCGAACACGATGGCAACCGGGTTGCGCAGCGCCCAGGGCAGGATGCCCTCATGGAATTCGGTGACCTGCTTGCCGTCACGCAGCTTGATCGCATCCTTACCGATCAGGTCGATCCGGCTGATGTGGCTGTCCAGGTTCACACGCACGGCGGGCCAGTTCAGACGGGCGGCAACCTGTTCGATATGGGTCGACTTACCTGTGCCGTGATAGCCCTGGATCATCACGCGACGGTTATGTGCAAACCCTGCCAGGATCGCCAAAGTCGTCTCTGGGTCGAACTTGTAGGTCGGGTCAATCGCGGGCACCCGGTCGCTACGTTCCGCAAAACCTTTGACCGCCATGTCGGTATCAATGCCGAACACGTCACGGACCGAGATCTCTTCGGTGGGTTTTGCGTTGATATCAATCGATCCGTCAGCCATTCGCCTTGTCCTTATCCTTAGGCCCGTCTTGCCGGGTTTGAACCTGTGTGTGGTGCAACATATTCCGACCAAGGGCAAGGGAAAGCCGCGCGCTAAAAACGCTGACAGGATGTTTCTTATCAACTGGCCTTATCTGCGGGAAGGGCGGGGTTGCGTTAGAGTGGCGTTGAGCAAGCGGCTCTGGTTGGGTTCTTCAATAATTCGTCAACCTTAGGCAAACCCGATGTCTATATTCGTGCGGCAACTACAGCAAGTCGCTGTCTGGGCTCGGGCTTGAGTTCCTACTCAAGGACAAGTTTGAGAACCCGTTCATTCAATCATCGTTAAGAGGGCGCCTCACTCCGAGACGGACAGGGATTTAAATTCAAGAAATTAAATATTTCTTTGAATGAGCCTAACTGGAAGGTAAAATGAGCAAAGTCCGCATGTGTAATGGGCTATATGTAGGGGGTTAAGGTGTTCGCGATATCCTCTGTTAAATCAGGGCGGCTTCAATTGTTACCTGTTGGCGACCGGCAAGGTGCAGTGAATGCCTTTTGACGCGACCCTCTACTCGGTGAACGAGACCGGCGGCACGGGTAACCTCATAGTTCAAGGATCGACGACACCTGCGATTATCTCAGGGCAAACGGTTTCTTTCGATGGCGGCACGACCTTCGTGCCCTACACCTATCTCGGTCAGGGGAACTATCGCGGGACAAGTGAAACTGCGGATTTTATCCAAGTAGGTGGGCAGATTTACGCTTTCAATAGTGTCGATCCGACCGGGTCTCTCAGCACCGGGAATTGGGAGATCACCGTAAGTGACCTCGACCCGGTCAACCCGCCTTGTTTTGTAACCGGAACGCTGATTGACACAGAAAGTGGGCCACGACCTGTAGAGTCTTTGATGGCTGGGGATCGTGTCTGTGTGGCAGGCGGGCAAACATTGCCGATCATCTGGATAGGCAAAAGAACTCTGAGCGCGAACGCGTTGCGCAAAAATCCAAAGTTCAGGCCTGTCCAGATTCAGCGCGGCGCTTTGGGTGATGGCCTGCCCAACCAAGACTTATTTGTTTCCCCCCAGCATCGGATTGTGCTGGAAGGTTGGCGGGCCGAGCTTCTTTTTGGCGTGCCTCGGGTTTTTTGTGCCGCAATACACTTGGTGAACGATGGTTTGATCCGTCAGATGCCGCCTGTGGCACCTGTAACTTATTTCCACATTGCCTGTAGTCGGCATGTGGTCCTTTCATCACATGGTTTGCAAAGCGAAAGCTTGTTTCTCGGTGATCTTGCATTGAAATCATTCCAACGCGAAGACGTCGAGGAATTGCGTGCCTTGTTTCCCGAGCTTCGAAATCCGGCTTCAGTGCAGCGACAGCGCACATACTTGCGTTGTCTGAAGCGACCCGAAGCAGAAGTATTGCGGGATTTGTTGCCAGGGTAAGAGCGTTTTACTTAAAGTTCCGGCTGTCCTTGATCTGATCCCAGGCCCAGACGACCTCTTGCAGTTGCTCTTCCTGAGACCGATCGCCGCCGTTCATATCCGGGTGCAGCACCTTGATCAGCTTCTTGTAAGCCTTGCGAACCTCGGCCTTGGACCAGCTGTCATTGGCCTCCAGAATCTCGATGGCACGGCGTTCGGTGGGCGGCAGGCGACGGCCACCTCCGCCCGAGGTGCGGCCTTTGTTCTGGGTGCTGTTTGCCCCCAGAACCTGATGCGGGTCTTCGATGCCCAGACGCGCCCAGGCACGGGCCTCGGGGTCGCCCATGGGCTTGGTTTCACGCTCCCAGACTTTGTCTTTCGTGCGTTGTGCGTTCAGTTCGGCCTCGGTCGTGCCGTCGAAGAAGTTCCACTTCTGATTGTACTCGCGCACATGCTGCTGGCAGAACCAGTAAAAGTCATCCAGAACGTCTGGCGCCTTGGGTGCGCGGTACTTGCCCGCCTCTTCACAGCCCGGATGATCACAGATTCGCACCGAGGTTTCAGATGCGCCGGACATGCCCCGACGCCCGCGCGGGTTCTTTTTCTTGGCGCTGGAGACGGACATATCGAATCCGAAAGGGTCTGATTTCGTCATGCTGTGATCCTTAAGAACGCATCTTCTCGACTCGGAGGCAGCAGTTTAGTCTAAGCAGCCGAAAGTAGAAGAGGGGGGCGGCAAGTTTTTTGCCGCTGAGCATAAAAATGACTGTGAGCGAAGAAATCCGAAGCCGACTGCAGGCCGCCTTTGATCCGCGTGAGCTTGAGGTTGTGGATGACAGCGAAAGCCACCGGGGCCATGCCGGGTTTCAGGAAGGGGGCGAGAGCCATTTCAACGTCCGCATCCGCGCCGCCGCATTCGAGGGCCAATCGCGCGTGGCCCGACATCGTGCGGTTCACAAAGCGCTAGGGGACGTTGTGCCGCGTATCCATGCCTTGGCGTTGGACATTGGGGTCTGAACGACTTTGACGCTCTGGCTTAGGTCAGAACCTGCCTGTTTTTGCAATTCCGAAAATATGCTACCCTGATTTCGGTTTTTGGCGCGAAGGCTTTTTCCGCGTCGTTGTGAATTGTTTTCAGGGGTTGTGTATGCCCAAATTTGACAAGACCTCCAAATTCGGAGTGGATGGTAAACAGAAATACATGGATGACCGGCATCCCGTTCTGAACGAGGATGGATCGGGGGTTCGTAAATGCCAGTGCTGTGACAGTTGGTTGGCGCATTGGCAGAACAACTCAAAATCCAGCCGCGCGAAATGCGTCTATCTCGGGTGCAGTGCCAATGCGGTTCATGGGGCGCATATCAAGTTCTATGAAATAGACAAAGGCCGGAAGTTCCCGAAATCCTGGCTGATCCCGTTATGCGCCAAGCACAACAACCCTAGTCATAAAAACCCGTTCTATATCAGTGCGAGATGCGAATTGATCGCTGAGAAAGCACAAAGAAAATGTGGCAAGACAACCAAGACTGCGAACCGGAATAAAAACTTTGAAATCAAAGTTATAAAGAAGGCGCCTAAGCCGAAATGTAAATGTGATGATGCTCTGACGCATTATCAGCTCAACGCCAAGTCCAAGCGAGAAAGGTGCGCCGTCACCCCTTGCGGTAAACCCGCAAAAGAGGCGTATTTGGTCAAATCGGTTGACGCACGAACCGACAAAAAACTCTGGCTGGCTCCGATCTGCTCAAAACATGCATCGTCCAAAAAGCCCATGTTTATTGAAAGCCTCGCCTCACTGGTGTTGCCGGACAAGTGCAACGCCAAAAAGCCATCGTAGCTAGAGGGGCAGGTATGCCCGACCGTCGAACTTCACCGATCAATCCGAGTTTTTTGATGTCTCGACATCCTGTTCCGGTTTCAAGGTCAGCGGTGGCTCGTTTGCGTCTTCTGCAATTGCCTCGGGGGCTTTGACCGTTTGCGGTCCCGGAATGGGTTGCGCTTGGGCTACATCGTCAACTCTTGGCGTCACGAGGGCCGCTGTTTCGGTTGCCTCATCCACCCGCCGAAACACCAACACGTTGCGCCAATTTGTGGTCGATCCGGTCAGGCCTGATCGTTCCTCGCTGGGCAGCAATTCGGCGCGCTGGTATTCCCATCCCTGTTGGCCCATCTCGTTCAGCACCTGCTCGACCGAGGTGGCAAATCGGCCCTCGGGCGTTTTGACGCCCTTGGCCTTTGCGCCCTTTTGCGGGGCCGGAATGACTTTGTATTCGTAGCGCGGCATCGACTGTTCCCTTGTACCTTTGGCCGACAACTTATCACGCAGGTCGCCGGGTGAAAGAGACGTTGCAAGAGTGGCGCAAATCAGCCGGTTTTCTGCGCCGCCTTGGCCACAACTGAGAGGCAAAGCTCGGTCGCCAACGCCATGTCCTGCACCGAAATCCACTCCAACGGTCCGTGAATGCACTGCATGCCGGTGAACAGGTTGGGGCAGGGTGTGCCAAACTCGGTCAGGCGAGAGCCATCGGTGCCGCCGCGGATCGGAACCGAGAGCGGCTCGATCCCCAGTTCCTGACAGGCTTCGCGCGCCAGATCGACGGGTGTCATGTCATTCTCGAGCCAATAGCGCATGTTGCGGTATTGATGGCTGATGTCGCAGGTGATGGTCGCGCGCGGTTCGGAGGCCTGAACGGCGTCGCAGACCTTGCGCACCAGATCGCGCTGGGCCTCAAGCCCCTCCATCTCGAAATCCCGCAGGATCAGCTTGATCTCCATCTCTGACGAGCCGCCATTCATATCGGTGACATGGATGAACCCTTCGCGCCCATCGGTGACTTCGGGGGTCAGCGTCGCCTGCGGCAGTGTCTGTACGATCTTTGCAGCCAGATGAGTGGCATTGACCATCTTTTCCTTAGCTAAACCTGGATGGATCGAAACGCCGGTGATCTTGATCACCGCGCGGTCGGCCGAGAAGCTTTCATATTCGATCTCGCCCACTTCCTGCCCGTCCAGCGTATAGGCGAAGTCAGCCTTTAAATCCTTGGGCAGTTGCTCGGTCACGCCGCGCCCGATTTCTTCGTCCGGGGTGAAGGCAATGCGGATGGGCCCGTGCGGAATGTCATGATTTTCGATCAGGTGCCGCGCCATGGTCATCAGGATGGACACGCCGGCCTTGTCATCAGCGCCCAACAGAGTGGTGCCCGAAGCGGTGATCAGATCATGGCCGATCTTTTCGGCTAGATAAGGGTGTTCGTCCGGGGACAGAACCAGATCGGGATCATCGGGAAAGGTGATCTCACCGCCGTTATAGCCTTTGATGACGCGCGGTTTGACACCGGTTGCGTTGAATTGCGGGGCGGTGTCGACGTGGGCAAGGAACCCCACGGTCGGCCCTTCGGCGGTGCCAGGAATGGTCGCCACAATGACGCTGTCGCCGGTCATCTCGACATCCTGCGCACCTATTTCCGTCAGCTCTTGCTGCAACAGTTTCAGCATGTCGAACTGAATGGGCGTACTCGGGGTCGAAGGTGATGTCTCGTCGCTTTGGCTGTCGATGGCCGCGTAGCGCATCAGCCGGTCTTCAAGTTCCTGATCGAATTTTCTGGTCATGGCACCTCTCCTGCGCGGAAGAAAGGGCGTAAAAGAAAACGGAGTCAAGCGGGTGGCCTGACTCCGTCGCTTAACTGTGAAAACGGGCTTACGAACCCAGCTTTTGGGCAACCAGCTCGTTCACGGCCTTGGGGTTGGCTTTGCCGCCGGTGGCTTTCATCACTTGACCGACAAACCAGCCTGCCAGCTTCGGGTTCACCTTGGCCTTTTCAACCTGCGCCGGGTTGGCAGAGATGATCTCGTCCAAAGCGGCCTCGATGGCACCCGTGTCGGTGACTTGCTTCATACCGCGCTCTTCAACGATCTGCGCCGGGTCACCGCCTTCGGTGTAGACGATTTCGAACAGGTCCTTGGCGATTTTGCCCGAGATGGCGTCCGACGAGATCAGGTCGATGATCCCACCCAACTGCGCCGGAGATACAGGCGAGTCGGTGATGTCGTGGTCTTCTTTCTTCAGGCGACCAAACAGCTCGTTTATGACCCAGTTCGCAGCCAGTTTGCCGTTGCGGCCTTTTGCGACCTCTTCGAAATAGGCGGCGCTTTCGACCTCGGCGGTCAGGACTGAGGCGTCATAGTCGGTCAGGCCGAACGCTTCGATGAACCGCGCTTTTTTCTCGTCGGGCAGCTCAGGCAGATTGGCGGCGATGTCGTCGACCCATGCCTGTTCGATCTCCAAAGGCAGCAGGTCGGGGTCCGGGAAATAGCGGTAGTCATGCGCTTCTTCCTTGGACCGCATCGAGCGGGTCTCACCTTTGTCCGGGTCATACAGGCGGGTTTCCTGATCGACCTTGCCACCAGCTTCGACGATGGCGATCTGACGGCGGGCTTCGACCTCAATCGCCTGCTGAATAAAGCGCATCGAGTTCATGTTCTTGATCTCGCAGCGGGTGCCCAGATGCGAGAAGTCCTGCGTTTCCTGATACTTCTCATACGCGCCCGGCAAACAGATCGAGACGTTCACGTCCGCCCGCAGGTTGCCGTTCTGCATGTTGCCATCACAGGTGCCCAGATAGCGCATGATCTGGCGCAGCTTGGCGATATAGGCGGCAGCTTCTTCGGGGCCACGGATATCGGGGCGCGAGACGATCTCCATCAGGCAAACGCCGGTCCGGTTGAGGTCCACAAAGGACATATGCGGGTCCATGTCGTGGATCGACTTGCCCGCGTCTTGCTCCATGTGAATACGTTCGATGCGCACCATGCGCGCTGTGCCGTCTCCCATCTCAACCAGCACTTCGCCTTCGCCCACGATTGGGTGATAGAGCTGGGAAATCTGGTAGCCCTGCGGCAGGTCAGGGTAGAAATAGTTCTTGCGGTCAAAAGCCGATTTCAGGTTGATATCCGCCTTCAGGCCCAGACCCGTGCGCACGGCCTGTTCCACGCAATATTCGTTGATCACAGGCAGCATGCCCGGCATCGCCGCGTCCACGAAGGCCACGTTCGAGTTCGGCTCGGCCCCGAATTGGGTGGACGCGCCCGAAAACAGCTTGGCATTGGATGAGACCTGAGCGTGCACCTCCATCCCGATCACCAGTTCCCAATCGTGCTTGGCCCCGGCAATGGTTTTGATTTTCGGCATTTCGTATGTCAGGTCGAGCATGGCGCGCCTCTAATTTCCGCAGAAGTCTAGGCTTGCGTATTAGGCCCGGCGCGCCAAAGGGGCAAGGGGTTAGTTCCCGGAGACTTGCAACCCCGTCGGCGTGAAGGTCACGCTTTGACCATCGCGCAGTTCCTCGCGCAGTTGATTGGCGATCGCGCGTAGCGCATCCCGGCGGCCACGTGCGGCGAAGCGCTCGGTCGAGTTGACGCGCAGGCTGTTGCTGAACCCGTTCGCCGCATGGGCCCAGATCAGGGGGTGCAGCTCGGTCAGGTGATCGCGGATCAACCAGTTCGCAGCCTCGCAAATCTGTCTACGGGCGATGTCGGCCTTAGGGTTGCGGCCCATCCCGTTTTGTAGCGTGACCGAACAATAGGCCGCCAACAGGTTGATCGTCTGCTGGTCGGGGCGGCGTTCAACGATGTCGTGCAGACCTTCCAGAAAATACTCGACATCCACACGCGCGCAGGCTTCGTCATCCAGTGCAATGGCATCGAACTGAACCCAGGTATAGCCACCTGCGCCCCATGTTTTTTGAGTGCGCGCGGCGTTGCGTAGGGCCTGAACTTCTAGCTGGTCGTAGGTCCCGAACCTGCGTGGCAAAAGATGGCTGCCCATTGCGCGCATGTGGCGATGGTTTCGCGGGTCAAGCGTGATCAGCGCTTCGTATTTGTCCGCTACACGGGTGCGCGGGCTGATGTGGCCCGACAAAAGGGCACAATCCGCAGCGGCAATTGCTGGGCTGTTCGGCATTTCAGAGCGACAGCCCTTCAGCAAATCCGCAGCGCGGTCGAAATGCGCGGCGCACCGGGATTGATGCAGGGCAGGCAGGTCTTTGGGGTCTGCTGTCCCACGCCATGCCCAAGCCAAATCAATATGAGTCAATGCCACCACAAGGGCGATCATAGGATCATCGGGGTGGTTCTGAATTTCACCCTCCAGTTCAGAGATGCCCGCCAGAAAATCATAGTCCGACTGAGTTCTGCCATCCGACAGGGCATGTTCCGCAGCCAGCACAACATCTGCCCGGGCCCCGAACCCCAACAGGTCGGCAACCGGTTGGCCGCAGGGTGTTGTTTCGCGTGCGTCATCCGCGGCCCGCATCTCTTTTGAGAGTTCGACCCACATATCCTGACGCGCCAGATGGCGTCCGCGTTCGATCACCTGATGACCGGCGGTGTCATCTGTTTCCGCAATAGGGATGTTCAACTGCCCCGAGGCGACAAGCCACGCGGTTGCATCCGCGACCGACGCAGGCAAAGGCGTAGAGGTGGGACTGGAAGAGCCGAAAATACGGGCGGCAGCCGCCCTAAAAGACCGAAACATGGCAAAACTCGAACTGTAACAAACGTGTAACGCGTCCAGTTTGCCAAAAACTGTGTCTATTTCAAGGAGTCGTTGCGCGCGTAAGTCCGGGGTGTGATCAATTACCCCATGGGCTTGGGATTGTTTCAAAAAGCCCTAAAATGATGACGTTCAACGGTAAATCCCGCCTGCTGCAACACGTCTTCAAGCTCTTTGTGTGGGGGCAGCGACTCATCCGGTAGGCGGACGCGCTTGTCTGACTTAAGCACTGCCGAAACGCGAACCGAGAAATCCCAGCGGGTGTCAAATCGGAACCGGTCCACCTCGGACAGGTCCAGTTCACCGCTGCGTTGGCCGGTGAACCACCGCAGTTTCTCGCCGGTCAGTTCGACCCCGGCGCTGGTGTCTTTCACAACATCCCAAACCGCCGGGAGTGTTGCCAGCGCGAGCAACGCCATCAACCACCAGGCCGCGTTCAGGAAAATGATCAGGCCGATCAGCACCGCGTAGATGCAGATCAGCAAAATCACCACACGCGGGTTCCGGTTTTGCCGTGTAAAGCTGAACGAAGTCATGCGCCGAGGATGCGCGAGACCATCTCGGTCGTGTCGCGTGACAGGTCGGGCGTGTCTGCGATCCGGCGCAGCTGCGCGCGCATGAGCGCCTGACGGTCGGCGTCATATCGTTTCCACGTCTGGAACGCTGAACACATACGCGCCGTGGTCTGCGGGTTCACCGGGTCCAACCGGATAAGCCAGTCGGCAAGCAGGGCATAGCCCGCTCCGTCTGCCTGATGGAAACCCGCGTGATTCATGGCCAGCGATCCCATCAAGGCGCGGAATCGGTTGGGGTTTTTCCAATTGAAATCGGGATGCTCTGTCAGGGTCCGCGCGGCCTCTACTGTTCTCTGAGGGGCGGCCATCGAGACCTGCAGACCAAACCATTTGTCGACCACCAGCCGGTCATGTTTCCACTGGTTATAGAAGGCGCTCAGTTCCGCCTCACCTTTGCCCGCGCGCAGCACGCAGGACAGGGCGGTCAGTTGCAGTGTCATATTGTCGGCAGTTTGGTACGCGTCTGCTGCCTTGCTGCCGCCGTCGAGACGAGAGGTAAGAGCCAGCGCCGCTCCGCCCAGTGCACGTTTGCCGGATTGCGCCGCATCCGGTTGGTATTGCGCGTCCACAAGTGTTTCGCTGTGCAGCTTGGGCAGAAGATCCTGTACGTGTTGCGCAGTGGCTTGACGGAGAGTCTCGACAGCGGTCCAGATGGCCATCGGGTCGGGTGTGACGCCCTTGTCATGCAGGGCGGCGGCCAGTTCGGATTGGGTCGGAAGGCCCAGCATCAAGGCCCGATAGGCCGGGTCCAGTGTTTCATCGCGCAGCACAGCCAGCAGGCCATCCAGATAGTCGGAATCCGGCGTCGCCTCTTCGGTGATCATGCGCAGCAGACTGTCCTCGGCCAGCGAGCGCCCGGCCTGCCAGCGGTTGAACGGATCGGTGTCATGGGCCAGCAGAAAGGCGCGCTCAGCATTCGAAGTGTCATGTTCAAGGATCACAGGGGCCGAGAAATCGCGTAGGATTGAGGGCACGGGTTTGGCCGCCAGTCCGGCGAAGGAAAAGCTCTGCTCGGCCTCGGTCAGCTCCAGCACTTGGGTTGCGTGAACCTCGTCGCCGTTCGGGCCCAGCAAGCCGACAGCGACGGGAATGACCTGAGGCTGCTTATCCTCTTGTCCCGGAGTCGGGTCGGTGCGTTGGCTCAGCGTCAGCGTATAGTCGCCATCCGCCCAATCCTCGGTCACGGAAACGCGCGGGGTGCCAGACTGGCTGTACCAACGTTTGAACTGGCTCAGGTCGCGGCCTGTTGTGTCCTCAAAGACTTGCAGCCAATCCTCGATCGTACAGGCTTGCCCGTCATGACGGTCAAAATATAGATCCAGCGCCTTGCTATAGGCCTCATCCCCGACCAAGCGTTTCAACATGCCGATGACCTCGGCACCTTTCTCATAGACGGTTGAGGTGTAGAAGTTGTTGATTTCCTGAAAACTCTCGGGCCGTACGGGGTGCGATAACGGGCCATTGTCCTCGGGGAACTGCCGTGCGCGCAGGTCGATGGCGTCGTGGATTCGTTTGACCGGAGCCGAGCGCATGTCCGAGGTGAACTGCGCATCGCGGAAAACGGTCAGGCCCTCTTTGAGGCACAGCTGAAACCAGTCACGGCAGGTGATGCGGTTGCCGGTCCAGTTGTGGAAATATTCATGCGCGATTATCGCCTCGATCCGTTCGAAATTCACATCGGTCGAGGTTTCCGGGCTGGCCAGAACGGCCGAAGAGTTGAAGATGTTCAGCCCCTTGTTCTCCATCGCGCCCATGTTGAAATCGTCCACGGCGACGATGTTGAAGACGTCCAGATCGTATTCGCGGCCGTAGACGTGCTCATCCCATTTCATGGACTTCTTCAGCGCCTCCATCCCGAAGGCACATTTGCCTTCGTCACCGGGGCGCACCCAGAGGTTCAGTTCTACCTCGCGACCGGACATGGTAGTGAACTGTCCCGGATGCGCGATGAGGTCGCCAGCGACCAGAGCAAACAGATAGGCGGGTTTGGGCCAAGGATCCGTCCATTCGGCCCAACCTTCGCCCTTGCCGGACGGGTTGCCGTTGGACAGCAGCACCTGAAGGTCGCCATTGATGCGCACAGTGAAGGTCGACATCACGTCAGGGCGGTCCGGGTAGTAGGTGATCTTGCGGAAACCTTCGGCCTCGCACTGGGTGCAATACATGCCGTTCGACATATAAAGCCCTTCAAGCGCGGTGTTGTTGCCGGGGTCGATTTCGACCTCCGCCTCCCAGATGAAGGGGGCGTTGGGGGTGGCAACCGTCAGGCCCTCAGGCGTGAGGGAGGGGGATACGTCGGCACCGTCGATGGAGGCGCGGATCAGCTTCAGTTGCTCGCCATGTAGGAAAAAGGTGCGATCGCTGGCCTCAGGATTCGGACGAAAGGCGATGCGGGATGTGACGCGGGTGGCATTTGCTGCCAGATCAAACGTCAGATGCACATTGTCCACCAAATACCCGAACGGGGTGTAGTCTTTCAGGTAGATCGTGGTGGGGGCGGCGTCGCGCATCGGGGGCCTCGCAAAACTTGGGTCGAGGGCGACGTTAGGGGCATCGCGGCAGGGCTGCAAGCCGCCTGTATCCGCTGTCTGTGGAGGTGATTTGTCATTTTGGTAAGATTTTCTTACCAGAACGTAGCGGCATACGTTGCCTATCGGAAACTTTCGCTCTACATGCTGGCGGCATACAGTGGCGTACATTCGAGGGAGAGGAAGATAATGGCCAGCAGACAGACACGCAGCGGACTTCAGGTCGATCCGGTTCTGGTCGCATTCATCGAAGGTAAGGCTTTGCCCGGCACCGGTGCCACCGCCGAGACCTTCTGGAATGGCCTGTCGCGGATGGTATCCGAACTGGGTCCCAAGAACCGCGCCTTCCTTGCCAAACGCAAAGAGATTCAGGACCAATTGGATGCATGGCACCTGGATCGCAAAGGTCAGGACCACGACGCCGATGCTTATCAAGCGTTCCTGCACGAGATCGGGTATCTGGTCGAAGAGGGCGAAGACTTCCAGATCGAAACCGCCAGTGTCGACCCCGAGATCGCCGCAACGCCGGGCCCTCAGCTGGTTGTACCGATCACCAACGCGCGCTTTGCTTTGAACGCCGCCAATGCCCGATGGGGCAGCTTGTATGATGCGCTCTATGGCACGGATGCGATGGGCGATCTGCCTGCGGGCGGAGGCTACGATGCTGCCCGCGGCGCGCGTGTCATTGCATGGGCCAAGGCGTTTCTCGACGATGCTGTGCCATTGGCCAGCGGATCCTGGGCGGATGTCACCAAGCTGAGCGTTGAGGCAGGCGCTTTGGTTCCTGCTCTGGAGGACGCCTCCAGCTTTGTGGGCCATGGCGGCGGCGCTGAAAAGCCCGAGTTCATCCTGTTGAAAAACAACGGTCTTCACATTCAGATCATGATCGACCCAATCAGCGCGATTGGCGCTGCTGATCCGGCCAACATCTCGGACCTGCGGCTCGAGTCCGCGTTGTCGACGATCATGGATTGCGAGGATTCCGTGGCCTGTGTGGATGCAGCCGACAAGGTTGTTGCCTATGGCAACTGGCTGGGTCTGATGAAAGGTGACCTGACCGAAGAGGTCAGCAAGTCCGGCAAGACATTCACCCGCCGGTTGGCGGCTGATCTGGACTTCACGGACGTGAACGGCGCTGAGGGGCGCCTCAAAGGTCGCTCGCTGATGCTGGTGCGCAATGTGGGCCATCTGATGACCAACCCGGCCGTGCTGGATGCCGAGGGCAACGAGATCGGCGAGGGCCTCATGGACGCTCTCTGCACCACGTTGATCGCCATGCATGATCTGGCGCGCGACGGCGGCAACTCGGTCACCGGGTCGGTCTATGTGGTGAAACCCAAGATGCATGGCCCGGAAGAGGTCGCCTTCTCGGTCGAGATTTTCGACATGGTCGAAGACATCCTGGGCTTGCCGCGCAACACCGTGAAACTGGGTATCATGGATGAGGAACGCCGCACCTCGGCCAACCTCAAGGAATGTATCCGGGCCGCGAAATCGCGCGTGGCTTTTATCAACACCGGCTTCCTTGACCGGACCGGTGACGAGATCCACACCTCGATGGAGGCAGGCCCGATGCTGCCCAAGGGCGACATCAAAAACACACCGTGGATTGCGTCCTACGAGGACCGCAATGTCGATATCGGTCTGGCCTGTGGCCTGAAAGGCAAAGCGCAGATCGGCAAAGGCATGTGGGCCATGCCCGACCGAATGGGCGATATGCTGGAGGCCAAGATCGGCCATCCGCAATCCGGTGCCACTTGCGCGTGGGTTCCCTCGCCAACCGCTGCGACTTTGCATGCCACGCACTATCATAAGGTCGACGTTCTTGCCCGTCAGGATGAACTGGCCGCCGGTGGCGCACGCGGCACGTTGAAGGACCTGCTGACCGTTCCGCTGCTGGGTGGCCGCAACCTCAGTGATGACGAGATCACCCGTGAGGTCGAGAACAACGCGCAGGGTATTCTGGGCTACGTCGTGCGTTGGGTCGATCAGGGTGTTGGATGCTCGAAAGTGCCGGACCTGAACGACATTGGTTTGATGGAAGATCGCGCGACATGTCGGATTTCCAGCCAGGCGCTGGCCAACTGGTTGCACCACGGTGTTGTCAGCGAAGAACGGGTGATGGCGGCGATGCAGAAGATGGCCGCTGTTGTGGACCGTCAGAACGAAGGAGACGCTGCATATCATCCGATGGCACCCGGCTTTGATGGCATCGCATTTCAGGCGGCCTGCGATCTGGTGTTCAAGGGGCGTGTGCAACCGTCGGGCTATACCGAGCCGGTCCTGCATGCCCGCCGTTTGGAGTTGAAAGCCAGCTTGGGTTAAGTGGATAGGACGGGAACGAGAGGGCTCTCCGCCGCCTCACGCTCCCCCGAGGATATTTTTGGCCAGATGAAAGGGATCAGGGATGGCAATTTCCTTGCGCAAGGCGCGTACCATCATTCGTAAAGCTCTGGAAGAGGGGCGCCGTTTGGAATTGAAACCGCTTTCGGTCGTTGTACTGGATGCAGGCGGTCATGTCATTGCGTTCGAGCGCGAAGATGGCGCGGCCCCCGGACGGTTTGGAATTGCGCAGGGCAAGGCCTATGGCTCGGTCATGCTGGGTATGGCCGGGACGGCGCAGATGCAGCGGGCCGAAGCGCAGGCCTATTTCATGGCGGCGGTGAATGGCGTCTATGGCGGTAAGGTTGTTCCGGTGCCGGGCGGTGTGCTGTTGCGCGACAAGAAAGGGGCCGTGATTGGCGCCGTTGGCGTGACGGGCGACACCTCGGACAATGACGTGCTTGCTGCGATGGCAGGGATCGAAGCCGCGAACCTTGTTGGCGAAAGCTGATTTCCTTGAAAAAGGGGAGAGCTGCGCTGGCTCTCTCGCCCAAATTGGACTTTTTGCATTGCACGTTTAGCGGGCAATGGGAGCCCGATTGTGACACTGTCCTATCGTTTGAATAGATGTGCGGCGTTGAACAGGTACTTGCGCTGACACACAGGGCCTGTGCTATTGCGCGCTGTTGTCCCTGCAGATAGCTTTTCCACACGTTCAAGAAACAAATTGGGAAAGCAGAATGTCTCGACCCGTCGTCGGTATCATCGGCAACTCTTACTTGATGAATGACAACTACCCGACGCATGCCGGTGGCACGATGAACTCGGATGCCGTTGCGAATGTTTCAGGGTGTTTGCCGCTGCTGATCCCGGCTGATCCACGTTACGTCTCGGTCGAGGAATTGCTGGACGCGTGCGACGGGTTTCTTCTGACGGGAGGTCGCCCCAATGTTCACCCCGAGGAATACGGTGAGCCGCCGACTGAAGCGCATGGCGATTTCGACCGAGCGCGCGATGCGATTACCTTGCCGCTTGTACGCGCTTGTGTTGAGCGCGGCCAACCGTTCTTTGGAATTTGCAGAGGTTTTCAAGAAGTTAACGTCGCGATGGGCGGTACGCTCTATCCCGAAATCCGCGACCTTCCGGGACGGCAGAACCACCGGATGCCACCGGATGGAACGCTTGAGGAAAAGTTTGCTCTTCGTCATGTCGTAACTCTGAACGAAGGCGGCGTGTTCCATCGGCTGTTTGGTGCGCGAGAGGTGATGACCAATACGCTGCACGGTCAGGGGATCAAAGCCGTAGGCCAGAATGTCGTAATCGACGGCCACGCGCCGGATGGCACGCCCGAGGCGATCTACATCAAAGATGCGCCGGGCTTCACCCTCTCGGTCCAATGGCACCCGGAATGGGACGCTGCAAATGACCCGGTCTCGCGCCCGTTGTTTGAGGCGTTTGGCGCGGCCGTCAAAGCCTGGTCTGCAGGATCAGGCACACGGTTTCTGCAACAAACTGCGTGAGTTTAGGCACCGGTCCGGCCGGGAGGGGATGCCGGACCGGTGCGTCGCGATCAAATCAGCAGGTCGAACTGATTGATCAGCGGCAGGGTTCGTGCGCGTTCTCCGGTCAGATCAAACAGCGCATTACCTAAGGCCGGCATCGAGGGGGGAGTGCCGGGCTCACCTGCGCCGCCCATATGGCGGTTGGTCTCGAGAACTCGCACTTCGACCTGCGGAGCCGTGTGCATGCGAAGTGCGTCATAGTCGGGGAAGTTGAACTGCTCGACTTCGCCCTCGGCAAAGGTGATTTCGCCGTAGCAAGCGGCGCTCAGGCCGTACATCATCCCGCCGAACATCTGCGCCTTGACGTTTTCAGGGTCCAACGCGAGACCCATGTCACAGGCGATCCACGCCTTGTTGATGCGGATGGTACCGTCTTCGTCGACCACCTCGATCACCTGCGCGACCGGAGTGCCAAAGCTGTAGGTGAAAGCGACGCCCCGACCGACGCCAGCCGGAGTTTGACCCGTCCAGCCCGACATTTCTTTCACAGCCTCAAGGCAACCTGCCGAAGGGGCGTGTTCGGTCTTCATCAGCTCCAGCCGGAATTCTAGCGGGTCGCGGCTTGCGGCGTGGGCCATTTCATCCATGAAGGTTTCGTGGAAAAAGCCGTTATGGCTGTTGCCGACCGAGCGCCAGAAGCCAACAGGCACGTCGAGCTTCGCGATATGGCCGCGCATCCGGTAGTTCGGAACCGCATAGGGTTGGTTGAAGAAGCCCTCGACCAGAACCTTGTCGGGGCCTGCACCGGGCATGCCGGTATAGCGTTCAACCGCTTGTTGCGTGCAGGATTGCGCGGCAACCGCGCCGTCGATCAGCACCGCTTTGCCATCCTTTACAGCGCCGCGCAGCCGAGCGATCGCGCCAGGGCGGTAATAGTCGTGGCGCATGTCTTCTTCACGGCTCCAGGTCGTCTGGACCGGAGTGCCGGGCACGGCCATTGCAACCTTGGTGGCGATCTCGCCGAAATCCAGTTCCCCACGACGACCAAACCCACCGCCCAGATAGGTGGTGTGGATCTGCACCGCATCCGTATCCAGACCAGCGGTATTGGCCACGCGGAATTGGATCAGCGTGGGGGCCTGATTGCCGCACCACAGTTCCAGCGTGTCGCCGGTGTAAAGCGCGGTGGCGTTCATCGGCTCCATCGTAGCGTGGGCCAGATAGGGCAGGCGGTATTCGGCTGTGATTTCGGTTGCGCCCTCGGGTGTGACGCTGACGTCGCCGTCGTCGCGCATGGTCGAGTTTGCGGAATCGTCAAACGCTTCGGCGATCTTGGCGAAGATGCCGTCGGTCTCGGGCGGGTAGGGGGCATCGCCCCAATCCACGTCGATCGCCTCCACCGCTTGATTGGCAAGCCATGTGTTGTTGGCGATGACTGCAACACCGGTACCAAGGTCGACGATCTGTTCGACCCCCGGCATGTCTTTTGCGGCGCTGTCGTCATAGCCGTTCATCGCGCCGCCCAGCTTGGGGTTCATGCGCACGGCTGCAAATTTCATACCGGGCAGGCGGACATCGACGCCGAATTCTGCGGTACCCGTTGCTTTGCCAACCATGTCCAGACGCGGTTGGGTCTGGCCCAGATACCGCCATTCGGACGGGTCACGCAGAGGCACCTCGACCGGCTCAAGACCCGCCGCATCGATTGCGAGGTCGGTATAGGCGATCTTATCGCCATTGGGCGCGATGACATGCCCCGAGGCCGTCTTTAGTCGCGATGGGTCAACCCCCAGACGGTCGGCAGCGGCCCGCTTCAGCGTCTCACGCGCCGACGCTCCGGCCTGCCGCATCCGCTCGAACCCGTCCTTCATCGAGGTCGAGCCACCGGTGACCTGAAGGCTCAGCGCTTTGCCGAGGACACCCAGCGCCTCACCCAGATTGTGCTGGAAATTCGAGATGTCGTAGCCCTTGTTTGGCAGCCCTTCGCCAACAAGCGCGGAATTGTAGTAAGCCGCCGCAGCAGGGCCATGCAGCACGTTGATCTGGTCAAGATCGACGTCCAACTCCTCGGCGATCAAAGCAGCCCAGGTCGTCTTTACGCCTTGTCCCATTTCGGCACGCGGGGCGAACAGGGTCACGCCATTCTGATCGAGCAGAATAAACGGGTTCAGCGCGGCCTCACCCTCGCCGGGTTTCAGCGGGTTCGGGGCGGGACGGGTGACGTAGTAAGCACCAAAGGCCACACCGCCGACGATGGCAGCCGAGCCAATCAGGAAGGTGCGGCGCAGAATTTTCCCAACTTTTCCCATCTCTTAAGCCTCCTGCAACTTGCCAGCGGCGTCTTGGATCGCGGCGCGGATGCGGGGATAGGTGCCACAGCGGCACAGGTTGCCCTGCATCGCGTCGTCTATGTCCGCATCCGTTGGAGCGGGGTTTTCGGCCAACAAAGCCGCCGCCTGCATGATCTGACCGGACTGGCAATAACCACATTGTGCTACCTGATGATCCACCCAGGCCTGCTGGATCACGGCCATCGCTTCGGGCGAACCGATGCCTTCGATCGTAGTCACATCGCCCCAGACATCCGAAAGCGACACCTGGCACGATCGCACGGCCTCACCATCGATATGCACGGTGCACGCGCCGCAGGCGGCCACACCGCAGCCGAATTTGGTTCCGGTCAGGCCGACCTCATCCCGGAGGACCCAAAGCAGGGGGACGTCGTCGGGCAGGTCAACCTGATGTTGCTTGCCGTTGATCTTCAGCGCGGTTGCCATGGCACACCTCTCGTAGCTGTGGCGGTTTCTGACATAATTGTCTGAAAGTGTCAGTATGTCAATTGACAAATTAAACGAAAAGTGTCAGATCTGTTTCATGACGGAAAAACAGGACGATCCGCGGCAACAGGCCATTCTTGCGTCGGCGCTTGAGGCGTTCGCGGCCTATGGGTTCCGCAAAACCTCGATGGACGACATCGCCAAAGGGGCGGGCATGTCGCGCCCAGCCGTGTATTTGCAGTACAAGAACAAAGAGGCGATCGTGCGCAGCCTGACGCGCGCGCATTACGCCGAGAAAACCGCAAACGTATCGCGGGCCTTGTCGGGCAATGGTAGCGTGTCCCAGCGTTTGGCGCGTGCGATTGACGGCCAGATCAAGGGGTTGGCTGAGATACTGACCTCTCCCCACGGGCGAGAGATGCTGGACACCAGCAAATCGACTGCCTCGGACATTCTGGCCGAGGGTGAGGCGGAAATGACCGCACTCTATGCCGACTGGTTGCGTCGCGAAGACAGCGCCGGACGCGTTCGCCTGCCAAACGGCCCGGAAGAGACTGCGAAGACCATCACCGCGACCCTGATGGGCGTCAAGATGACCGCAACCAACGCAGCTGAATTCGAGCAACGCATCTCGCAATTGGCTGAATTGCTGGGTGCCGGGCTCGAGGTCAAGTAACCCGCTGGCGGATTTTGTACTCGGGTTGGTCCCACAGGTCGTTCGTGATGATATCCGCTAGAATCTCTGCGGCCTGTTCCACGTCGCTTTCGTCAACATAAAGCGGCGTGAAGCCAAAGCGCATGATGTCTGGTGCGCGGAAATCTCCGATCACGCCGCGAGCAATCAGCGCCTGCATGGCCGCATATCCTTCGGCAAAGTGGAATGAGACCTGACTGCCGCGCTGCGCCGGATCGCGTGGGCTGGCCAGGGTTAGGCCGGGGCAGGTGGCCTCGACTTTTGCGATGAACAACTCGGTCAGTTCGATGGATTTCGCCCGGACATCGGCCATCTCGGCCATGTCCCAGACATCCATCGCCGCAGACAGCGCCGCCATTTGCAAGATCGGAGGGGTGCCGACCCGCATCCTCTCGATCCCCGAACCGGGACGATAGTCGAGATCGAAGGCAAAAGGTGCTTCGTGCCCCAACCATCCCGAAAGCGCGGGGCGGACACGGTCGGTCAGGCGCGGGGCGACGTAGATGAACGCGGGCGCGCCGGGGCCGCCGTTGAGGTATTTGTATGTGCATCCGACCGCGAAATCGGCATTGCACCCGGCCAGATCGACCGGAATTGCACCGGCAGAATGGGCCAGATCCCAAACCGTCACCACACCGTTGGCATGGGCCAACTCGGTCAGAGCTTTCATGTCGTGCATACGGCCGGTGCGATAGTCGACCTCGGTCAGCATCAGAACGGCGACGTCTTCTGTGATGTTTTCAGCGACCTCTTCCGGGGCGACGACGCGCAATTCGTACTCCGCGCCCAGCGAGCGCAGCAATCCGTCCGCCATATACAGATCGGATGGGAAATTGCCGTTGTCCGACAGCACAACCTTGCGGTTCGGGTTCAGCTCCAACGCCGAAGCAACGGCCTGATAGACTTTGATCGACAGCGTGTCACCCACCACAACGCTGCCTGCCTCTGCCCCGATCAGGCATCCGATCCGATCCCCCAGACCCGTGGGCAATCCCATCCATCCGGCCTTGTTCCAACCGGTAATCAGCATCTGCCCCCATTCCTGCGTCGCCGTCTGGTGCAGACGCGCATCAACCGCCTTTGGCAACGGACCCAGAGAGTTGCCGTCAAGATAGAGAATGCCTTCGGGCAGTTCGAACATGGCTTTGGTTGCTTTGAAGTCGGTCATTCCGGCTGGGCCCTGTTGTTTATTTTGGTTATATCCGTTGGCTATCGGATGCGCTAAGCGCTGTCTACCGACGCATATCTTCGAAATAAATTGCCGCGACCTTTTGATGTTTTGATCTTAAGGTCGGAAAGCGGTAGACAAACTGTCGAAAACGACACTTTCTTTGAGAGATATCGACAGGTAATCAGCGCGAATGCAGAAAATCGACATCCCTCCGATCTGGTTGCTGGGGGCGGCTTGCCTCGCGTGGTTTCAAGCGCAACACCTGTCCTTTGGACTGTCCCTTGAAGGGTGGTTGACTGATCTTGCCAGCGGCGTGCTAATCGGGGGCGGTATTCTTTTGGCTGTTCTGGCGGTCGTCGAATTCCGCCGCCATCAGACGACGGTAATGCCACACCAGACCCCATCCAGCATGGTGCAAAGCGGAATTTTCAAACGCAGCCGGAACCCAATCTATCTGGGGGACGTTCTTATCCTGACCGGTTTGATCCTGCGCTTCGATGCGGTCTTGTCGCTGGTTCTCGTGCCGATTTTCGTCTGGATCCTGGAACGCCGCTTTATCGAGCCGGAAGAGGATCGCTTGCGCCGCAAATTTCGCGCTGACTTCGCCCGTTATGCGCAAAAGACGCGGCGTTGGATTTGAAGGTGTGCTGCCAATGACACAACGTAACGAATGCTGCAGTTGCGAAATAATCTTTCGCAATGTAGGTGGGGATTGAACAAAAGATGCAAAGAACTCGCGCGAACATATCGAAAGTAAAGGAGGCTCTCCGTTGAAGATAGGAACGCCAAAAGAAGTTATTGACGGTGAGAACCGGGTGGCGATGACGCCGGACTCGGCGCGCCAGTTGCAAAAACTGGGCTATGACTGCCTGATCGAAAAGGGTGCCGGTGCTGCGGCGGGCTTTTCTGATGCGGCTTATGAAGAGGCCGGTGTCGAGGTTATGAAAACCGCGGCGTCGCTTTGGAAAGCTGCGGATATCGTCGCCAAGGTGCGCCAGCCGAATGAGACCGAGCTGAAGCGTCTGACCAAAGGCAAGACGCTGATCTCTTTCTTCAACCCGGCCGGGAACGAAGAAGGGATGGCGGCTGCCAAGTCCAAAGGCGCGAATGTCATCGCGATGGAGATGGTTCCGCGTATTTCCCGTGCGCAAAAGATGGACGCGCTGTCCTCGATGGCGAACATCGCCGGTTACCGTGCGGTGATTGAGGCGGGCAACAACTTTGGCCGGTTCTTCACCGGTCAGGTGACGGCGGCCGGTAAGGTGCCGCCAGCCAAGGTGCTGATCGTGGGGGCCGGTGTTGCTGGTCTGGCGGCGATTGGGACCTCCACGTCGCTGGGTGCGATCACCTATGCGTTCGATGTGCGCCCCGAAGTGGCCGAACAGGTCGAGTCGATGGGGGCCGAGTTTGTCTATCTGGACTTTGAAGAAGACCAGCAGGACGGCGCGGCTACTGGTGGTTATGCCTCGGTTCAGTCGGATGAATTCCGCGAGGCGCAGCTGGCAAAATTCCGTGAGCTGGCACCCGAGATGGACATCGTGATCACCACTGCGTTGATCCCGAACCGCGAAGCGCCCGAGCTTTGGACCAAGGATATGGTCGAAGCGATGAAGCCGGGCTCGGTCATCGTCGATTTGGCGGCGGAGAAGGGCGGCAACTGTAAGCTTACCGTCGCGGATGAGAAGATCGTGACCGACAATGGCGTGACCATCATCGGCTATACCGACTTCCCCAGCCGGATGGCAGCGCAGTCGTCGTCTCTGTATGCGACCAACATCCGTCATATGATGGCGGATCTGACGCCCGAGAAGGACGGTCAGATCAATCACGATATGGAAGATGACGTGATCCGCGGTGCAACCGTGACCCATGAGGGTGAGATCACCTTCCCGCCGCCACCGCCCAAGGTGCAGGCGATTGCGGCGCAAAAGAAACCCGAGGTCAAGGAACTGACCCCGGAAGAAAAAAAGGCGCAAGAGATTGCAGCCTTCAAGGCGCAAACCAAGCAGCAGTTCACCCTGCTGGGTGTCGGTGGCGCGTTGATGTTGCTGGTGGGGCTGATCGCTCCGGCCAGCTTCATGCAGCATTTCATCGTCTTTGTCTTGGCGATCTTTGTAGGCTTCCAGGTGATCTGGGGCGTCGCGCACAGCTTGCACACACCGCTGATGGCGATCACCAACGCGATCTCGTCGATCATTATCGTTGGGGCTTTGATGCAGATCGGGTCCGGGTCGTTCCTGGTTATTCTGCTGGCGGCACTGTCCGTTTTCATGGCCGGTATCAATATCTTCGGCGGCTTCCTCGTAACCCGGCGCATGCTCGCCATGTTCCAAAAATCCTAAGGAGGTCGGGCATATGATTGGCTTCACTTCTGCCGCTTATGTTGTTGCGGCTGTCCTTTTCATTCTGTCGCTCGGCGGCCTTTCGAACCAGGAAAGCGCCAAGCGCGCAGTCTGGTACGGTATCGTCGGTATGGCGCTGGCGGTTTTTGCCACGCTTGTCGGTCCGGGTTCGGGCCTGTGGCTGCTGTCCATCCTGCTGATCATCGGCGGTGGTCTGATCGGTCAATACGTGGCGCAGCGCGTCCAGATGACCGAGATGCCGCAGCTGGTCGCTGCGATGCACTCGCTGGTCGGTCTGGCGGCCGTGTTCGTCGGCTTCAATGCGCATTTCGAGATCGGAAACGTGGCTCAGGTCATGGCGATCAAAGATAGCGCGGGTCAGGCGGACCTGTCCGACCTTGGCGCCTTTGCCAAGTTGATCGCCAAGAAGACTGCGGCGGAACTGGCGATCCTACATGTTGAGCTGTTCCTGGGCATCTTCATCGGTGCGATCACCTTTACCGGCTCGGTTGTGGCCTATGGCAAGCTGGCAGGCAAAGTGACCTCGGCGGCGACCAAACTGCCTGGTGGTCATATGCTGAACGCGGCGGCGGCGGGTCTCTCGCTGATCTGTCTGATCTGGTACACCAGCTCGGGCGGTCTGTTCCCGCTGTTCCTGATGACACTGGCGGCGTTGTTCATCGGCTATCACCTGATCATGGGCATCGGTGGTGCGGACATGCCGGTGGTTGTGTCGATGCTGAACTCGTATTCGGGTTGGGCGGCTGCGGCGATTGGCTTTAGCCTTGGCAACGACCTGCTGATCGTTGTTGGTGCTCTGGTCGGCTCGTCGGGTGCGATCCTGTCTTACATCATGTGCAAGGCGATGAACCGTCACTTTGTCAGCGTGATCCTGGGCGGCTTCGGTGGCCCGCAGGGTGAGCAGATGGCCGTTGAGGGCGAACAGATCGCGATTGAGGCGGACGGCGTGGCCGCCGCGCTGAACGATGCGGACAGCATTGTCATCATCCCGGGTTACGGCATGGCTGTTGCTCAGGCACAGCAGTCGGTGTCCGAGCTGGTCCGCAAGCTGCGCGCCAAGGGCAAAGAGGTGCGCTTTGCGATCCACCCCGTTGCTGGACGTCTGCCGGGCCACATGAACGTGCTGCTGGCCGAGGCGAAAGTGCCGTATGATATCGTGCTGGAGATGGACGAGATCAACGACGATTTCCCGGACACGGACGTGGCCATCGTCATCGGCTCGAACGACATCGTGAACCCTGCGGCGCAGGAGGATCCCAACAGCCCCATCGCCGGGATGCCGGTTCTGGAGTGCTGGAAGGCCAAGCAGGTCTTTGTCTCAAAACGCGGTCAGGGCACTGGCTATTCGGGCATCGAGAACCCGCTGTTCTTCAAAGAGAACACGCGCATGTTCTATGGCGACGCCAAGCAGTCGCTGGACAAGCTACTGCCGATGATCGAGTGATCAAAACGCACAATTCAATTGCAAAGGGCGCCTGCGGGCGCCCTTTTCTTTTCTACTTTGAAGCGGGCTTGGCCTTCGCGCCTCCAGAGTATTGCAGCCAGATGAAGCAGGCTTGATATGCTATTTTAGGTCTGACGGGCAATGTGTGGGAGCAAGGTCATGGAGAAAGTAAACGGAATCGGCGGGGTCTTTTTTCGCGCCAAGAACCCCAAGGCCCTGAGTGAATGGTATGAAAGACACCTAGGGGTAAATCACTACGATCCGGTCCCTTGGAAGCAGGCTGAAGGCTATACCGTTTTTGCGCCCTTTGCGCAGGATACCGCGTATTTTGGCCGAAGCGAGCAGCAGTGGATGATCAATTTCCGGGTTGATGATCTGGCGGCTTTGACACGCCAGCTACAAGACGCAGGGATCACCGTCGAAACCAATCCGGATTGGGATAGCGAGGTAGGCAAATTTGCCCGTATTCACGATCCCGAGGGCAATCCCATCGAGCTATGGCAACCAAATCAATGAATTGGCTGGAATGTATACCGTCGCATTCTTGTAAGTATCTGAAATAAAATGGGAATTGATGTATTTTGGGTGTGCCGTATAGTGTGTCGGATGAATCGGAGCCCCGCATGACGCCAATCGATGACCACCCTTTACGCTATCGGCTTGCCAATGAACTGCACGCCCGACCTTTTCCGGTGGCGCAGGTTCCATGCACGGTTGCCTTTCTGGCGATCAAGAAGCCCGGCCCGTCGCAAGGTGGGGACCGGCAGGACGACATAGCGCATTTGATCAATCTGCTGGATCGCCACGGCGCGCCGCACCCTCAGCCGGACGCGACCCACTATGCGGGGCAGATCGGACGCTATTGGCTCAAGTGGGAGCAACACACTGAGTTCGTAACCTTCACGGCGATCTCTCAGAACGTGAGTGAGCGGGCGTTCAACCCCGCCGACTTCGAAGTCTTCCCCCCGGATTGGATGATGGCCAGTCCCGGCCAAAGGATCACGTCGGCGTTGCTACGGGTTGTTCCGCGCCCAAAGGATGACGTCGTCCAGAACCTGCTACCGGATTGGTTCGAACCCGAAAGCCTTGCTGTGTCCCGCGTTTTGGACGATGCCGCGATCTGCGCCAGCGATTTTCGTATCGACCCGGCAGGACATATGCGGTTTGCGCTGTTCGTCTCGGATGGAACCGGAGAGCGCCGGGTTGGGCGGATCATCCAGCGCCTGTGCGAGATTGAGACCTACAAGGCCATGTCCATGCTGGGCTTTGCACGGGTCAAATCGCTGACCCCGCGCATCGGCGAGTTGGATCAGAAGCTGACCGCGCTGATGGGCGAGATGACCGATGGCGGCAAACATCCCGATGATATGCTACCGCAGCTTCTAAAAACCTCGACCGAGTTGGAGACGATCTCGGCACGCTGTTCTTTTCGGTTTGGGGCCACGGGTGCCTACGAGGCCATCGTTAACCAACGCGTCAAGGTTTTGCGGGAAGAGCGGTTCATGGGGGGGCAGACCTTTGCCGATTTCATGATGCGCCGCTATGACCCTGCGATGCGGACCGTGAAGTCGACTGAATTGCGCCTACAGGCCCTGTCAGACCGGGCCATCCGCGCCGGAGATCTGCTGCGAACACGTGTGGACGTGGAACGCAGCGCGCAGAACCAGGCCTTGCTGGAAAGCATGGACCGCCGCGCTGATCAGGCCCTGCGCCTGCAGCGAACGGTCGAGGGGTTGTCGGTCGTTGCCATCAGCTACTACGCCGTCTCACTGGTCAGCTATCTGCTGTATCCTCTGACGTCGGCGGGGATCAGCAAGGGAATGTTGACTGCTTTGGTCACGGTTCCGGTCATTCTGGCCGTTTGGGTGGGCGTCCGCAGAATTCGGCGTCGGCTGGAGTGAGCGGCGTTTGCCTCTGTTTGGTAGCGTTGTACTAGTAGCCGGCGAAGCGCATCAAACAAGCGGAGCTTTAATATGATCAGTGTCGTTTCTGCGTGGCGCGCCGTCACCGCGATGTTCGCGCTGAATGGTGCCCTGTTCGGTATCTGGGCCTCTCGCATTCCGGCGGTGCGCGATCACCTGAACCTCAGCCATGAAGAGCTGGGCTACGGCTTGCTATTCATGGCAGCGGGTGCTGTCTGTTCTTTTCCGGTGACCGGGCGATTGACCGACTGGTTCGGGGCCGTGTCGATCACTCGGATCATCTCGGTGCTGTACACCTTTTCGCTGGTTTTGCTGGCGCTGGCCGACAGTTTCACCATGCTTGCGGCCTTCCTGTTTCTGTTCGGTGCCTTTCATGGCTCAATGGATGTGGCGATGAACGCATGGGCTGCCGAGGTTGAGCAGGCTTACGACAAACCGCTTATGTCCTCGTTTCATGCGATGTGGAGCCTGGGTGCCGGTCTTGGGGCGGTCAGTGGATTTGCAGCGGTTCAGTGGGATGCGACCGTTCTGCAGCATTTCCTGGTTGCGGGAGCCGTTGTGGTGGCACTGGCCTTGGCGATGTCCTGGGTGCGATGGACGTCGCGCCGCGCGGAGCAGTCTCAAGGCGCCGTGTTTGCATTCCCGTCCGGGGTGTTGATCCTCGTTGGCTTCACGGCGCTATGCGGTGCGTTGGGGGAAGGTGCCGTCGCAGATTGGAGCGCCCTTTTCCTGCGCGACGTCACTGGGGCCGCTGAGAGCGTCGCAGCCTTGGGCTATGCGGTTTTTTCGGTCGCGATGGTGGTGTGTCGTTTGGCAGGCGGCTTCCTCATCGCGCGCGTAGGCCCGGTCGTGGCGGCGAGGGGCGGTGGTGTCTTTGCTGCGATGGGGGTGTTTTGCGTGGTGTCCGCCGGTGCTGCGCCATTGGCGTTGGTCGGCTTCACACTGATGGGGGTCGGTTATGCGGTGATCATGCCCTTGGCGTTCAGCCGGGCCGCGAATGACCCAAACATCCCACCGGGGCAGGCCATCGCCAGTGTTGCAACACTCGGATATGGGGGGCTGTTGATCGGACCGCCGCTGATCGGGTTTCTGGCCGAGTTGCTGTCGCTGCGGATGGCGTTTGGTGTCTTGCTGCCGCTTGCGGTGCTAATCGTGGTCTGTGCCGGCGCGCTGAAGCGCGCCGACGGAGTTTGATTACCGGCCGCGAATGCGCGGATCCAGCGCGTCGCGTAGGCCGTCGCCCAGATAGTTCACGCTGAGAACAGTCAGCGAGATCGCCAGGCCGGGCCAGAATACACGCTCGGGGTATTGCTGCAGATAGTCGACACCATCAAACAGCAGGCGGCCCCAGGTCGGGAAATCCGGCGGGAAGCCGAGCCCGAGGAAGGACAGCGCGCTTTCGGTGATGATCGCCGTCGCAATCCCCAGCGTTGCCGACACCATGATCGGAGACAGCACGTTTGGCAGGATGTGCCGCGTGATGATCTGCCGGTTGCTGGTGCCGATGGAGCGTGCGGCCAGAACGAACTCACGCTCTTTGATGGCCAGCACGTCGCCGCGTACGATCCTCGCCGTGGGCATCCATGAGGTGATGCCAATGGCGCAGACGATCAGGATGAAAATCCCACGCTCCAGCCCGAATGCGGCGGACAGAGGTTCGCGGAACAGCAGCATCATGACCAGCAGCAGCGGCAGCAGGGGCAGGGCGAGGAACAGATCGGTCAGACGCATCAGCGGCCCATCGAGGCGTTTGAAGAAGCCTGCGATCACACCGATGAAAGACCCGAGAAACAGCGCCAGTAACATAGCGGTGATGCCCACCGAGACCGAGGTCTGCCCCCCCGACATCATCCGCGCCAGAATATCCCGGCCCAGCTGATCGGTGCCGAACGGATGCGCCCAGCTGGGGCCCTGATTGCGCGACCGGATATCAATCTGGGTTGGGTCGATGCTCCAGAGGTAGGGCCCCAGATACACACCGGCGACGATGAAGATGAACAGGATCGCTCCGATCATCGCGCCTTTGTGCGTTTTGAACTGATCCCACACATCGCGCCACTGGCTGCGGGGCGGAGTTGCCAGGTCGTCCATCACGCCTGCGGTCGGCAGCGCGGTTGAGGCGGGGGCCAGTCCTTCGTCGGGGACCAGCGTGTCTGATTTGTCGGTATCAGTCATAGCGAATCCTCGGGTCCAGAATGCCGTAGAGCACGTCAGCAATCAGGTTGAACAGAACGATCAACACGGCAAAGATGAAGGTCAGCGTCTGCACCATCGGCAGGTCGTTGGCTTGAATCGCGCCGATCAGCAATTGGCCGATACCGTTCACCTTGAAAACCTGCTCGGTGATGATTGCGCCGCCGAAGATGGCCGGAATACCCAGCGCAATAACGGTAACCACCGGGATCATCGAGTTGCGCAGGACATGGACCATCACAACCGTGTATTCGCTCAGCCCTTTGGCGCGGGCGGTACGAACGTAATCTTGGTTGAGGTTGTCCAGCATCGAGGCGCGCATGAAGCGGCTTAGCTGTGCCGTGATCTGCAACGCCAGGACCATGACCGGCATGATCATCTGCTTGAGCTGCACCACGAAGCTATCCCAGCTATTCACCACGTGAGTCGTGTCATAGATCGATGGGAACCAGCCCAGCTGGACCGAGAAGATCACGATCACCAGAACGCCCGAGAAGAAGGGCGGGACCGAGAAGCCGACCATCGACACGAATGTGCCCATCTGGTCGAACCAGGAATACTGGCGGTATGCGGAATAGATGCCGATGGGCAGGGCGATCAGGATGGCGACCACATAGGCGGTGCCAACAACCCACAGGGTCTGCGGGATACGCTGAACGACGATGTCCATGACGGGCGAGCGGGTCTGCCACGAAATCACGCGCAGGTCACCTTCGGAGAAAGTGGTGCCAAACATATGGTCGATCAGAACCTGGGGCTCGATCCAGAAGAACTGCACGATCCATTTCCAGAACCGGATATGCATCGGCTGGCCAAGGCCAAGCGCCTCGCGCATCTTCTCTTTGACTTCGGGGGGGACGGTGAGGGGAACCTGTGCCATCGGGTCGCCTGGGGCAAGCTCGAGCAGCAGGAAGATGACGAGGCTGATGAACAGCAGCGTGGGTACGGCCAGCACCAGTCGTCTGATGGTAAAGTTGAGCATTCAAAGGCGCCTTTGTTGATGCGTCTTTTTGTTGGAGTGGTCTGCAAATGACCGCGCCCCGATAAAGATCGGGGCGCGATATTGCAAGATTAACGCTTAGGAACCGGTCTTGCGGTACCAGTCCGCAATGTTCCACAGCTCGCTGTCCCAAACGTTCAGGACAACACCACCCAGGGTGTTTGCATGCGCCGACAGACGGCCACGGTGCACCAGCGGGATCATGCCGCCGTTTTGAACCATGATGTCGTTCAGCTGCTTGGCGATTTCCGCACGGGCTTCCAGACCTGCGGTTTCAGCCAGTTTGGCGTGCAAGGCGTCAAACTCTTCGTTGCAGAAGCGGCTGATGTTCTCACCCTGCCACTGCGATTCTGGCTTCGGTGCCTTGTCGCACAGACCGTTGCCCAGATAGGACTGCGGGTCGGTGCCGTTGAAGGTGTTGGCGTACATCTCCACGTCGGCATAGAACTTCTGGAAGGTGTCAGGCGAACCCGGGTCACCACCGAAGAAGACCGATGCGTTGATGTTGCGCAGTTCGGAATCGATGCCGATCTGGCTCCACCATTCTTTGATCAACGCTTGGAAGTCCTGACGCACAGCGTTGGTCGAGGTCTGGTAGACGATTTTCAGCGGCACGCCGTCTTTTTCACGAATACCGTCGCCATCGGTATCAACGATGCCTGCGTCATCCAGCAGCTTCTTGGCGCCTTCGATATCCTGCGTATCACAGCTCATCGAGGTCGAGCTAAACGCAGCCGGAGCCGGAACCCAGTTGCAGGTCACTTTGCCAGCCTGACCGTAGCCGATCTCAACCAGCAGCGGGCGGTCAATGGCCATGGACATGGCTTTGTAGACGGCCGGGTCCTGCAGGAATGGGTGCGGATGCGCGGCTGTCGAGCGCTCGCCTTCCGGCAGGTCGGGCGATGGGTTGGTCTGGTTCAGCATGATACGTTCGACCAGCGGGCCAAAGCCGGCGACCGGAGTACCTTTGCCACCTTCCTGCATCTGCGCAATGACCTCAGGGGCCAGCTGCAGGTTCCAGGCGTAGTCAAACTCGCCGGTTTCCATAACCGCACGACCTGCCGCTGTTGCGTCGCCGCCACCTTTGAAGGTCACGCTGGCAAACGCCGGCTTGGCCGGGTCACGGTAGTTGTCGTTGGCTGCAAATGTGATCACGTCGTTCGGCTTGAACTCGGTGACAACAAATGGGCCGGTGCCGATCGGGTTGAAGTTCTGATCTGTACATTCAGGGGCTTTTGCGCCCATGCAGTCAGCGAACTGAGCTGCCTGAATGATGGGGCTTTCACCACCCACGAACGGTCCGTAGGGGAAGGGGGTCGGTGCGTCGAACGTTACCTTAACGGTTAGGTCATCGACAGCTTCGACATCGGTGACGCCTTCAAACTTGGTCACCTGTGCACAACCGCCTTCGGGGTCCATGCAGTAGTTTGCGGTAAACACCACGTCGGCCGAGGTGAACGGAGTACCGTCCGACCATGTGAGGCCAGGCGCAATCTTCCAGGTAATGGTGGTCAGGTCTTCGCTGACGCCGCCATTTTCAACGGTCGGGATTTCAGCGGCCAGATACGGCACCATGTTCCCGTCTTGGTCGTAGCGTGCAAGTGGTTCGATAACCAGCGAGGCTGCCTCAACATCTTTTGTGCCGCCCGACAGAAACGGGTTCATGATTGACGGAGCCTGCCAATAAATGATGCTGACATTGCCGTCCGATCCGCGCTCGGCAAAGGCCGCAGGGGCCATCGCCGTGCTTGCAATCGCACCAAGCAAAAGGGTTTTGATCTTCATAAGTCACTCCCGAATTGGACACTTGCGTGTCTCGATTATCTCCGCAATGCCTGCGGATTTGGCGTTGCCGACTATTGGCTAAGGCATTGTTAGAAATAGCAATTGCATTTCGCGCAACGCGATTTCTGCCTTCGCTGGTTGTCGGTTACGCGGGTATCGAAACAGAACTTAGGAAAATTGCAAGCCTTGCCGTCACGAAATCGTGCATTGCGTTTGACTTTTCCTGGCTCGCCGCCTTAGCGTTCGGCATCCATAAAAACAAAACGACCCAAAAGGGAGCGCGCGCGTGCTGGATCAACCAATTGCCCAGATCAAAAAACTGAGGGTGGAGTTTCAGACGAAAGACGGCCCGGTCGTGGGCGTTGAGGACGTCTCGTTTGAGGTGAATCCGGGCGAAACGGTTTGTATTGTTGGCGAATCGGGCTCGGGCAAGTCGGTTTCATCTCTGTCTCTGATGCGTCTTGTCGAGTTCGGCGGAGGCGAAATCGCCGGTGGCGAGCTGCTGTTTGACCGCCGCGACGGGGCCGAGATGGACCTGGCTGATGCCGATCAAGATCTGATGAAACAGATTCGCGGCAACGAGATCGGTATGATCTTTCAGGAGCCAATGACGGCCTTGAACCCGGTTTTCACCGTTGGTCGGCAACTGACCGAAGGGCTGCGCATTCACAAGGACATGTCCAAGACGCAGGCTGAAGAGCGCGCTTTGGAGCTGCTGCGCCAAGTGCGAATCCCCGAACCCGAGCGCCGGTTGAAGCAGTACCCGCACGAGCTTTCAGGGGGCATGCGCCAGCGCGTGGTGATCGCAATGGCGATGGCGTGCGAGCCGCGTCTGCTGATCGCAGATGAGCCGACGACTGCGTTGGATGTGACGATCCAGGCCGAGATTCTGGCCCTGATGGACCGTTTGAAGCGGGAAACCGGCACTGCGGTGATGTTCATCACCCATGACATGGCCGTTGTGGCACAGATGGCCGACCGCGTTGTGGTCATGTTCCGGGGCAATAAGGTCGAAGAAGGCCCGGTCACTGAAATTTTCGAGAACCCGCAGCATGATTACACCAAGGCGCTGCTGGCCGCGGTGCCGAAACTGGGTGAGATGCAGGGAAAGGCCGCGCCGGAACCGATGAAGCTATTGGGTGTTGAAGGGCAAAATATCGCTCCGATTCCCGGCACGGAAGAAACACTACTGACGGTCAAGAACCTGACCACGCGCTTCCCGGTCAAAGGCGGCTTGCTGCGCCGGACGATCTCAAACGTTCATGCTGTTGAGGATGTCTCGTTCACGCTGAACAAAGGGCAGACGCTCAGCCTCGTGGGCGAATCGGGGTGCGGCAAGTCCTCGGCCGGGCGCTCGATCCTTAGATTGGTCGAGCCGATGGCGGGTGAGGTCAATCTGGACGGCGTCGATATCATGAAGCTGGACCAATCCGGTCTGCGCAAAGCGCGGCTGGATATGCAGATGATCTTTCAGGACCCGTTCGCTTCGCTCAATCCGCAGATGCAGTTGATCGACCAAGTGGCCGAACCGATGCGCAACTATGGCGTGGCCTCGGGGTCGGAACTGCAAGATCGCGTTGCGCAGCTGTTCGACAAGGTGCAACTGCCGCGCAGCTTCATGCGCCGTTTCCCACATGAGATGTCCGGCGGTCAGCGCCAGCGTATCGCAATCGCCCGCGCCTTGGCCTTGAACCCGAAACTGATCATCGCGGATGAGGCGGTTTCGGCGCTGGACGTGTCGGTGCAGGCGCAGGTTCTGAACCTGATGATGGAGCTGCAATCCGAACTGAGCCTGTCTTACCTGTTCATCAGTCACGATATGGCCGTTGTGGAGCGGGTCAGCCACCATGTGGGCGTGATGTATCTGGGCCGGATTGTCGAACTTGGACCGCGCGCGCGGGTGTTCGAGAACCCGCAGCACCCGTATACGCAGGCGCTGATGAAGGCGGTTCCAATCGCGGACCCGAACAAGCGGAAATCGGAAAAAGATTTGAATTTCAAGCCGATACCGTCGCCCATTCATCCAATTGGATACGCGCCAGAACCGTCTAACTACAAAGAGGTTGAGCCGGGCCATTTCATCCTGACTACGGATAGCGGGTACTAACACATATGCCACAGCGTCTGACGCCGCTTGAGATCATGACCAAGTTGATCTCATTCCCGACCGTAAGCCGCGACACAAACCTGCCGCTGGTGGACTGGGTCGAAGGTTACCTGAACGAACACGGTATCGAAGCCCATCGCTGGCCGGACCCGGATCAGCCGCACAAGGCGGCGATCTTTGCGCATGTCGGTCCTTGGGAAGAGGGGGGCGTTGTCCTCTCGGGTCACACAGATGTCGTTTCGGTGGACGGACAGCCGTGGGATACCGATCCGTTCACTGTCACTGAGAAGGACGGCAAGTATTACGGACGCGGCACCTGCGACATGAAGGGTTTTGACGCGCTGGCGATCTGGGCACTGGTCGAAGCGCGCGATGCAGGCCTCAAGCGCCCCTTGCAACTGGCGCTGAGCTTCGATGAAGAGGTCGGATGCACGGGCGCTCCGCCAATGATCGAGGCGATGAACAAAGTGCTGCCCAAAGGCTCGGCCGTGATCGTGGGCGAGCCTTCGACAATGCAGGCTGTCACCGGCCACAAGGGCGGTTTTGGCTATGACACGCATATGGTTGGGTTCGAGGTCCACAGCTCGATCATGCACACAGGTGTGAATGCCATCATGGAGGCCGCGCCGCTGATCAATTGGGCGAATGAACAGAACGCCCGCAATCAGGCGGCCACGCCCAGCGAAACCGCAGCGGTGTTCGATCCGCCCTGGACCACGGTCCATGTGGGCATGATCGAAGGCGGTACCGCGCATAACATCACCGCCAAGGATTGCCACTTCATGCTGGATTTCCGCACGGTGCCGGATGAAAGCAAAGCCGCATGGCGCGATGCCTATTTCGAACAGGTGCGCGCGGTTGAGGCGCGGATGCAGGCCGTTCACCCCGAAGCGCGGATCGAGATCTCCGAGAATTTCTCGATCCCCGGTCTGGTCCCCGAAAAGGATGGCGAGGCCGAAGCTCTGGTACGCGCGCTGACCGGCGACAATGCCAGCCACGTGGTCAGCTATGGCACCGAGGCGGGGCAGTTTCAGGAAGCAGGTTACTCAGCGGTCATCTGCGGCCCGGGCGACATCGCGCAGGCACATCAACCGAATGAGTTCATCTCGGTCGCGCAGTTCGAAGCGGGCCATGCGTTCATGCAGCGGTTGGTCGAAAAACTGTCCACCTGATCCCAAGGAGGTCCAAAATGCCGGTGAAAAACAGACTGGCCGAAATGCAGGCAGAGATTACCAAGTGGCGCCGCCATCTGCATGCTCATCCCGAACTGATGTATGACGTCCACGAGACCGCCGGTTTTGTTGTTGAGCGGCTGAAGGCCTTCGGTGTCGATGACATCACCGAGGGCGTCGGCAAGACAGGCGTTGTTGCAGTGATCAAGGGCCGCTCGGACACCAGGGGTCGGGTGATCGGATTGCGGGCAGATATGGACGCCCTGCCGATCGAAGAGGCGACGGGTCTGGACTATGCCTCGACCGTTCCGGGTAAGATGCATGCCTGTGGGCATGACGGGCACACCTCGATGCTGCTTGGGGCTGCGCAGTACCTGGCCGAGACGCGGAATTTCGATGGCACCGCCGTGCTGATCTTTCAACCGGCCGAGGAGGGCGGCGCCGGAGGCCTCGCCATGTGTCAGGACGGGTTGATGGAGCGCTGGGGCATTCAGGAAGTTTACGGCATGCACAACATGCCCGGCCTGCCGGTCGGCGAATTTGCGATCCGGCCCGGAGCCCTGCTGGCCTCGTCGGACGAGTTCGAAATTACCGTCACCGGCAAGGGTGGCCACGCGGCAGCCCCGCATGAGGCGGTGGATACAACGCTTGTCGCATCGCATATTGTTGTGTCTTTGCAATCCGTTGTGGCCCGCACTGTCGATCCGATCAAACGAGTTGTTCTGACGGTGGGTACGTTCGAGACGGACAGCGTGGCCTCAAACGTGATTGCGCATACGGTCCGTCTGAAAGGCACGGTACGAACGCTTGACCCCGAGTACCGCGCGATCGCGGAACAGCGTGTTCGCCGAATTGCAGAAGATACAGCCTCGGCCTTTGACGCGTCCGCCAAGGTAGAATGGACGCCGGGCTATCCGGTGACGGTAAACTCCGAGGCCGAGACTAGCTATGCCGCAGAGGCCGCCGCAGCCGTGGCTGGAAAGGTGAACGATGGTACCGACCCGATCATGCCGTCGGAAGATTTCGCTTACATGCTTGAAGAACGGCCCGGAGCCTACATCTTTCTAGGGAACGGAGACACCGCCATGTGTCACCATCCGGAATACAATTTCGATGATGACGCCATACCTGCCGGCTGCAGCTGGTTCGCTGAGATGGTCGAACGCCGGATGCCGGCCGAATGATTTAGGAGAGACAAGATATGCCAGTCAAAAACCGCTTTGCGGAACTGCAGGACGAGATCACAACTTGGCGACGCGACCTGCACGAAAACCCCGAAATCCTGTTTGAAACCCACCGCACCAGCGCTCTGGTGGCCGAAAAGCTGACAGAGTTCGGCTGCGATGAGGTCGTCACCGGTATTGGCCGCACGGGCGTTGTCGGTGTGATCAAGGGCAAGTCGGACAGCAATGGCAAAGTGATCGGTCTGCGCGCGGATATGGATGCTCTGCCGATCCTCGAGGCGACGGGGCTGGACTATGCCTCGAAAACGCCGGGCGCGATGCACGCTTGCGGTCATGATGGTCATACCGCGATGCTGCTGGGGGCGGCGAAGTACCTGTCGGAAACCCGCAATTTCGATGGCACAGTTGTCGTGATCTTCCAGCCCGCCGAAGAAGGCGGCGGCGGAGGTCGCGAGATGTGTGAAGACGGCATGATGGACCGCTGGAACATTCAGGAGGTCTACGGGATGCACAACTGGCCGGGCAAACCGGTTGGCAGCTTCTCGATCCGTCCGGGGTCGTTCTTCGCTGCCACGGACCAGTTCGACATCACGTTTGAAGGGCGCGGCGGTCATGCGGCGAAACCGCAGGAGACGGTCGATACCACCGTGATGACGGCGCAGGCGGTGCTGGCGCTGCAGACGATAGCCTCGCGCAATGCAGACCCGGTCGATCAGGTGGTTGTGTCGGTGACCTCGTTCGAGACCTCGTCGAAGGCCTTCAACGTGATCCCGCAATCGGTTCAGATCAAAGGCACCGTGCGCACCATGAGCAAGGAGATGCGCGATCTGGCCGAGCAGCGGATCAACGAGATCTGCAACGGCGTGGCGGCGACCTTTGGCGGCACGGCAGACGTGACCTATATCCGGGGCTATCCTGTCATGGTAAACAGCGATGAGCAGACCGAGTTCGCGGCTGACGTCGCGCGCTCCGTGTCTGGTGCTTGCGAAGAGGCCCCTCTGGTCATGGGCGGCGAGGATTTTGCCTTTATGCTGGAAGAACGTCCGGGCGCCTATATCCTCGTGGGCAATGGCGACACGGCCATGGTCCATCATCCCGAATACAACTTCAACGATGAGGCCATTCCAGCCGGATGCAGCTGGTGGGCCGAGATTGTTGAACAGCGGATGCCTGCGGCCTGAATGACAGGGTGGGGGCTCTGCCCCCACACCCCCGGGATATTTTCAGCCAAATGAAGAAGGATCCTTCGGCTCTAGGCTGAGTGTGGTGCAGAGCGTTTCAATCACGTTTTGCAGCGCGTCTTTTTGGGTTAAGACGCAGGCGCGGGCGGCGGTGCGGGCTTGGGTCAGGGCTGCGTCGTTGGACAGCCAGGTGTTGACGGCTTTCTCCAGATCTTCGGCGGTTTCGACTTGAACGGCCCCGCCGGTTTCGATCAGGGGTGCGAAGGTTTCGGCGAAGTTGAAGTAGCCCGGACCGGTGATGACGGCAGCCCCGGCCTGGGCGGGTTCGAACGGGTTGTGGCCGCCGATCTCTTTCAGGGACCCGCCGAGAAAGACAATCGGGCAAAGCGCGTACCATGTGCCAGTTTCGCCAAGGGTATCGGCCACGTAGACTTGTGTCTCATCGGTGATCGGGTCCGTCTTGGTTCGGAAGGCCGATTTGAGTTTGGCCTTGGTCAGAAGGGTCGCGACCTCCTCGCGCCGTTCCGGGTGTCGGGGTATCAGCAGCAACAGCAAGTCTGGGTACTGCTTCAGCAAAGCGTTATGGGCGGCCAGAACCGTTTCCTCTTCGCCTACATGGGTCGAGCTGGCGATCCAGACGGGGCGAGGGCCGATCTGGCTTTGGATATCCGTCAGCGTGGTTTGATCTACCGGTAGCGGGTCGGACATCGCCTTGAGGTTGGTGCCGGGTTGGACGCGATCAGGGTCCGCCCCAATTGCGATCAGGTTCTTGGCCGTTTTATCGTTCTGTGTCAGAAACAGCGCGAAGTGGTCCAGGATGAAGCGCGCCGTGTCGGGACGCTTTTGCCACCCCGCCACGGACTTGCCGGATAAGCGTGCGTTCAGGAGACACAAAGGTGTGCCGCGTCCAGCCGTTTCGACGATCAGGCGGGGCCAGATCTCGCTTTCGACGAAAATTGCGGCATCTGGGGCCCAATGGTTCAGAAACCGTCGTACAGGCCCGGCGCTGTCCAAGGGTGGAAACTGATGTCGAGTGCGAGGGGGTAGTCGCTTGGCAATCAGCGCGGCTGACGTGGGCGTGCCGGAGGTGATCAGGAACTCGGTTCGCGGCAGGCGCTCGCCAAGCCGGTGGATCAGGCTGAGGACCGAGAGGCTTTCGCCGACGCTTGCGGCGTGAAACCAGATCAATTGTCCAGCGGGGCGGTCGAGGCTGGCATAGCCCAATCGCTCCTGTTGGCGCTTGTGCGAAACCTCGGCATCCTGCAGCTTTTTGCGCACGGTCGTCCAGGCCAAGGGCTGCGCGAGAAAGGTGACGCCGCAGTACAGCTTGTACAGCAGCGTCGGACGAACGTCAGAGCCGGGCATGTCAGCCGCCTGTGTGGCTCATGTGGCGGCTCATCTGGCCATCGACGGCCTGACGGGAATAGTCGAAATCATGCCCTTTGGGCTTGAGGTTGATCGCGGCGCGGATCGCCTCTTCCAAGGGTTTTTCCGTGTCCGGGTGATCGCGCAGCGGCGCGCGCAGGTCGGCCATGTCTTCCTGACCGAGGCACATGTAAAGCTCACCGGTGCAGGTCAGGCGCACGCGGTTGCAGCTCTCGCAGAAATTATGGGATAGCGGAGTGATAAAGCCGATCTTTTGGCCAGTTTCCTCAAGCCGGACATAGCGCGCCGGACCTCCTGAGCGTTCCGCCAGATCGGTCACGCTATAGTGGTTTTCGTATTCCTTGCGCACATCCTTGAGCGACCAGTATTGATCTAGCCGGTCCTCATTGCCGATGTCGCCCATCGGCATGACCTCGATCCAGGTCAAGTCCATGTCGCGTTCGGCGCACCATTCGGTGATCTGGGGCAATTCGGGTTCGTTGAAGCCCTTCAGAGCCACAGCGTTAATCTTGACCCGCAGGCCCGCCTTTTGCGCCGCATCAATCCCGTTCAGAACCTGTTTCAGACGTCCCCATCGCGTAACGGCTGCGAATTTATCCTCATCCAGCGTGTCCAGCGAGATATTCACCCGTCGCACACCCGCCGCGTAGAGGTCATCGGCAAATCGCGAAAGCTGCGAGCCATTGGTTGTAAGCGTCAATTCTTTCAGCGCGCCGCTTTCCAGATGACGGGTCATGGAGTTGAAGAACGTCATGATATTGCGACGCACGAGCGGCTCACCACCGGTGATGCGCAGTTTCTCAACGCCCATATTCACGAAGGTGGAACACATGCGGTCCAGCTCTTCCAGCGTCAGCAGCTCTTTCTTGGGCAGAAAGGTCATGTTCTCGGACATGCAATAGACGCAGCGAAAGTCGCAGCGGTCGGTTACCGAGACGCGCAGATACGTGATGGCACGGGCGAAAGGATCAATAAGCGGAGCAGTCATGCGGTATAGGTAAAGCTGGAACAGGCCCACGACAAGAGTGAACTGTGCTTTGGTCTGGTGCAGCTGCATGAGGGGTAGTAAGTTCGGAGTATGAGAGAACTGCTTGTGATATCCTGCGTTTTGCTGGTCGGGTGCGATACCGTACGTTCGACAACAGATCGTTTGTTGGGGCGCGATGAGGCTGCTGAGGTAACACCTGCTGCTGTAGAGACCGCACCTGCCGAGGCGGAAAGCTCTGCCTATATCCAGCCCGCAACCGCGACAGCGAACTGGACCGGCGCTAAGACCACTATTGCCGGGTTGGGCGATCCGTCGACTCCGGGCCGCTGGATGCAGACGCCCCTGGTCGATTCCGAGGTGACCGCGCGGGTTGTTGTGCCGAAAACCGGGGCGCAGGCTTACATCACACTGGTTCCAGCCTCGGGGCCCGAGACTGGTGGCAGCCGTTTGTCATTGGATGCCATGCGTGCGTTGCTGGTGCCGTTCGATCAGTTGGTCGAGGTCGAGGTCTACGCGAACTAAGGCGTTCTCGGGTTTTACCTGAATGATCAAGTGACACGAATGTCCCGAGAACGCTGAAAGCGTGGCAGGGTATTCGTGTCACAAAGCTAACCCGAAACGCTCTAACTTTTCAGGTATTTTCCGGCCTCACGCCGGGCAAAGGGTTTCATCGCGTCGCCATGTGCATCCAGGAAAGCCACGACCCGATCCGGATCATGTTTGGAGAGTTCCCGCAGCCACCACGCAATGGATTTCTGGATGAACCAGTTCCGATCGGCCACATAGCCTGCAGCCCAACCGAGAATTCGATCGCGACGCGCCAGATCTTCGGGTTTGGGGTGGTTCTGCTTGGTCCAAGGAAGCGTTGAGACCAGAGCAGCGCGGCGGGTCCACATGTGGTCTGATGCCGTCCATGTTTCGACCTGATCCAGCCGCGTGGGATCAGCGCTCAGGCGTTTCTGGATGGCGGTGCAGGCGTGGTCGGCGATGGCCCATGCGTCGAAATCGGGCACCCAGCTTTGCAACAGGGCCCAGACATCCTCATCCGGGCGAATCCGCGCCTGGGTCAGTAGTTTGGAGGCCGCAACGCGCGCCTCATGGATGTTGGTCTGCCAGAGCGCATCCGCGAGAGTGACGCGCTCAGCAACCGACAATTCCTTGCGCCAGGCTTTGGTCAGATCGTTGAGAACGGGGACGGCTACGCCCAGATAGGGACGCTCGGCCTTGTGATAGGCTGCGACTTGTTCCGCGCGCTCGGCATCGGCATGGGCCTTGATCTGATCCAGATAGGGGGCAAGCATGGTCTAGACCGGAACGCCGGTGGGTTTGCCGTCAATCGTCTGCTGGTTCTTCTCGACCCAATAGGCGCGGATATCGTCGTCCGATTTGCCGTCGACCCATTTTTGCATTGTGTCGCGGTCTGACTGGAACTCCATGAACGGGACCGCATAACCGCAGGAGGTCTGCACCAGATCAATGCTGAGGTCATAGATCTGCCGCGCGCTGCGGTGGTTGGGGAAGTGACCTGCCAGTTCGTCCCAACCGTCATCCCCCGCATGCAGGGTGCGTGCGGTGCCATAGGTGCGCAGGATCAGCGGGCGGGTGGTGAAGGAACACCACATCAGGGTCATGCGGTTAACCTCAAGCAGATGCCCGGCGGTCTCATTCCCGCTGCCGGTCAGGTTCATCCAGGTAATCCGGTTTGGCCCCAGAATACGCAGTGAATCCATGCCTTTGGGAGAGATATTGACCCGTCCCTCAACCCCGGCGCTGCCCACGAAGAACATGTGCTGCTCGTTGATGAATTTCTGATGCGCATCGTCCAGATGAGGGAATTGCTTGGCCATGTCTTACTCCACAGTCACAGATTTCGCGAGGTTGCGCGGCTGATCCACATCCGTCCCCTTGGCGACAGCCGTGTGATAGGCCAGCAACTGCGCCGGAACCGAGTAGAGTATTGGGGTCAGGTTCGTGTGGATGTGGGGCATGCGGATTGTGCTCCAGACATCATCGCCAGCCTCAACGATGCCGTCATCATCCGAGACAAGGATGACCTTGCCTTTACGCGCCATCACCTCTTGCATGTTCGAGACGGTCTTGTCGAAAACGGCGTCGCGCGGGGCCATGACCACCACGGGCATGTGTTTGTCGATCAGCGCGATGGGGCCGTGTTTCAATTCACCCGACGCATAACCTTCGGCGTGGATGTAGCTGATTTCCTTCAGTTTCAGCGCGCCTTCCATCGCCAGCGGATACATCAGGCCACGGCCGAGGAACAGCACGTCGCGGGCTTCGGACAGGCGCTGGGCGGATTTGCGGATGGCGCGGTTCTGATCCAATGCTGCATTCAGGACCGAGGGTAAGCCGCGCAGAGCGGCGGCGTGATCGGCCAGTTCCTCATCGCTCAGGGTTCCACGATCTGCCGCAGCTTTCAGCGCAAGCATCAGCAGCACGCTCAGCTGGCAAGTGAAGGCCTTGGTCGAGGCGACGCCGATCTCAACCCCTGCGTGGATGGGCAGGGCAATATCGCTTTCCCGCGCAATCGAGCTTTCGGGAACATTGACGACCGAAGCGATCTTGTCGGCCTTGCCCTCGCAATAGCGCAGCGCGGCCAGCGTATCGGCGGTTTCGCCCGACTGGCTAACAAACAAGGCCAGCGTGCGGTCAGTGATCGGAGGTTCGCGATAGCGGAATTCGCTGGCGATATCGACCTCGACCGGCATTTTCGCCAGCTGTTCGAACCAGTATTTCGCTGTCAGGCAGGCATAGAAGGCCGTTCCGCAGGCGACCATGGTCAGGCGGTCCAGCTTGGTGAAATCCAGATCGGTCTCGGGCAGAACCACGCGGTCACCGCCGGTGGGCAGGTACGAACGGATGGCCTCGGCCACGACCACCGGTTGCTCGGCGATTTCTTTGGCCATGAAGTGCTTGTGTTCGCCCTTGTCGGCGCGGGCCGTATCCAGCTTGATCTTGCGCATCTCGCGATTGGCCAGCTCACCGGCTTCGGTGCGGATTTCCAGCGAGGTGCGGGTCAGAACGGCTCGGTCGCCTTCCTCAAGATAGGTGATCTTGTTGGTCAGCGGAGCCAAGGCAATCGCGTCCGAACCCACATACATCTCGCCCTCCCCATGGCCGATCGCCAGCGGAGAGCCCTTGCGCGCGGCCACGATCAGGTCGTCTTGACCATCAAACAGAAAGGCAAGCGCAAACGCACCTTCCAGCTGATCGACGGTCTTGAAGGCCGCTTCGACTGGGGGCAGACCGGTATTCAGGTAATGCGCGGCCATCAGGGCCACGGTTTCGGTGTCGGTCTCGGTCACGAAATCCAAGCCGTGTTCGGCCAGTTCGGCGCGCAGCTCGCGGTAATTCTCGACAATCCCGTTATGGACGACTGCAACAGGCCCAGCTTTGTGTGGATGCGCGTTGGTGACCGAGGGCGCGCCGTGCGTGGCCCAGCGGGTGTGTCCAATCCCGGATTTGCCGGGCAGGGGATCGTGGACCAGAAGGTCGCTCAGGTTCACCAGCTTGCCCACGGCCCGACGGCGTCCCAAAGCGCCATCGTAGACGGTCGCAATCCCGGCGCTGTCATAGCCGCGATATTCCAACCGTTTCAGAGCTTCGACCAGAATAGGGGCAGCCTCATGCTGTCCCAATACACCTACAATTCCACACATAAACTCAGGCCTCTTTATCGCGGCGAGCCTTTTTCGCCTTTAACATATCAAACAATTTGCGCGCATAGCCGGGCTTGTTTTCCTGCTTGGCGCGCGCAACGGCCAGCGCCTCGGCTTCCACGTTTTTCGTCAAGACTGTACCGGTTGCCGTCATTGCGCCATCGCCCACGGTCACCGGGGCCACCAGCATGGTGTTGGAGCCAATAAAGACACCCTCGCCAATCGTGGTCTTGTGCTTCATTACACCGTCATAGTTGCAGGTGATCGTGCCTGCCCCGATATTCGAACCCGCCCCGACCGAGGCATCCCCGATATAGCTGAGGTGATTGACCTTTGCGCCCTCGGCGATCTCAGCATTCTTGATCTCGACGAAATTGCCGATGCGCGCGTTTTCCGCCAGTTCCGCGCCGGGGCGCAAGCGGGCATAGGGGCCAATGATGGCTCCTCGGCTGACATGGCAGCCCTCCAGATGTGAAAACGCCCGGATCGTTGCGCCGCTTTCGACAGTCACGCCGGGACCGAAGACCACATTTGGTTCGATCACAGTATCGCGCCCGATCACCGTATCGGCAGCAAGGTAGACGGTTTCCGGGGCCATCAGCGTGACCCCCAAATCCAGCAACTCTGCCCGTGCTTGGGTCTGAAACACCGCATCCGCCGCGGCCAGATCTGCGCGAGAGTTCACGCCCAGCGTCTGCGCCTCATCGCAGGCGACCGCTGTCACGCTCAGATCGCGGGAGCGGGCGATTTCGACCACATCCGTTAGGTAGTATTCGCCCGAGGCGTTGTCGTTGCTGACTGCGTCGATCAATGACATCAGGGTGGCCGCGTTGCAGGCCAGCAGGCCCGAATTGCAGAAGGTGATCGCGCGTTCATCATCCGAGGCGTCCTTGAACTCGACGATCCGCTCCAACGTGTCGCTGTTCATCACCAGACGTCCATAACGGGCCGGGTCTGCGGCCTCAAACCCCAGAATCACCAAGTCATTCTGCGCGCGCGCTTCGATCATCCGCTCGAGCGTGTCGGGTTGAAGGAACGGCGTGTCGCCGTAAAGAACCACTACATCTCCTTCAAACCCCTCCAGCGCATCGCGGGCCTGAGCGACGGCATGGGCGGTTCCCAGTTGCTCATCTTGCACGGCGATCTGCGCGGTCTCATCCTCGGCCTGTGCGACCTTGGCGACGGCCTCCGCCCCGTGGCCCGTGACAATCACGGTGCGCTCGGGCGACAGCACCGAACCGGCGCGCATTGCGTGAACCAGCATCGGAACCTGAGCGATCGGGTGCAGGACTTTGGGGATGTCCGAATTCATCCTGGTGCCTTTCCCGGCGGCAAGGATGACAAGGGCAGTGGTCATGAAATCGTTTTCTCTTTGTGTTTTGTTGCCGTCCGTTTTATCCGCTGAGGGCAAAGGCGCAAGCCGTTCGGCCATCAAACTAGATTGCCGATTGCAACAGGACATGGCGGAAACCTGCCGAGCAAGGAGGCGCAATGCGCACGGTCATCTTCGATCTGGACGGGACTTTGGCGGATACTTCGGGCGATTTGCTGGCCGCTGCAAACCATTGTTTTCGCGAGATGGGGCATGGGGATGTTCTGGTTCATGGGCAGGATGCGGGCATCGCCGTACGTGGCGGGCGCATGATGTTGATGCACGGATTGAAGCGCGTCGGGGCCTATGATGAGGGTACGGTTAACGCGTATTATCCGGTTTTGCTTGAAGCCTATGCTCAGGACATCGACTCCCACACGCAGTTCTACCCCGGTGCCTTGGACGCGGTCGAGGCCCTAAAAACCGCAGGCTATGGCGTTGGGATCTGCACCAACAAGCCTGAACGTCTGGCGCATCAATTGCTCAGCCAGATGGGTGTGCTGGATCACTTCGCCTCCTTGGTCGGGGCGGACACTCTGCCGGTGCGCAAACCTGACCCCGAGCCTCTGCGCGAGGCCGCGCGGCGTGCAGGTGGGCATCCAGACCTATGCGTTCTGATCGGGGATTCTGATACCGACCGCAATACCGCGAAAGCGGCCGGAGTACCTTCGGTTCTGGTCACGTTCGGTCCCTCAGGCGACGATATGGCCGCTTTGAAGCCTGAAGCCTTGCTGCATCATTTCAACGATCTGCCCGATCTTGTGGCCGAGTTGATCGGTGCGGCGGCTTGATCCCTTGACCCTGACCGGATGGAGCCCCAGAACTAGCCTATGACTGAGACATTCACTGGCAGCTTCACCCAGCAAGAACCCATCCCGGACGAGGCGGTAGAGGCCGCTCTGGCCGTTCTACGGCACGGACGTTTGCATCGCTACAACGTTGTTCCTGGCGAATTGGGCGAGACCGCGCTGCTGGAGCAGGAATTCGCGGCCCAGATGGGGGCGAAATATTGTCTTGCTGTATCGTCGGGTGGCTATGCTTTGGCGACTGCCTTGCGGGCCGTGGGCGTGCAGCCCGGCGAGCCTGTTCTGACCAACGCGTTTACTCTGGCGCCTGTACCGGGGGCGATTGCTTCGGTCGGGGCCAGGCCGGTTTTTGTCGGTGTGACCGAAAACCTGACCATTGATCTGGAGGATCTGGAGGCCAAGCTGGATCAGGCGCGGGTTCTGATGCTCAGCCATATGCGTGGCCATCTGTGCGACATGGACCGGTTGATGCAGCTCTGCGATGCGGCCGGAGTTGTCGTGATCGAGGACTGCGCTCATACGATGGGGGCCGCGTGGCGCGGGCAACTCTCGGGTCGGCAAGGGGCCATTGGGTGTTATTCGTGCCAGACTTATAAACATGTGAACTCGGGCGAGGGTGGTCTGCTGGTTACCGATGATGAGGAACTTGCGGCTAAAGCCACGATGCTGTCAGGGTCCTATATGCTCTATGAACGGCATCTGGCTGCGCCTGGGCCAGAGGTGTTTGAGCGGATCAAGTACACCACGCCGAACGTTTCGGGCCGTATGGATAACTTGCGCGCTGCGATTTTGCGTCCTCAGTTATGTGATTTGGATCGGCAGGTTGGTCGTTGGAACGAACGGTATCAGGTAATTGAAGACGGTCTGCGGGGAACGCCCGGCCTCACAATGGTCGAGCGTCCCGAGGCAGAGACCTATGTTGGGTCGTCGATCCAGTTCCTGCTGCTTGACTGGCTGCCGGAGCGGATTGCCGAGGTGATCAGCCGTTGCGCCAGTCGCGGGGTAGAGCTGAAATGGTTCGGCGGTGCCGAGCCCACCGGGTTTACCTCACGCTATGACAGTTGGCGCTATGCTGAGAGTGAGCGGATGCCTGCTTCGGACCGGGTTCTTGCGGGGATCATGGATATGCGCGTACCGCTGACCTTTTCGCTGGATGACTGCCAGCTGATCGCTCGCATCATCAGGGCCGAAGTCGGAGCAGTTTACCAATCGTGATCCAATTGAGTGCGCCTGCAGCGCACGCTTGATTTTTCAGAAAACGCCGCCCCGTTTGGGGCGGCGTTTTGCGTGTTGGAACCGGGGCGCCCGGAATGATTGACCCGCCGCAGATTCGCTGGTATCCAGTTATTGAACACTTGTTCATTAATGCTGAGAGGAGAGCGTCAATGTTCATGGCGAGTATGCAATTCGATCTGGGCGAGGACGTGAATGCGCTGCGCGAAATGGTGCATCGTTGGGCGCAGGAGCGGGTCAAGCCGATGGCGGCCGAGGTCGATGCGTCGAACGCGTTCCCCAATGAGCTTTGGACCGAGATGGGCGCGCTGGGCCTGTTGGGCGTGACCGTGCCCGAGGAATATGGTGGCGCTGGCATGTCTTATCTGGCCCATACCATCGCGATCGAGGAGATCGCGCGGGCCTCGGCCTCGGTCTCGCTATCCTATGGTGCGCATTCCAACCTCTGCGTGAACCAGATCAAGCTGAACGGCACGGAAGAGCAAAAGCAGAAATACCTGCCGCGCCTGATCTCGGGCGAACATGTGGGCGCGCTTGCGATGTCCGAACCCTCGGCTGGATCGGATGTGGTTTCGATGAAGCTGCGCGCCGAGAAGCGCAATGATCATTACCGCCTGAACGGGAACAAGTATTGGATCACCAATGGGCCGGACGCGGATACTCTGGTGGTCTACGCCAAGACCGACCCGGATGCGGGATCGAAAGGGATCACCGCGTTTCTGATCGAGAAAGAGATGACGGGATTCTCGACCTCGCCCCATTTCGACAAGCTTGGGATGCGTGGGTCCAACACCGCAGAACTGATCTTTGAAGATGTCGAAGTACCGTTTGAGAATGTTCTGGGCGAAGAGGGCAAGGGTGTTGCCGTTCTGATGTCCGGGCTCGACTATGAACGTGTTGTGCTGGCCGGGATCGGAACCGGCATCATGGCCGCATGCCTGGATGAAATCATGCCCTATCTGGCCGAGCGCAAGCAGTTCGGCAAACCCATCGGCATGTTCCAACTGATGCAGGGCAAGATCGCGGATATGTACACCGCGATGAACTCGGCCCGTGCTTACGTGTATGAGGTCGCCAAGGCCTGCGACAGAGGGGACGTGACCCGTCAGGACGCGGCGGCGTGCTGCCTCTATGCCTCTGAGGCGGCGATGACGCAGGCGCATCAGGCCGTTCAGGCGATGGGTGGGGCGGGGTTCTTGTCGGACGCTCCGGTCAGCCGGATCTTCCGGGATGCCAAGCTGATGGAGATAGGGGCCGGGACCAGCGAAATCCGCCGCATGCTAATCGGTCGCGAATTGATGGGCGAAATGCTGGGGTAAGAAATCGCCCCGCAGCCAAGGGAACTGCGGGGCGTTTCGATCAAAGGATCAGAAGCGATGGACGTAGGATACGCCGACCAGCCAAGGATCGATTTCCGCGGTGCCGATATCGGCACCGTTCAGTTTGACGTCCGAGTCGATGTCAAACCAGCGCACGTTCAAACGGACAGCGCCTTGTTCAGTGATCTGATAGTCCAAACCAGCCTGAAGCGACAAACCGAACGAGTTGTCCAGTTCCAGGTCGCCCAGCGGAGAGCTTTCTTCGAAGAAGATAGTGTAGTTGAGGCCCGCGCCGACATAGGGCTTCCACGCGCTGTTGGTCGGGAAGTGGTAGTTCAGCGACAAGGTGGGGGGCAGGTGCTTGGTGCTGCCAGCGTCGGTGCTGCCGCCCAAGGTGATATCGTGCTCGAACGGCGTGGAGGCCAGCAATTCGATACCCAGGTTGTCTCGGATGAAGTATTCGACGGTAAAGATCGGACGAGTATCGTCGTCGACCTCGGCGTCAAATCCGGCCAGCGTTCCGTTGTCAGATTTAGGGTCCAGGTAGCCAACACCGAAACCAACGGTCCAGTCACCTTGCGATTGGGCGAGTGCGGAGCCAGCCAGCGCGACCAGCGCGGTGGAGAGTGTCAAAGCGGCGAGTTTATTGGTCATTGTTCTGCCTTTGGTTCAGTTGATGACCGCTGTTTTGCACGGGCGCTGCCTGCACTCTCTGATCTGAGTCAAATTTGCGTGAGCGCGCGCGCCGAGTGTGACATAACTGCAGGCCCTGAAAATAAAGGAAATTCTTGATGTCAGGCGATCTGCGCATACCGGGTTTGCGCTCGGCGGGTGGCTGGGATGTCCCTGATCATCTGAACATGGCGCGCCAGTGTCTGAACCATGCACCCGAACAGGTCGCCTTGGTCGATCTGACCGAGGGCGAGGAGCGGCCGGTAACTTACGGTCAACTGCACGAGATGGCCGATGGGCTTGCGCGGGCGCTCTTGCCCAAGGTCCAGACCGGTGACCGGGTTGGTGTTTTGCTCAGCCAGTCTCCGTGGTGTGCGGCAGCGCATCTGGCGATCTGGAAGATCGGCGCGATCTCTGTGCCTCTGTTCAAGCTGTTCAAACGGGACGCTCTGCGCTCCCGCGTGGCGGATGCCGGGGCAGGGATCGTTCTGACGGATGCCGAGGGCGCCGGGCTGCTGAGTGATCTGGCCGAGCCTATGATCGCCGCTGAGGTTGCCCATCCCGGCCCAGAGCTGCCCTTTGCGCATACCGGCCCCGAAGACGCCGCCGTGCTGATCTATACTTCGGGCACGACCGGCAGCCCTAAGGGTGCTCTGCACGGGCACCGTGTGCTGACCGGCCATCTACCCGGCGTTTCGATCAGCCATAATCACCTGCGCGCAGGGGATTGCCTCTGGACCCCGGCGGATTGGGCCTGGATCGGAGGGCTGTTTGATGTCCTGATGCCGGGCCTTGCGCTGGGCATCCCCGTGGTGGCCACCCGGCTGGACAAATTCACTCCCGAGGCCTGCGCCGATGTGATCGCGCGCGGCGGCGTGCGCAATGTGTTCTTTCCTCCGACCGCGCTGCGGATGCTGAAAGCGGCGGATCAGAGCATCCCCGGCCTGCGTTCGGTCGCGTCAGGGGGCGAGCCTCTGGGCGCCGAGATGCTGGCGTGGGGGCAACAGGCGTTTGGCCTGACTATCAACGAGTTCTACGGCCAGACCGAATGCAACATGGTCGTCTCGTCCTGTGCCGAGGATTTCCCTGTGCGTCCCGGCTTTATCGGCAAACCGGTTCCGGGCCATGAGGTAGCGGTGATTGATGAGGACGGAACACCCACGACGGACGAGGGTGACGTGGCCATCCGGCGCGGCTCGGCCTCGATGCTGCTTGAATACTGGAACCGGCCCGAGGCCACGGCTGAGAAGTTCCGGGGGGATTGGCTGATCACCGGAGACCGAGGTGCGTGGGAGGGCGACTACCTGCGCTTCGTTGGGCGCGATGATGACGTGATCACCTCCGCCGGGTACCGCATCGGCCCCGCCGAGATTGAAGATTGCTTGCTGACCCACCCTGCTGTGGCAACGGTCGGCGTGGTCGGCAAACCCGACCCACTGCGGACCGAGATCGTGAAGGCCTATGTGGTGTTGAAACCCGGGGCCGAGGCCTCAGGGCCGGAGTTGCAGGAGTGGGTCAAGGACCGTCTGGCGCAGTATTCCTATCCGCGGGAGGTGACGTTTTTGGAGGAGCTTCCGATGACCGTGACCGGGAAGGTCATCCGGAAGGAACTGAAGGCGCGGGCCGCTGGGGAGGTCCCACTATGAAAAACTTGATCTGCGCACTTTCCTTAGTTTTGTCTAGCGTTTGCACTGCGCATGCAGAAAGTACGGACAAACCGATTAGTGTTTTGAAATGGTTCAACGGGTGTGCATTTTTAAGTCAACCCGAGAACGGTATGACGATGGACACCAATTGTGTGAGCACTGCAGTCGAATACTGCACAATCGGACGCGTTGAAGAAGATCGAGTTCAATGTTTGGTAGAGCTTTCTGAACATGTCAGTGGAATCTGGAAAGAGATAGAATCCAATTTGCCGGAAAGCATTGGAGGGTCCGGCTGGGTAGCTCGAAACTATGAACGCAAGTACCTCCGGTTAGTCCAAGAGGAGTTCGATGTTTGCGATGCATCTCCTAGAGAAGAAATTCCCTCGGATACGTGGTGCAAGATGTATTTGAATGCAGGACGTTGGGTGGAGTGGCGGCACCTGCAAAGACTAGCCGATGAGGTAGCCAAATGAAACTAACGTCCAAAGCCATGCCCGCCTCCGAGGGCTTCAATGCAAACCGCTCCGCCCATCTCGAAGCGTTGGCGCAAATTTCAACTGCCGCAGAAGCCGCTCGAATGGGCGGTGGCGAGAAATCTCGTGCGCGGCACGTCTCTCGGGGCAAGATGCTTCCCAGACGCAGGGTGGCGAACCTGCTTGATCCGGGGTCTCCGTTTCTGGAGATCGGCGCGACGGCGGCGCATGGGATGTATAGCGATGCCGCGCCTTGTGCCGGGGTGATCGCGGGCATTGGCCGAGTACAGGGGCGCGAGGTCATGGTGGTTTGCAACGACGCCACGGTGAAGGGCGGCACGTACTATCCGATGACCGTCAAAAAACACCTCCGCGCGCAGGAGATTGCCGAGGAAAACCATCTGCCCTGTATTTATTTGGTGGATAGCGGCGGTGCGAACCTGCCTAATCAGGATGAGGTCTTCCCTGACCGCGACCACTTTGGCCGTATCTTCTATAACCAAGCGCGGATGAGCGCGAAGGGGATTGCTCAGATCGCTGTGGTGATGGGCTCGTGTACGGCGGGTGGCGCATATGTGCCCGCGATGTCGGACGTGACCATCATCGTGAAAGAACAAGGCACGATCTTTCTGGCCGGACCGCCTCTGGTCAAGGCCGCGACTGGCGAGGTTGTGAGTTCGGAAGAACTGGGCGGCGGCGATGTCCATACCCGCCTGTCCGGGGTGGCGGATTATCTGGCCGAGGATGACGCCCACGCGCTGGCTTTGGCACGTCGGGCCGTCGGCTCGTTGAACCTGCGCAAACCGCAGACGGTCGATTGGGCAAGCCCGGAAGACCCTGCTTACGACCCTGAGGAAATCCTCGGCGTTGTTCCAGCTGACCTACGCACGCCCTACGACATTCGCGAGGTGATCGCGCGGCTGGTCGATGGCTCTCGGTTCGATGAGTTCAAGCCGCGCTTTGGCGAGACACTGGTAACTGGCCTTGCCCATGTCAAAGGCTGCCCCGTCGGGATCATCGCCAATAATGGCGTGCTGTTTTCCGAGGCCGCGCAGAAGGGCGCGCATTTTGTTGAGCTATGTTCTCAGCGTCGCATACCGCTGGTTTTCCTGCAGAATATCACCGGCTTTATGGTCGGTCGCAAATACGAGAACGAAGGCATCGCGCGGCATGGGGCCAAGATGGTGACGGCGGTGGCGACAACCTCGGTGCCGAAAATCACGATGCTGGTCGGAGGGTCTTTTGGAGCTGGAAACTATGGCATGGCCGGTCGGGCCTATCAGCCGCGGTTCCTGTGGACCTGGCCGAACTCGCGGATTTCCGTAATGGGAGGCGAACAGGCCGCGGGCGTTCTGGCCACCGTCAAGCGCGACGGGATCGAGCGGCAGGGCGGGACGTGGTCGGTTGAGGAAGAGGCCGAATTTAAACGCCCGACCTTGGACATGTTCGAGGAGCAGTCTCATCCGCTCTATGCCTCGGCTCGGTTGTGGGATGACGGCATCATCGACCCGCGCAAATCGCGCGATGTGCTGGCCCTGTCGCTAAGCGCCGCTTTGAACGCTCCGATCGAGGAAACGCGTTTCGGCGTGTTCAGGATGTGATTGCCCAATGGACACACATTTCACGAAATTGAACAAGGATTGGAACGCGGATCCGAATGCGCCGATGCCGGTAGCTGCAAGAGCAGGTGGCGATCTCTGGTTGCGGTTTTGCCCAAATGAGTGGTTGAACCCATCGCATCTGGCGCGAGGGCATCTGTTTATCCGGTTTGCTGGTTGCCAGCGATTTCGTTTCACGTCGATTAATGATCACGGGTGGTTCGGTGGGCAGTGCAGATTCAGCAAAGTGGCGCCAGCTTGGGGAGAGTTTTACGAGGTGGATGGCGACTTTATAGAAAGTCTCGACGAAACACCTTGGACCATAATTTCGGCCAGGTCTGACCTTGCGAGAAACTTTCTGTTCTATTTCCGCGATGAAGCTTTCGAATGCACTGCATCCTCTTGGAGCCTAAGCACCGAATGCTCGTCTGGTTCTATCTTCGAAGAGGCGGTTTGTCATGTTCAGTAAAATCCTAATCGCAAACCGTGGCGAGATCGCTTGTCGCGTTATCCAGACCGCTCAAAAAATGGGTGTGTCCTGTGTGGCCGTGTATTCGGATGCGGATGCCTCGGCCAAGCATGTGCAGATGGCAGATGAGGCGCTGCATATCGGTGCGGCCGCTCCGGCGGAGAGCTATCTGAAGGGGGATGTGATCATCCAAGCGGCGCTCGAGACCGGGGCGCAGGCGATCCATCCCGGCTATGGGTTTCTGTCCGAGAACCCGGATTTTGTGGATGCGGTTGAGGCTGCAGGGCTGACATTCATTGGCCCTTCGGCGGATGCGATCCGCAAGATGGGCCTCAAGGATGCAGCCAAGGCGTTGATGGAGGACGCAGGCGTTCCCGTTGTGCCCGGATATCACGGCGACAATCAGGACCCAGTTCATCTGGCCGAAGCAGCCTCGGCCATTGGCTATCCCGTGCTGATCAAGGCGGTTGCGGGCGGTGGCGGAAAAGGCATGCGGTTGGTTGAGACTCCCGAAGCGTTCGCGGACGCCTTGGAAAGTGCGCGCGGTGAAGCAAAGACTGCCTTTGGCAATGACGCGGTTCTGGTCGAGAAATTCGTAGCCAAACCTCGGCATATCGAGGTTCAGGTTTTCGGCGACGGCACCCATGCGGTGCATCTGTTTGAACGGGACTGCTCGCTTCAACGGCGACATCAGAAGGTGATCGAGGAAGCTCCGGCCCCCGGCATGACGCCCGAGATGCGCGAGGCGATGGGGCAGGCCGGTGTCCGCGCGGCGGAGGCAATCGGTTATAAAGGGGCCGGGACGGTTGAGTTCATCGTCGACGCGTCCGAAGGGCTGCGGCCTGATCGCTTCTGGTTCATGGAGATGAACACGCGCCTGCAGGTTGAACATCCAGTGACCGAGGCAATCACGGGCTTGGACCTGGTCGAATGGCAACTGCGCGTTGCAGCGGGTGAAAGCTTGCCGAAGCAACAGAATGACTTGTTGATCAGCGGTCACGCGTTTGAGGCACGGCTTTATGCCGAGGATGTGCCCAAGGGCTTTTTGCCCGCGACGGGGACTCTGACCTATTTGCGGTTTCCGCCTGAGTGCCGCGCGGATAGTGGCGTGCGGGCGGGGGACACGATCAGCCCCTGGTATGATCCGATGATCGCCAAGGTCGTGGTGCATGGTCCAACCCGCGCGGTCGCGCTTGAGAGCCTGCATCGCGCCCTGCGCCAGACCGAGGTTGCCGGGACGGTGACCAATTTGGCCTTCCTTGGCGCTCTGACTCGCCATGGTGGGTTTGCCTCGGGCGACGTGGATACGGGTCTGATCGGGCGCGATCTGGAGGATCTGGTAAGGACGTCAGGCACGACCAATGCCTCGGTTGTGGCCGCGGCGATGACAGCGCTGGGGCTGACAGAGACGACCTCAGAGGCTGGCTTCACCCTGTGGGGGCCGTTGCACCGGGCAGTGCAGCTGATGCGCGACGGAGAGGTCATTGATCTGGATGTTCAGGTCGAAAGCCCGCATCGGCAGGTCTGGACTGTGAATGGCGCGCAGGTGGTTGCGCAGCGCAATGGTGGCTGGACCATTGATGGACAACGCATGCCCAATGTCGCCGTCTCTGGGCCTCAGGTCACGGTGTTTGAAGACTATGGGCAGATGTTCGAAATCGTTGACCCCTTGGATCGCGATGCCAGCGCTGCAGGAGATACCAATGTGATCGAGGCGCCGATGCCGGGACTGGTCAAGGCCGTCTTCGCCTCGGCTGGGCAGGCCGTGAAAGAGGGCGACCGGCTGGCGATTCTGGAAGCCATGAAGATGGAGCATTCACTGCTCGCTGCCCGCGATGGTCTGGTGGCCGAGGTGTTGGCAGACGCAGGTGCGCAGGTTGAGGCCGGGGCGGCCCTTGTTCGCTTGGCCGAGGATTGATCTGTTCGGTCCGTGCATTGCGTGGCACAGTCGGGCCATCCGAATTTAAAACGAAAAGAAGCCGGGGAGGGATGCACTGATGAAAGAACGAGTAGAGATATTCGAGGTCGGGCCAAGGGATGGGCTTCAGAACGAAAAGCGCGAGATTCCGGTGGCCGAGAAGGTGGCGCTGGTCGATTGCCTGAGCCGCGCCGGGTTCAACCGAATTGAGGTTGCCAGTTTCGTGTCCCCTAAATGGGTGCCCCAGATGGCAGGAAGCGGCGCGGTTCTGGCTGGAATCAAACGGGCCGAGGGCGTGCGTTATGCGGCGTTGACGCCGAACATGCGCGGCTATGAAGACGCGCTGGCGGCCAAAGCGGATGAGATCGCAGTGTTTGCATCAGCCTCCGAGGGGTTCTCAAAAGCCAACATCAACGCGACCATCGCGGAATCCATCGAACGGTTCGTACCGATCCTTGAGGCTGCGCGCCATATCGACCTGCCGGTCCGGGGCTATGTCTCATGCGTGACCGATTGCCCCTATGACGGTCCGACCCCACCCGAAAAAGTGGCAGAGGTCGCGGACGCTCTGTTCGCGCATGGTTGCTATGAGATTTCGCTGGGCGATACGATCGGGCAGGGAACCCCGGACAAGATCGCGCATATGCTGCTGGCAGTGCGCGACAGGGTGCCCGTTACCCGGCTTGCGGGCCATTTCCACAACACCAATGGGCGCGCGATGGACAATATTGATGCCTCGCTCGCGCTGGGCGTGCGGGTGTTTGACGCTGCGGTCGGTGGCTTGGGTGGATGCCCTTATGCACCCGGCGCAGCTGGCAATGTGGCGACTGAGGCCGTCACTGCCCATCTGGAGCGGCTGGGATATGAGACCGGTCTGGACGCAGCAGTTTTGGACGAAGCCGCGCAGATTACGCAGGCCATGAGGGGCTAACATGTTTGAAACAATTGCGGTCGTCGCGGATGACCGGGGTGTCGCGACGCTGACCCTGTCGCGAGCCGAAAAGCACAACGCCATGTCGGCGCTGATGATCAGCGAATTAACCCAGGCAGCGGCGCAGCTGGGCTGCGATGAGGCGGTGCGCGTTGTTGTGCTGACCGGCTCTGGCAAGAGCTTCTGTGCCGGGGGCGATCTGGGGTGGATGCGTGATCAGATGGCTGCGGATGCCGAGACCCGATTTACCGAGGCGCGCAAGCTGGCGGAAATGCTGAAGGCGCTGAACGAGATGCCCAAACCTCTGATTGGTGCCTTGCAGGGCAACGCGTTTGGCGGCGGCGTCGGGCTGACCTCGGTCTGCGACGTGGCACTTGGCGTTGACACCCTTAAAATGGGCCTGACCGAGACCCGGCTGGGCCTGATCCCAGCGACGATTGGGCCTTACGTGATCGCGCGGATGGGTGAGGCCCGCGCGCGGCGTGTTTTCATGTCGGCGCGTTTGTTTGACGCGGCAGAAGCGGTGGAGCTTGGTCTTTTGGCAAAAGCAGTGCCAGCCGATCAACTGATGCGTGCCGTCGAAGATGAAATCACCCCCTACCTGTCCTGTGCGCCGGGGGCTGTGGCGTCGGCTAAGGCATTGGTTCAAAACCTCGGTCCGCGTCTTGACGACAGTGTGATTGACCATACCATCCAGGCGTTGGTCGCCCGATGGGAGACGCCTGAAGCACGCGAAGGCATTGAAGCTTTCTTTGAAAAACGTAACCCCAAGTGGAACAACAAAGTTTAACTTGGGGCGTCTATTGTCCGCTGATGCGAAATCCGGGTGATTCCCGAAGGTCTGTCAAGGGGATGAATGACGTGGTGCGCGCTTGTGTTCGGTTGACCCTCTGACCGCGTGGGGCTAGAGAAAGTCGAGTCAACACGCCAATTGACGGCGCCCTCCGAAAGGGGACGCGCAGGAAAGGAGCTAGACGTGGAAGACCTGCTGCGGGAGTATCTCCCTATTCTGGTGTTTCTGGCCGTAGCCATCGGCCTGGGAATTGTCCTGATTCTGGCAGCTGTCGTTCTGGCAGTTCGCAACCCCGATCCCGAAAAAGTCAGCGCCTATGAATGCGGCTTCAACGCGTTTGATGACGCTCGGATGAAGTTCGATGTGCGCTTCTATCTGGTTTCGATCCTTTTCATCATTTTCGACCTCGAGATTGCGTTCCTGTTCCCCTGGGCCGTGGGCTTTAAGGACATCAGCGATGTGGGATTCTGGTCGATGATGGTTTTCCTTGGCGTTTTGACCATCGGCTTTGCCTATGAATGGAAGAAGGGGGCCTTGGAATGGGAGTGATGACGGGCGCAAATACCGCCGGCGTCGATAAAGAAGTCGCCACCCAAGCCCTCAATGCCGAACTGCAGGACAAAGGCTTCCTGCTGACCTCGACCGAAGACATCATAAATTGGGCGCGGACTGGGTCTTTGCATTGGATGACCTTTGGTCTGGCTTGTTGCGCGGTCGAGATGATGCACACCTCAATGCCGCGCTATGACGCGGAACGGTTTGGCATCGCGCCGCGTGCATCCCCACGTCAGTCCGACGTGATGATCGTTGCTGGAACGTTGACCAACAAAATGGCTCCTGCGCTGCGCAAGGTCTACGATCAGATGCCCGAGCCGCGCTATGTTATCTCGATGGGGTCCTGCGCCAATGGTGGCGGCTACTACCACTATTCCTATTCCGTCGTGCGCGGCTGTGACCGTATCGTCCCGGTGGATATCTACGTCCCCGGTTGCCCTCCGACGGCTGAGGCGCTGCTTTATGGTCTTATGCAGCTGCAACGCAAAATCCGCCGCACCGGCACGATCGTGCGCTAAGGGAGAGGGCGGATGAGCGAAGCACTCAAAGAACTCGGTACGCATCTGGAGCTGAAACGGTCCGACTGCGTGTTGTCCTGGGATGTCACGCATGGCGAGCTGAACGTGGATGTGGCGCCGGCGAACCTTGTCGAATTCATCGAATTCCTAAAGAGCGACCGCTCCTGCCAGTTCTCGACGCTGGTCGATATCACGGGCGTCGACTACCCCGAGCGCGCCAAGCGGTTCGACGTGGTTTATCACTTCTTGTCGATGTACCAGAACCAACGCATTCGTTTGCGGGTCTCCATCCGGGAAGAGGACATGGTGCCCTCGATCGTCGATACGCATCCCTCGGCCAACTGGTTCGAGCGTGAGGTATTCGACATGTTCGGCATCCTGTTCTCGGGCCATCCGGACCTGCGGCGCATCCTGACCGACTACGGGTTCCGCGGCTATCCGCTTCGAAAGGATTTTCCGACCACCGGCTACACCGAGGTTCGCTATGACGAGGCGCAGAAACGCGTGGTTTATGAACCCGTCAGCCTCGTGCAGGAATACCGTCAGTTTGATTTCATGTCCCCATGGGAAGGTGCCAACTACATTCTTCCGGGGGATGAAAAACAGGAGTCGTAAGTCATGGAGTTCCTGATCTGGATCGCTTTCACGATCGTCACGATCATCCCGATGCTGAAACTGCTGCCGCATTTCGGGATCGAGAAGTTCTGGGCGTTTGCCTGTGTCATCCCGATTGGAACGCTGATCCTTTTGTGGATCATGGCCATGAAGCTGCAAGAGATGGAGCGTCGCTGAGATGCTGGGGGAACTGATCATTTTGGGCGCTCTAGGGGTGCTTCTTGCCGGTGCCGCGGCCAAGGCGGCTGAGGCCGAGAAGGTCCGGGTGCGCGCGGACGCGAAGAAAAAGCGGGGGCGGTGATGGACGGCTCAAGATATGATGACGGCAGCACGGACGCGCTGAGCGGCGAGCAAAAAATCCGCAATTTCAACATTAACTTCGGCCCACAACACCCTGCTGCGCATGGAGTTTTGCGTTTGGTGCTTGAGCTGGACGGAGAGATCGTAGAGCGCTGCGATCCGCATATCGGCTTGCTACACCGTGGCACCGAAAAGCTGATGGAAAGCCGGACGTATCTGCAGAACCTGCCGTATTTCGACCGTCTGGATTACGTGGCACCGATGAACCAGGAACATGCCTGGTGTTTGGCCATCGAAAAGCTGACCGGAGTCGAGGTGCCGCGCCGGGGCTCTCTGATCCGGGTTCTGTATTCCGAGATCGGGCGCATCCTGAACCACCTGCTGAACGTGACCACGCAGGCGATGGACGTGGGCGCTCTGACCCCGCCGCTATGGGGTTTTGAAGAACGCGAAAAACTGATGGTGTTCTATGAGCGCGCCTGTGGTGCCCGCCTGCACGCCGCCTATTTCCGCCCCGGCGGCGTCCATCAGGACCTCCCGCCCGAGTTGCTGGACGACATCGAGGCATGGAGCCACGAATTCCCCGCCGTTCTCGACGACATTGACGGGTTGTTGACCGAAAACCGCATCTTCAAGCAGCGCAACGCCGATATCGGTGTGGTGACCGAGGATGACATTCAGAAATACGGTTTCTCGGGCGTGATGGTCCGTGGCTCAGGCCTCGCGTGGGATTTGCGCCGTGCGCAGCCCTACGAATGCTACGACGAGTTCGAGTTCCAGATCCCCGTCGGCAAGAATGGCGACTGCTATGACCGCTATCTCTGCCGCATGGAAGAGATGCGCCAGTCGCTGCTGATCATCCGTCAGGCCATCGCCAAGATTCGCGAATGCCCGGGCGACGTTTTGGCGCGCGGCAAGATCACCCCGCCGAAACGCTCGGACATGAAGACCTCTATGGAAAGCCTGATCCACCACTTCAAGCTTTACACCGAAGGCTTCCACGTCCCCGCAGGCGAAGTCTACGCCGCAGTAGAAGCCCCCAAGGGCGAATTCGGCGTCTATCTCGTTGCCGACGGCACCAACAAACCCTACCGCGCCAAACTCCGCGCACCGGGTTTCCTGCATCTGCAAGCTATGGATCACGTCGCCAAAGGCCACCAACTGGCTGACGTCGCCGCCATCATCGGCACCATGGACGTCGTATTTGGAGAGATTGACCGCTAATGCTCCGCCGTCTTCACCCCGAACAACCCGAAAGCTTTGCCTTCACCGTTGCCAACCAGCAATGGGCTGAAGCGCAGATCACAAAATACCCCGAGGGTCGCCGAGCCAGCGCGGTAATCCCTCTGCTTTGGCGCGCGCAAGAGCAGGAGGGCTGGCTGTCCCGCCCGGCAATTGAATCCGTCGCCGACATGCTGGGCATGGCCTATATTCGCGTGCTCGAGGTCGCCTCGTTCTACTTCATGTTCCAACTGCAGCCGGTCGGCTCTGTGGCGCATATTCAGGTGTGTGGCACGACCTCATGCATGATTTGCGGTGCCGAGGATCTTATTGCGGTCTGCAAGGAAAAGATCGCAGCCAAGCCACACGTGCTATCCGCCGATGGCAAGCTGAGCTGGGAAGAAGTGGAATGCCTCGGGTCCTGTACGAATGCCCCGATGGCGCAGATTGGCAAGGATTACTACGAAGACCTGACCGCCGAGAGTTTTGGCAAGATCATAGACGATCTGGTGGCGGGGAAGGTGCCTACGCCCGGCCCTCAGAACGGGCGTTATGCGGCTGAGCCTTTGAAAGGCCTCAGCAGCCTAACCGAACATGAGGCTGGAAAGCCGGAACACAATGCCAGCGTGGCCTTGGCGGCAGAGCTTGGCGATACGGTCAAGCGGATCGACGGGACTGAAGTTCCGATCCTCACGCCCTGGCTAGGGAAAGACGGCAAGCAGGCCGGAGCGTCGGCGGCGGCGAAACCGCCGAAAGCCCCTGAGCCACCGAAACCTGCCGTGAAACAGGCCGCTGAGGCCAATGCGAAAGAAGTCGAGGAAGATAAACCCCGAACGCTGACTGAGGCGCGTGGGGGCCTGCCGGATGACCTCAAGATGCTCAAAGGTGTGGGGCCGAAGCTTGAAGAGACGCTGAACGATCTGGGCTTTTTCCACTACGATCAGATCGCAGCCTGGACGCCCGAGCATGTGGCTTGGGTGGATGCGCGCCTGAAGTTCAAGGGCCGGATCGAACGCGATGGCTGGATTGAGCAAGCGGCCAAGCTGGCCGTTGGGGATCAGACCGAATTCGCCAAACGTGCCAAGGAAGACGGCACTTACGAAGACTAAAGGCCCTGCAAGGGCTCAAGGACGAGATGGACAAGGACAAAGAACAAGCCATAGCCCGCAAGGGCCGACATATAGGCATCGTCATCGCCGTGACGATGGTGGTTTGGCTTGGCATGACCTTGTTCATCGGCCCCGCGATTGGAATTCCGGGGCGCTATGCGCTGCTATTTGATTTCGCTGCTTTGGCCGGCTTTATCTATGCAGGCATCAACATATTTCAACTCTGGCGCATGCGTCAGGACAGCTGAGGGTAATACGCGATGCTGAAGGATCAGGACCGGATCTTTACCAACATCTACGGGATGCACGAGCGTACTCTGCGCGGCGCGCAGGCCCGAGGGCATTGGGATGGCACCGCTGGCCTGATCGAAAAGGGCCGGGATTGGATCATCCAGACAATGAAAGACTCGGGCCTGCGCGGGCGCGGTGGCGCGGGCTTCCCAACCGGTCTGAAATGGTCGTTCATGCCAAAGGAGAGCGATGGCCGGCCGTCTTATCTGGTCGTGAATGCGGATGAATCCGAGCCGGGTACCTGCAAAGACCGCGAGATTATGCGCCACGATCCGCATACGTTGATCGAAGGCTGTCTGATCGCCTCTTTCGCGATGAATGCGCATACCTGCTATATCTACCTGCGCGGCGAGTACATCCGTGAACGCGAGGCGTTGCAGGCCGCGATTGATGAGGCCTATGACGCTGGACTGCTTGGCAAGAACGCGGCCGGTTCGGGCTGGGATTTCGACATCTTCCTGCATCACGGCGCGGGCGCTTACATCTGCGGCGAAGAAACTGCGCTGATCGAAAGCCTTGAGGGTAAGAAGGGCATGCCGCGCATGAAGCCACCATTCCCGGCTGGCGCGGGCCTCTATGGCTGCCCGACCACGGTGAATAACGTGGAGTCCATCGCCGTTGTGCCGACCATCCTGCGCCGGGGCGCGGATTGGTTCGCAGGCTTTGGCCGTCAGAACAACGCGGGTACCAAGCTGTTTGCGATCTCGGGCCATGTGAACAACCCCTGCGTCGTCGAAGAGGCGATGTCGATCCCGTTCGAACAGCTGATCGAAACCCATTGCGGCGGGATTCGCGGCGGCTGGGACAATCTGCTGGCGGTGATCCCCGGTGGCTCATCTGTGCCGTGTGTGCGCGGTGAGAATATGCGCGATGCGATCATGGATTTCGACTATCTGCGCGCTGAGTTGGGCTCGGGTCTTGGCACGGCGGCGGTGATCGTGATGGATAAGTCCACCGACATCATCAAGGCGATCTGGCGGCTGTCGAAATTCTACAAGCATGAAAGCTGCGGCCAGTGTACGCCCTGCCGCGAAGGCACGGGCTGGATGATGCGCGTGATGGACCGCCTTGTGCGTGGTGAGGCCGAGTTGGAAGAGATCGACATGCTGTTTGACGTGACCAAACAGGTTGAAGGCCACACCATTTGCGCGTTGGGCGATGCTGCGGCCTGGCCGATCCAGGGCTTGATCCGAAACTTCCGCGAAGAGATCGAGGATCGCATCAAGGCGCAAAAATCAGGCCGCATGGGGGCTATGGCAGCGGAATGATCAGGCAGCCCGACGGATATCATCTGGCCGAACTGAATATTGGCCGCCTGCTGGCCCCGACGGATGACCCTCGGGTGGCTGAGTTCATGGCCAATCTCGACAAGGTCAATGGCTTGGGCAAGCGGATGCCGGGCTTTGTGTGGATGATGGAAGGCTCGGGCGAGCCGGGAACCGGGAATACGGAAAACGCAATTGGGGGCGATCCTCAATTTGTTGCCAACCTGACGGTCTGGGAAGATGTCGCGAGCCTTGAGACATTTGTCTGGGGCACCATACACAAACAGTTTTACGACCGCCGTCAGGAGTGGTTTGAACTGCTGGGGGATCAGCATTTCGTCATGTGGTGGGTGCCCGCAGGGCACCAACCGGATCTGGATGAAGCCATGGCGCGGCTAGAGCGTCTGCGCCAGGAAGGTCCAAGTGAACACGCCTTTGGATGGGCGGATTTGAAACAAGCAAGCAAGTGGCGCGACAATCGTTGCGCTCAGGTCGCAGCGGAGTGAGCGGGATGACACACCATTCTGATCGCGCGCGCAGCCGCCCAGATGCCAGCCATCTGACAGGAATAAGCAAAGTGAAGAAAATGAAACTCTCAACCTTGGCTGGCCTTGCAGGGCTTGTGCTGATCTCGGCTTGCACCGTCTCCTCGTCCAAGGACCGTGTGCTGTTTGACGGCCAGTTTTTCCGCGCCAAGGCTAAGTCGGTCGACAAACGCAATACGCCGACCGAGTTCACCGTTGTCGTGAATAACGTGTCAGCCTCGCTTGACGGCGCGCGTGAGGCTGGCCGGTTCGAAGGCACCAAATTCTGCATCCAGAACTTCGGCTCGTCGCGTATCGTGTGGAAGGTTGGCCCGGATACCGAACCGCAGAACCTGCGCATCAGCGACGACAAACTGACTTTTGCGGGAACCTGCCAAAGACCATGAGGCTGTTTTCCGCATATCACGGCAGTGCCAGCGGTCTGTTATTGCATAGCAGACAGGGCGACACCCATCTTGGTCGATCCAAGATGAAAGGACCTGTCATGTCTTATGCGAAAACACTTGCCATCGGTTTTGCGCTGATGATCCCTGCGGTCGCCGAGGCCAAGCCGCCTCTGCGTGAGGTGAAACAGATTGACAATGAACTGTATTACATCGCTGTCGCGAAAGAGATTTCGGACTATTGCCCCTCGATCAGCGGGCGGAAGCTGAAAGCAATCAACGTGATGTGGGGGCTGCGATCCGAGGCGAACAGCCTCGGCTACTCGGACCAAGAGATCCGGGCCTATGTCGAATCTGACGCTGAAAAAGACCGGATGCGCGCCAAGGGCGAGGCTTATCTGGCCTCCAACGGCGTGACCTACGAAAACCCGAATTCTTTCTGCACGTTGGGGCGGAAGGAAATCGACAGAAACAGCGCCATCGGCGTTTATTTGAGGGCGAACTGACGATGTCTGACCTCCGCAAGATCAATATCGACGGGCAGGAAATCGAAGTCGATGGTGCTATGACCCTGATCCAAGCCTGTGAAGAGGCTGGGGTCGAGGTGCCGCGCTTCTGCTATCACGAACGTCTGTCGATTGCGGGGAACTGCCGGATGTGTCTGGTTGAGGTCGTGGGCGGCCCTCCAAAACCTGCGGCTTCCTGCGCGATGCAGGTGCGTGATCTGCGTCCAGGGCCGGAAGGGCAGCCGCCTCAGGTCAAGACGAACTCACCTATGGTCAAAAAGGCCCGCGAAGGGGTGATGGAGTTTTTGCTGATCAACCACCCTCTGGATTGCCCGATCTGCGATCAGGGGGGGGAGTGCGACCTGCAGGATCAGGCGATGGCCTATGGTGTTTCGGGTTCGCGTTTTAAGGAAGCCAAGCGCGCCGTAGATGATCTGGATTTGGGGCCGTTGGTTGGCACCGCGATGACCCGCTGCATCAGTTGCACCCGCTGTGTGCGCTTCACGACCGAGGTCGCTGGCATCACTCAGATGGGTCAGACCGGACGGGGCGAGGACGCTGAGATTACCTCATACCTGAACCAGACGCTGCATTCGAACCTGCAGGGTAACATCATTGATCTGTGCCCCGTGGGGGCGCTGACTTCGAAGCCCTATGCCTTCACCGCGCGTCCGTGGGAATTGACCAAGACCGAGAGCATTGACGTGATGGATGCCTTGGGGTCGAACATCCGCGTGGACACCAAAGGGCGTGAAGTGATGCGGTTCCTGCCGCGCAACCATGACGGCGTGAACGAGGAATGGATCAGCGACAAAACCCGTTTCGTCTGGGACGGGTTGCGCCGTCAGCGCTTGGACCGTCCTTACGTGCGCGAAAACGGCAAGCTGCGCCCGGCCTCGTGGCCCGAGGCGCTGACCAAAGCCGCTGAAGCGCTGAAAGGGGCCGAAAAACCGGCGGGTCTCGTCGGTGATATTGCCCCGGTTGAGGCGATCTTTGCGCTGAAACAGATGATCGAAGGACAAGGCGGTGTTGTCGAATGCCGTACAGACGGGGCCAAGCTGCCTGCGGGCAACCGTGGAGCCTATGCCGGGACCGCCGCGATTGAAGATATCGACATGGCCGAGCGCATTCTGCTGATCGGTACCAACCCGCGCGATGAGGCTCCGGTTCTGAACGCTCGTATCCGTAAGGCTTGGGCGCATGGGGCCGAGGTGGCTCTGGTCGGTCCGGCGGCCGATCTGACCTATGAATACCACCACATGGGCGACGACCGCGGAGCGTTGCAAAAGGTCGTCGAGATGGGCGGCAATGATGAGATCAAAGCAAAACGCTCTTTGGTCATTGTAGGGCAAGGAGCGCTGCAAGAGGCAGATGGCACCGCTGTTCTGGCCGCCGCGCAAGCCATTGCAAGCAATACCGAAAGTGGGTTGATCATCTTGCATACTGCTGCCGCGCGCGTGGGCGCGATGGATTTGGATGCCACCAACGCGGGCGGTATGGACGCGATCAGCGCGGCTGATGTGATCTATAACCTCGGCGCGGATGAGGTCGAAATCGGAGACGGCGCATTCGTCATCTATCAGGGCAGCCATGGGGACCGTGGCGCGCACCGAGCTGATGTTATCCTGCCTGCCGCCGCCTATACCGAGGAAAACGGGTTGTTCGTCAACACCGAAGGCCGCCCACAGCTGGCTATGCGTGCGGGTTTCGCACCGGGTGAGGCCAAGGAAAACTGGGCTATCCTGCGTGCACTCTCGGCCGAGTTAGGGGCAACTCTGCCCTTCGACTCTTTGGCGCAATTGCGAACCGCGTTGATCGAGGCGGTGCCGCATCTGGCGCGTATCGACGAGGTGATCGAGAACGAGGTGCAGCCGCTTGAGGCTGGTTCACTGGGCAAGGCGAGTTTCCACAATGCGGTTAAGGATTTCTACCTGACCAACCCGATCGCGCGAGCCTCGCAACTGATGGCCGAGCTGTCGGCGCAGGCGAAAAACACAGACAGGATGGCCGCAGAATGATCCGTCCCGCAGAGATTTCCCCGACGACCCACGGTGTGAGGACCAATGGCTGATTTCTTTAACACACCGGGCGGCATCGCCCTGATCGTCCTGGCGCAGGTGCTTGCCGTTGTGGCCTTTGTGATGATCTCGCTGTTGTTCCTTGTCTATGGTGACCGCAAGATCTGGGCGGCTGTTCAGATGCGCCGGGGCCCCAATGTGGTGGGCGCTTACGGTCTGTTGCAAACGGTGGCCGACGCGCTGAAATATGTGGTCAAAGAGGTCGTCATCCCAGCAGGCGCGGACCGCACCGTTTTCATCCTTGCTCCGCTGACCTCTTTCGTGCTGGCAATGATTGCTTGGGCCGTGATCCCATTCAACGACGGCTGGGTGCTGTCAGATCTGAACGTGGCGATCCTCTATGTCTTCGCCGTATCCTCTTTGGAGGTTTATGGCGTGATTATGGGCGGTTGGGCGTCGAACTCAAAGTACCCGTTCCTCGGCTCGTTGCGGTCTGCAGCGCAGATGATATCTTACGAAGTCTCAATCGGCCTGATCATCATCGGCGTGATTATCTCGACGGGTTCGATGAACTTTGGCGACATCGTCCGCGCACAGGATGGCTCGTTTGGCTTCTTCAGTTGGTACTGGCTGCCGCACTTCCCGATGGTGTTCCTGTTCTTCATCTCGGCTCTGGCGGAAACCAACCGACCCCCGTTCGACCTGCCCGAGGCGGAATCGGAACTGGTCGCAGGCTATCAGGTCGAATACTCGGCCACGCCTTTCCTGCTGTTCATGGCGGGCGAATACATCGCCATCTTCTTGATGTGCGCCCTGACCACGCTGCTGTTCTTCGGCGGCTGGCTGTCGCCGATCCCTGGCCTGCCTGACGGTGTGCTATGGATGGTCGCGAAGATGGCTTTCTTCTTCTTCCTCTTCGCGATGGTTAAGGCGATCACACCGCGCTACCGCTATGACCAGCTGATGCGGCTGGGCTGGAAAGTGTTCCTGCCGTTCTCGCTGGCCTGGGTGGTGTTTGTAGCCTTTGCGGCAAAATTCGAATGGTTCTGGGGCGCATTCGCGCGTTGGAGCGTAGGAGGCTGATATGACCCAAATCGACTACACCCGCGCTGCCAAATATTTTCTTCTGCAAGACTTCTGGGTCGGCATGAAACTGGGGCTGAAGTATTTCTTCGCCCCCAAGGCTACCGTGAACTACCCGCACGAAAAGGGCCCTCTGTCCCCGCGCTTTCGCGGAGAACACGCCCTGCGCCGTTATCCAAACGGCGAGGAACGCTGCATCGCCTGCAAACTGTGCGAGGCGATCTGCCCGGCTCAGGCGATCACGATCGACGCCGAACCGCGCGAAGACGGCAGCCGCCGTACCACGCGTTATGACATCGACATGACCAAATGCATCTATTGTGGTTTCTGCCAAGAGGCCTGCCCGGTTGATGCAATTGTCGAAGGCCCGAACTTCGAATTCGCCACGGAGACCCGCGAAGAGCTGTTCTACGACAAAGAAAAACTGCTCGACAACGGTGAACGTTGGGAAGCCGAGATCGCCCGCAATCTGGAAATGGACGCGCCGTACAGATGAGTGACACGCAGACAAACCCGTTTGAGCTGATGATGAAGCAGGCGCAGGACATGGCCAAGGCGATGAACCCGGCGATGGAGAATTTCTCGCCCAAAGGGTTCGAGAACCTATGGCCGACCATGCCCAAAGAGGTCATGGAGATGATGTTCGGCAACACCGTCAACAAGGACGGGCTGGATGCCAAGACGCGTCTACTGCTGACGCTGGCCGGGCTGACCTGTCAGGGCGCTCAGGCGGACTCGGCCGTGCGTCAGACCGTGCGACATGCGCTTGAGGCGGGCGCAAAGAAACAAGAGATCGTGGAAACGATCGGTCAGATGTCGGTCTTTGCTGGCATTCCGGCCATGACCCGTGCGCTGGATCTGGCGCAAGAGGTCATGGGCGACAACGAGGATGAGGATCAATGACCGTCTTTGCCTTCTACCTGTTTGCCATCAGCACCATCACCGGCGGGCTTTTCACGGTGATCAGCCGCCAGCCGGTGCACTCGGTGCTGTGGCTGATCCTGTCCTTCCTGTCCTCGGCGGGGTTGTTCGTGCTGCTGGGGGCGGAGTTTGTGGCGATGCTGTTGATCATCGTCTACGTGGGTGCGGTCGCGGTGCTATTCCTTTTCGTGGTGATGATGCTGGACGTGGACTTTGCCGAGTTGAAGGCCGAGATGGCGCGGTACATGCCGCTGGCCCTGCTGATCGGTTTGGTGATCCTGATGCAGTTCATCATGGCCTTCGGAGCATGGGACAGCGCGCAAGGCGTTGAAGCCAATCTGACGCAACCGGTCCCAACAGACCGCCACAACACCGAAGCGCTCGGCGTTATCCTTTACGATCAATATTTTCTTCTGTTCCAACTTGCGGGTCTGATCCTGCTGGTGGCGATGATCGGCGCCATCGTGCTGACTTTGCGCCACCGTCAGGACATCAAGCGTCAGGACATCGTCGGTCAGATGATGCGCGACCCGGCCAAGGCGATGGAGTTGAAGAATGTGAAACCGGGGCAGGGACTTTAAGAAGATGATCGGACTTGAACACTATCTTACGGTCGCGGCGACGCTGTTCGTCATCGGCATCTTCGGTCTCTTCCTGAACCGCAAGAATGTCATCATCCTACTGATGAGCATCGAGTTGATGCTGCTGGCGGTGAATATCAACCTTGTGGCGTTTTCCAGCTTCCTCGGTGATCTGGTCGGGCAGGTGTTCACGCTGTTCGTGCTGACCGTTGCGGCGGCGGAGGCGGCGATTGGTCTGGCCATTCTGGTCTGCTTCTTCCGCAACCGTGGCACCATCGCGGTTGAAGACGTCAATATGATGAAGGGCTAAGAGAACTATGGAAACCACCATCCTCTTTGCCCCGCTCGTGGGCGCTCTGATCTGCGGGTTCGGCTGGCGGTTCATCGGTGAGAAAGCCGCCATGTGGACCGCAACGGGCCTGTTGTTTCTGGCCTGTCTGCTGTCGTGGATCGTGTTCCTGACTTTCGATGGTCAGACCCAACAGATCGAAATCCTGCGCTGGATCGAGAGCGGTTCGCTTTCAACAAGCTGGGCCATTCGACTGGACCGACTGACCGCGATCATGCTGATCGTGGTGACGACTGTCTCGGCGCTCGTGCACCTATATTCCTTCGGCTACATGGATCACGACCCGCAATGGCGGGAGGGTGAAAGCTATAAGCCGCGCTTCTTTGCCTATCTCTCCTTCTTCACCTTCGCGATGCTGATGCTGGTGACAGCCGACAACCTCGTGCAGATGTTCTTTGGATGGGAGGGCGTGGGCGTCGCCTCGTACCTGCTGATCGGTTTCTATTATCGTAAGTCCAGCGCCAATGCGGCGGCTATGAAGGCGTTTATCGTCAACCGGGTTGGCGATTTTGGCTTTGCGCTGGGGATTTTCGCGATATTCTTCCTGACTGACAGCATCAACTTCTCGGATATCTTTGCTTCGGCCTCTGACCTGTCGGAAATGCAACTCAGCTTCCTTTGGGGTGAGTGGAACGCGGTTGAGCTGATCTGTGTCCTTCTGTTCATCGGCGCGATGGGTAAATCGGCACAGTTGATCCTGCACACATGGTTGCCGGACGCGATGGAAGGCCCGACGCCTGTATCGGCCCTGATCCACGCCGCGACGATGGTAACGGCGGGTGTATTCCTTGTCTGCCGCATGTCGCCGCTGATGGAGTTCGCGCCGGGTGCGACCGGGTTTATCACCTTCCTTGGGGCCTCGACTGCGTTTTTTGCAGCGACCGTGGGGTTGGTTCAGACCGATATCAAGCGCGTCATCGCCTATTCAACCTGTTCACAGCTGGGCTACATGTTCGTGGCCGCAGGCGTTGGCATGTATTCGGCGGCGATGTTCCACCTGCTGACGCACGCTTTCTTCAAGGCGCTTTTGTTCCTCGGGGCCGGTTCGGTGATCCATGCGATGCATCACGAGCAAGAAATGACCGAGTACGGCGGGCTGCGGAAGAAAATCCCCTATACGTTCTGGGCAATGATGATCGGAACGCTGGCCATCACGGGTGTTGGTATCCCGCTGACCACCTTCGGCTTTGCCGGGTTCCTGTCAAAGGATGCGATCATTGAAAGCGCCTTTGCGGGCGGCACGGGCTATGCCTTCTGGATGCTGGTTATCGCGGCTGTTTTCACCTCGTTCTACAGCTGGCGTCTGATATTCCTGACCTTCTACGGCACACCGCGCGGTGACAAGCATACGCATGAACACGCCCATGAAAGCCCGAAGGTGATGTTGATCCCTCTGGGTGTTCTGTCGCTGGGCGCGGTTTTTGCAGGGATGGTCTGGTACAGCAACTTCTTTGGTCACACCGACAAGGTGGGCAAGTTCTATGGCATTCCGGTGGCCGAGGCCTCAGCGCATGGTGAAACTCATGACGAGGCGACCCATGCCGAGCATGTCGCCGATGGCACCGCCGAAGAGCATCACGGTGATGATCATGCCGATGCCAATTCGGATGAGGTGCACGGGGATGACCATGCTGATGAGGCACATGGCAAGAAAGACGCCCACGGAGATCATCACTACGTCTTCGCGGGCGAACCGGGTGAGGGCGCTTTGTATATCGCACCGGACAATACGGTGCTGGATGACGCGCATGCCGTCCCGAAATGGGTCAAGGTCTCGCCTTTCGTGGCGATGTTGCTTGGGTTTGTCGTGGCCTACTGGTTCTACATCGTGAACACGTCGCTGCCCGCGCGTCTGGCCGCAAACCAGCGTCCACTGTACCTGTTCCTGCTGAACAAATGGTACTTTGACGAGATCTATGACGCGATCTTTGTCAAACCCACTCTGGCCCTTGGCCGCCTCCTTTGGAAGCGCGGTGATGGCAACACAATTGACGGCTTCCTGAACGGAGTAGCAATGGGCGTTGTTCCCTTCTTCACCCGCCTCGCAGGCAAGGCGCAGACCGGGTACATCTTTACCTACGCCTTCTGGATGGTGCTGGGCATAGCGGCCCTTGTGACCTGGATGTCGATCGGCGGAGGGGCACAGTAATGGACAATATCCTCTCGATCGTGACCTTCATCCCGGCCATTGCTGCAGGCATCTTGGCGCTGTTCCTGCATGGAAATGATGCGGCGGCGCAGCGGAATGCCAAATGGGTGGCTCTGCTTGCGACCACTGTTACCTTCCTTGTGTCGATTGGCATCTACACGGGCTTTGATCCTTCGAACACCAGCTTCCAGATGGTCGAAGAGGGTGAGTGGCTGATGGGCCTGAAATACAAGATGGGCGTGGATGGCATCAGCGTGCTGTTCGTATTGCTGACCACCTTCATCATGCCGCTGACCATTCTGGCCAGCTGGAATGTGACCGAAAGGGTCAAGGAATACATGATCGCCTTCCTTCTGCTGGAAACGCTGATGCTGGGCGTGTTCATGGCGCTGGATCTGGTGCTGTTCTACCTGTTTTTCGAGGCAGGCCTGATCCCGATGTTCCTGATCATCGGCATCTGGGGTGGCGCGAACCGGATTTACGCGAGCTTCAAGTTCTTCCTCTATACCTTCCTCGGCTCGGTTTTGATGCTGGTGGCGATGGTTGCAATGTATGCCGATGCGGGCACGACGGATATCGAGGCGTTGATGACCCATCAGTTCTCGTCCGAAAGCTTTAGCGTGTTGGGCATCTACGTCGTCGGCGGGATGCAGACGCTAATGTTCCTGGCATTCTTTGCATCCTTCGCGGTGAAAATGCCGATGTGGCCGGTGCATACCTGGTTGCCGGACGCGCACGTGCAGGCCCCGACGGCGGGTTCGGTCGTGCTGGCGGCGATCCTGTTGAAAATGGGCGGCTATGGTTTCCTACGCTTCAGCCTGCCGATGTTCCCGGTTGGCTCGGCGGTGATGACCGATCTGGTGCTGTGGATGTCAGCCATCGCTGTTGTCTACACCTCGCTCGTGGCGCTGGTGCAGGAGGATATGAAGAAGCTGATCGCATACTCCTCGGTCGCGCATATGGGCTTTGTGACTATGGGGATTTTCGCGGCGAACCAGCAGGGCATTGATGGCGCGATTTTCCAGATGCTCAGCCACGGGTTCATCTCGGCGGCTTTGTTCCTGTGCGTCGGCGTAATCTACGACCGGATGCACACCCGTGATATCGACGCGTACGGAGGTCTGGTCATTCGGATGCCCGCCTATGCGCTTGTCTTCATGCTGTTCACCATGGCCAATGTCGGCTTGCCGGGCACCTCAGGGTTCATCGGTGAATTCCTCACCCTGATGGGCGCGTTCCAGGTCAACACCTGGGTAACGGCCGTGGCCGCGACCGGAGTGATCTTCTCGGCCGGGTACGCGCTTTGGCTCTACCGTCGGGTCGTGTTCGGCGATCTGATCAAGGAAAGCCTCAAGGCGATGACCGACATGAGTTCGCGTGAGCGGCTGATCTTTGCGCCGCTCATCGTGATGACCATCCTGCTGGGCGTCTATCCGTCGTTGGTGACCGATGTGATTGGGAATTCGACGGCTGCACTGATTTCGAACTATGACACGGCTCTGGCCGCGGCTGAGGCTGCGACCCAGACGGCCGCTTCGCATTAAGGGAGCTTTGGAGACATGATCCAAGCTGATCTGACGATAATCCTGCCAGAGATTGTTCTGGCCGTATATGCGATGGCTGCTCTGATCGGGGCCGTTTATACAAAGAAGGACGAGCTGGCCCCGGCATTGGTCTGGTCCACGGCAGGTCTAATGGCGCTTCTGGCGATTTGGATCTCAAGCAACGGTGACGGGACCAACGTAGCTTTCAATGGAATGTTCGTGGATGACGGCTTTGCGCGGTTTTCCAAGGTTGCCATCTTACTTTCCGCCGCTGCCGTTCTGGTCATGAGCCAGGACTACATGGCCCGCCGCAACCTGCTGCGGTTTGAGTACCCTGTGCTGGTCGCATTGGCTGCAGTCGGGATGATGATGATGGTCAGCGCGGGCGATCTGATGTCGCTTTACATGGGGTTGGAGCTTCAATCCTTGTCGCTCTATGTCGTGGCGGCGCTGCGCCGGGACAGTGCGAAATCCACAGAAGCGGGTCTGAAGTATTTCGTTCTAGGTGCGCTTAGCTCTGGCCTGCTGCTCTATGGCGCGTCGTTGGTTTACGGGTTCACCGGCACCACGCTGTTCTCGGGCATCATTGCCATCGTGCAGGCGGGAGACGTCTCGATCGGTCTGCTCTTTGGTCTGATATTCCTGATCTCGGGTCTGGCCTTCAAGGTTTCGGCCGTGCCCTTCCACATGTGGACCCCGGATGTGTACGAAGGGTCTCCGACCCCGATCACAGCCTTCTTTGCGACCGCTCCGAAAGTGGCTGCGATGGCGTTGTTTGCTCGGCTTTTGCACGATGCGTTTGGAGGCATCGTTAAGGATTGGCAGCAGGTGATCGTGTTGCTGTCGGTTCTGTCCATGCTGCTCGGCGCGGTTGCCGCCATTGGCCAGCGTGACATCAAACGTCTGATGGCGTTTTCCTCGATCGCCCATATGGGCTATGCGCTGATCGGCCTGGCCGCAGGAACCGAGCTGGGCGTGAAAGCCATGCTGATGTATCTGGCGATCTATGTGACGATGAATATTGGCACTTTCGCCTTCATCCTGATGATGGAGCGGGACGGCAAACCGGTCACCGACATCGACGCGTTGCGCCAGTATTCCAAGCGCGATCCGGGCAAGGCTCTGGCCGTTCTGATCCTGATGTTCAGCCTGGCGGGTGTGCCGCCAATGCTTGGCTTCTTTGCCAAGTTCGGGGTCTGGCAGGCGGGTGTCAGCGCGGGTCTGACCGGGTTGGTGATCGTGTCGGCAATCGCCTCGGTCATCGGTGCATTCTACTATCTGCGGATCGTCTTCTACATGTATTTCGGCGCCGAGAACGAAGAGCCCATCGAAACTCGCTCAAACCCTGTATTGTGGGTGGCCTTGATGGGATCGGCAGCTTTGATGCTGATCGGTGTGTTCTACCAGTTTGGTGTCGAGGGTGCAGCAGCAGCTGCCGCAGCCACGCTTGTCAATTGATGAAAGCCGCCAACACGATGCAACTGCGCAACCCCGCAAGTGGGCCATACTGACATGAGCAACTGGCCCGATGGGTACGGCCTGCACATTTTGCAAGAGGTGGACAGTACGCTGAACGAAGCCGCGCGTCTTGCACCCGCGGCTCAAGGCCCCGTGTGGATCATGGCACATCACCAGACCGCAGCGCGCGGTAGGCGAGGGCGGGCTTGGGCCAATCCCAAGGGCAATCTGGCCTCGACCCTATTGATGCGCCCTCAGGGTGATCCGGAGAGTGCGGCTCTGCGCAGCTTCGTCGCGGCCTTGGCCTTGTTCGATGCCTGTGTGGCCGTGACGGGCAGGGCGTCAGGTTTGTCGCTGAAATGGCCTAATGATGTGTTGCTGAACGGCGGCAAGCTTGCGGGTATTCTGCTGGAGAGCACCGGGCAGGGGCGCGGAGTGTCGCATCTGTCGATCGGGATCGGTGTCAATCTGACCGAAGCGCCCGGCGCGGATGCCGTTGAGCCGGGTGCCGTTCGACCGGTCTCCCTGCTGTCGGAGACCGGTGCGAATGTTACGCCTGAGGATTTTCTGACCGAACTTGCCATCGCCTATGCCGGCTATGAAAAACAGTTTGTCACTTACGGTTTTGAACCGATCCGCACCGCATGGTTGGCCCGCGCAGCGCGGCTGGGAGAGGTCATTACCGCCCGTACCGCCACGTCGGAAACGGTTGGTACCTTCGAAACGGTAGACGTGGGGGGCAACCTTGTCCTAAACACCGCCAAAGGCCGTGTGAGCATTCCTGCGGCGGACGTGTTTTTCTGAAGGGGGCTCAGATGCTTCTGGCCATCGACTGCGGCAATACAAATACCGTTTTCTCGATCTGGGATGGTGAGAGTTTCCTGTGTACCCTGCGTACCTCGACCCATCATTCGCGTACGGCGGATGCCTATTTCACCTGGTATTCCACGCTGGTGAAACACTACGGGATTGAGGCTGACATTACGGACGTGATCATCGCCTCGACCGTGCCGCGCGTGGTGTTCAACCTGCGCATCTTTGCAGATCGTTTTTTTGGCTGCCGTCCGCTGGTTGTGGGCAAACCGGATTGCCTTTTGCCTGTCGCCCCACGCATTGACGAAGGCACGGTGCCGGGGCCTGATCGCCTCGCCAATGCAGTGGGGGCCTTTGACCGTCATGGCGGAGACGTTGTGGTTGTCGATTTCGGAACCGCGACCAACTTTGACGTTGTCGCCTCAGATGGGGCCTATGTTGGTGGCATCATCGCGCCGGGCGTAAACCTGAGCCTTGAGGCCCTGCACCAAGGGGCCGCTGCTCTGCCACATATCGACATAACCCGCCCGGACAAGGTGATTGGTACGAATACGGTTGGCTGTATCCAATCGGGCGTGTATTGGGGCTATTCCGGTCTGATTGAGGGGCTGATCGCCCGCATCAAGACCGAATACGGAATGCCGATGAAAGTCGTTGGAACCGGAGGGCTCGCACCCTTGTTCGATCAGGCCGACGTGGGGTTCGACGCAATCGAAGATGATCTGACGATGCACGGGCTGACCGTGATCCATCGCTATAACAAGGAAAATGGCTCGACATGAGCAGCGAAAGACTGATCTACCTGCCGCTGGGCGGGGCCGGTGAAATCGGCATGAATGCCTATGTGTATGGCTACGGCGCGCCGGGCCAGGAACGTCTGATCCTCGTTGATCTGGGTGTGACCTTCCCTGACATGGACACCACGCCGGGTGTGGACCTGATCCATGCCGATATCTCATGGCTACAGGAACGCGCTGACCGGCTGGAGGCGGTTTTTGTTACCCACGCGCACGAAGACCACGTGGGCGCCGTGGCGCATTGCTACGAAGCGCTGGGGGCACCGATCTATGCGCGCGCTTTCACCGCCAATATCGCCCGTCGGAAGATGGAAGAACACGGCCACCCTGAAGATGCTGTGCTCACTGCCTCGGCTTGGCCCGAGCAGGTCTCGGCCGGGCCTTTCACCGTTGGTTTCCTGCCGGTTTCGCACTCGATCCCCGAAAGCGCCGCACTGGTGATCGACACGCCCGAAGGCCGGATCGTGCATTCGGGGGACTTCAAACTGGACACAAACCCGGTTGTGGGCGAACCGTTTGATCCCGATCTCTGGGCCGATGTCGCCAAATCCGGCGTGAAGGCCCTAGTCTGTGACAGCACAAATGTGTTCTCAAGCCACCCCGGACGCTCAGAGTCCGAGGTCGGTCCTGAGATCACCAAGCTGGTTGAAAGTGCCGAGGGTATGGTTGTGGCGACTACATTCGCCTCGAACGTCGCGCGGGTGAAGACCTTGGCCGAGGCTGGCCAGCGGGCCGGGCGTTCGGTCGTGCTGTTGGGCCGGGCCATGCGTCGGATGATCGAGGCCGCAACGGAAACCGGCATCCTGTCGGATTTCCCCAAAGTGATCAGCGCCGAAGAGGCCGTAGAGCTTCCGCGTCAGAACCTGATGCTGATTGTAACCGGTAGCCAGGGCGAACGCCGCGCCGCTAGCGCGCAGCTGGCCCGTGGCAAATACCGCGGCATCGAGTTGAAAGAGGGCGACCTGTTCCTGTTCTCCTCAAAAACCATTCCCGGCAACGAGCGCGGCGTGATTTTCATCATCAACCAGCTCAGCGAAAAGGGCGTGGATGTGGTGGATGACAGCTCGGGCCTCTACCACGTGTCGGGCCATGCTAACCGACCGGATCTAGAGAAGGTGCATGGGGTGATCGACCCACAGATGGTGATCCCGATGCATGGCGAACATCGCCACCTGCGCGAACATGCCAAACTGGCTGAGGCTGGCGGACGCACGGGTATTCTGGCCGTCAACGGCACCATGCTGGACCTGACCGGCAATGCGCCGAAGGTTGTCGACTATGTGGAAACCGGGCGGACCTATCTGGATGGCACGGTAAAGGTCGGGGCGCTGGACGGGGTTGTACGCGACCGTATCCGCATGGCGCTGAACGGCCACGTGACTGTGACCGTCATTCTGGATGAAGAGGACGAGCCTCTGGGTGAGCCATGGTGCGATACGATGGGCCTACCGGAGATCGGAACCTCTCGCGCGGCACTGGTTGAGGTGCTTGAGGAAGACCTGAACCAGTTCCTGATGCGGGCCGAGGCCAAGACCCTGCGCGACGATGACAAGCTGGAAGAGGCCATGCGCCGGATCGTGCGTCAGACGGCCAAGGCAGAGATCGGTAAAAAGCCCGAAGTCACGGTTGTGATCAGCCGCATGAAATAAGGTTGGGGTCAGTCAACCTCGGGCATGGGGTAACCCCTGAGCCTTTGGAACAGGCTGGCCTCATCATTGTTTAGAAAAAACGGAACAGAGGTTGGCGGTGTCGGGTCGGTGACCCGGGCTGTGATCTCGGCCAGCACGACCTCGGTGATGAAGGGAAGGTCGAAGTCTCGAACCTCGTCCAGTTTGACCCATTGCAGGTGCGACAGCTCATCCGAGGCGCGGCTGAAATCGTCCAGATCGCCGTGAATCGCCTGTGCATCGACCAGAAAGAACCGCGCATCAAACCGTCTGGGCCGACCCGGAGGGGTAACCGCGCGGAACACGAACTGCAGCGCCTCGGCCGAGGGTTTGAAGCCCAAAGCCGCAAAGCTGGTCCAATCGGTCGGAGCATCGCCCTCCCATTCACCGGGTTGGCCAAGGACCATCCCGGTTTCCTCCCACAATTCTCGAATCGCTGCGACGGCAAGCGCCTGCTGCAGGTCAGCCTCGGCATGCTCGGCCAAGCGATCATAGCAGAGTTGGGGCAGCGGGGCGGCCAGTGGGATGCTCGCATCCTCGGGGTCGACCGCGCCGCCGGGAAACACGAATTTGTTCGGCATGAACGCCGCTTTGGCCCCGCGTTGCCCCATCAGGATCGAAGGCGCGGTGTAACGGTCCCGCAATACGATGACCGTGGCGGCGTTGCGGATGGCGGTCTTGTCGACGGTCACGCGGCTTTCTCGAACCCATGCATGCGCCGAGCCCATTGATAAGCCACGACAGCCCCTTTCAGGCGGGGCAGCAGGAACAGCGACAGCGCTATGCAGCCGATGGAAAATCCGATGGCCATGGTCCACGGATCCGGACGCCAATGTACGTATGAGACGTGCAGAGCAGGGGCCAGCAGGTGCCCGACCAACAGAATCGTCAGATAGGCGGGGCCGTCATCTGCGCGGTGGTGAAACAGCTCTTGCCCGCAATTTGCGCAGCTGTCGTTGACCTTCAGGTAGCTGTGCAACAGCTTGCCTTCACCACATTTCGGGCATTTGCAACGAAAGCCTTTGACCAAAGCAGGCCATGTTTCACGCTCTTCTTCGACTGCGGGGGTGATCGTTTGATCCATGTTAATCTAACTCGCGCATCTATCTTTGGCGGATAATGGGCCTGTTTGCCGCAATAGAAAAGGGGGGTGCGTCGCTTTGCATCGCCCGATCCGGGCAAGCGTTCGTGACCTGCTGATCCTTCGCTAAACTTTTTTCGACGGAAACTCGCTGGCGCCGCGTTTGAATGGATATGAGCAGCGGCAATCAGGTCGCGCCAATATGGGGAAACCGATATGAAGAACTCGAAATTCATCCCGGCCATCGTTCTGTCGGCAGTGGCGATCACAGGTACATCGGCACTGGCAGCAGGCCCAAAGGATCGTGAGCCTGTCTCGTTTCAGGAGCTGGACGCCAATGCGGATGGTCAGATCACGAAAGAAGAGATGCAGGCCCATCGGGCGCAGCGCTTCACAAAGGCGGATGCTGATGGCGATGGACAGTTGAGCCTCGAGGAGATGCAGGCCGCAGCCCAGCAGAAGGCCAATGATCGCGTGACCAAGATGTTCGAAAAGCATGACGCGAATGGCGATGGGGTTCTCAGCACCGATGAGTTGCCCAAACCGCGCCGGGCTGACAAGATGTTTGATCGGATCGACGCGGATAGCAGCGGCGGTATCTCGGAACAGGAATTTGCCGATGCAAAAGACAAGATGGGCAAGCATCACAAGAAGCGCCAGAAATCGGACGCTGACGATAGCTGATGCAGGATGGAGGATCTGACCTCCCACCCTCAAGACGTTCGCGGTGCGGTGTGCACCGCGGACGACCTTGGCGACGATAGGTTGCTGAGGATGTTTGCCGATGGCGATGCCAGGGCGGCGCGGATCCTGACGGACCGGCTGGGCCCGCTTTGCTACTCGGTCTCTCTGCGCATGCTGGGGAATCGGGCCGAGGCCGAGGATGTGACACAGGATGCCATGATGCGGCTGTGGCAGATGGCACCCAAATGGGTGCCGGGCTCGGCCAAAGTGTCAACCTGGCTCTATCGCGTGACGCTGAACTTGTGTCTGGACCGCAAGCGCAAAAAGACGCCTGAGCAGCTCTCCGAGGAGGCTGAGCCGCCCGACAACGCGGCCAGCGTGGTTGAGAAAATGCAGGATACGGCGCGCCATGACGCGTTGCAGGTCGCGCTTATGCAACTGCCCGACCGACAGCGACAAGCCGTCGTTTTGAGGCATATTGAGGAACTGTCCAACCCCGAGATTGCCGGGGTCATGGGCCTATCGGTAGAAGCGGTTGAGAGCTTGACCGCGCGTGGAAAGCGGGCTTTGTCGGCCATATTGGCCGGACGGCGGGAAGAACTGGGGTATGACGATGGCTGATGACGACATGGAACTGGAAAACCTGTTTGCTCAGGCGCGCAATGACCGACCCGAGTTGCCGGATTATCTTGCCGTGCGTATCCAGACAGACGCTGAGACCACTCGGCTAAGGAGGTTGGCGAAACACACGCGCCCTGAACGGTCCCTGTGGTCGCGCCTTCTGGACAATATAGGTGGATGGCAGGGCTTTAGCGGCTTGGCCGCTGCCAGCGTCACTGGGATTTTCATTGGGTTTTTTGCGCCTGCCGTTCTGCCGGATACGGTCGGCCTGTTCGGTGCAACGGATGGCAGCGTTCTGGCAACTGACCTTGGATTTGACACCAGTTTTCTGGAGAGTACGGAATGAGCACTGATCCAAAACCGAAACGTCGTTGGATGCCGATCGTTCTGACCCTCTCTCTGGCGATCAACCTGTTGGTCATAGGGGTCGCGGTCGGCAGCGTATTGCGGCTGAAGAATAGCGATCACGCCAAGGCACCGCCGGGCTTTGGGCCCGCATTGTACCGGGCCTTGCCGAAAGAGGACCGCAAATCCCTGAGGGGAGAGCTATCCGGCCTGCACGGCCAAGGGGCCAAGGGGCGATCGAGGGACTTCATGGTTGTGACCGAGGCGTTGCGGGCTGTTCCATTTGATCCCGAAACTGTCACGCTATTGCTGCAGCAGCAGGCGCAAGCGACCGCGGACTTGCAGGCCGCGCTGCAAGAAAAATGGTTGGTTCTGGTCACGCAGATGAGCGACGAGGAGCGTCAGACCTATGCGACCCGTCTGGAAGAAGTCGTCAAACGCGGTCCGCGCGGTCACAAGAAAAAGCACTGAAGCGATCAGGCAGCGCTTTGCCTGATCTGCACTTGGTTGCGTCCGGCCTGTTTGGCCGCGTAGAGCGCTTTGTCTGCGGATTTGATCAACTGCTCAACGGGTTCGGCCTCGTCTTGTGAAAGGTAGGCCGGAGCAGACATTTTCAGACCCACACTTATGGTTACGGAAATCGGCGTGCGCTGATCGGGCAGCCGGAAAGGTACTGCACAGATCGCCTCGCACAGGGTGCTTGCCATCGTCAGCGCCTTGGCGCGTGAGATGTTGGGAACGGCGATCATGAATTCCTCTCCGCCGATGCGCGCGACGAATCCTGCCTTGCCGACGACCTGTTGCATCCGTGCCGCCGCTTGAGTCAGCACGCAATCACCACTGGCGTGACCGTATTCGTCATTGATCGCCTTGAAATGATCCAGATCGGCCAGCATCAGGGCAAAACCCCTCCCAGTCTGTGCCGATTGCTGCGCAATCTGTTGGATGGCTCGCATGGCATAGCGGCGGTTCTGCAACCCGGTCAGAGGGTCGATCCACGACTCGGCGATCCCCTTCTTCAGCGAGTCTCGCATGTGGTCCATCCGGCTTTTGCGGGCAATCTGGTTGTCCAACCGCAAGACGATCTCGTCAGCGCAGAACCCGCCGAGACAGACGGCATCTGCCCCCCGGTCCAGCGCTTCGGACGCGCGGGTGGCGTTGTTGTCGCTCAGCACCCCGATCAGAACCGTATGACGTGTAGCTCCGCGTGATCTGAGGTCGGCCAGGATGTTCAGCGCGGATCGGTCTGCATCCAGCTCGACCACGATTGCATCCGGGACCGGGCCAGAGAGCAAGGCCTGAAGATCCGATTGGTGGTGCGAGGTCAGAGCATAACGAGACTTCATGGAAAGGGCTTTTTGCCAAAGCGCGCCGTTGCGCGGCTTTTGTGCAAGAACCGCAACGCGGGCCCGTTTGGGGGCTGCAACGTGCGGGGTATCCGGCTCGGCCAGGCCAAGAGACTGGGGGTCCTCGCGGAATTGCAGGTCCTGCGTGTCAGCTCGTGCGCGCAATAGGCTACGGATACGGGCGAGCAGCAGTGTATCCTTGAACGGGTGGGTCAAAACATCATCCAGACCATCCGCCAAAGCTCGCAAGCGAGCTTGCTTGTCATTCTGGGCGGTCAGGGCCACGACGGGCACGTCGCCTAAGGCCGGATTTTCCGCGATCAGGCATTTGACATCCGCCGCTGTGCCGTCGGGCAGCGTTTGTGCGGTCAGCACGAGATCAGGCCGCACACGCCGCAAGAGCGCGGTGAGGCCTTCCAATTTCTCACCTTGCACCACGTGGTACCACGCCGCCGTCAGCTGAACCTTCAGCATAATGCGGTTTGTAGATACCCCATCTAAAACAAGGATGGTTCCCTGCACGGACATAGTTGCTCACCATTGATTGCATGCGTGAACAAAGTGTTTATGAGTCTGGTTAACAAACCCTTTCCAAGACAAGGGACTGAGGCCAGTTTATGTCGATTTCCGAAGATTCCGCCCAAACTCTTGCCCTGAATGCCCTCGGATGGTTGGTCGGGAATGAGGAGCTTTTGCCCATTTTCCTGGGCTCGACCGGCGCCGCGGCGAATGATCTGCGCGACAGGGCAGGTGAGCCCGAGTTTCTGGCCTCGGTTCTGGATTTCCTGATGCTTGACGATTCGTGGATCATAGCATTTTGTGACGCCGCGGCGGTGCCGTATGACCAACCCGCTCAGGCGCAAGCGGTGTTGTCGGGTGGTTCCGACGTTCACTGGACCTGACTCTGCAGGAGCTTTTCATGCCAATAGATGCGATCGTGTTCGACAAGGACGGCACGCTGTTTGACTTCGCCAACACCTGGGGCACATTCGGACGGACCATGTTGTTGCGCGTGGCCGAGAATGACATGGACCGCGCAGCGGAACTGGGTCGGATCATCGGCTTCGACCTTGAGACCGAGACCTATTCCCCCGATAGTGTCGTGATTGCGGGGACTGTTGAGGAAATCGCAGAAGCCCTGCTGCCGCATGTCGATGGGATCGCGCGTGGCGCTTTGATCGAGTTGATGAATGCGGAGGCCGCAGCCGCGCCGCAAGCTCAGGCGGTGCCTTTAGGGCCGTTCCTGGATGCGTTGAAACAGGCCGGCCTCAAGCTGGGAGTCGCCACAAATGACAGCGAGCACCCGGCGCTTCAGCATTTGGAGTCGGTGGGCGTCAAAGACCATTTCGACTTCATTGCCGGTTATGACAGTGGTCATGGGTTCAAGCCCGGCCCAGGCCAATTGCTGGCATTCGCCGCGCATATCGGCGTGCAGCCGGATCGCATCGCCATGGTCGGCGACAGCCTGCACGACCTGCAGGCCGGGCGGGCGGCAGGGATGACCACGATCGGAGTCCTCACCGGTCTCGCCAAAGCCGACGTTCTGGCGCCGATGGCGGATGTTGTCTTGCCCGACATAGGTCATATCCCGGCTTGGTTGGCGGATAACTAGATCTGCAGAATCCGTTTCCGGCGGTTCAAAGCTTGTAAACGACAAAATCTGTCGCAGATGGAACGGCCTGCTACCGCTTTCCCGGGCTTGCTTGAGAGCAGGCAACTGGCAGGGAGACGAACATGGCCGGAACCAAATCGCGCAGACGTCGTAGCGGAGGGCGCGCGGGCGCTGCCGAGCGCAGAGGAAGTGCGGCCATTGATCAGATGCCGTGGAACCCACCGGTCAATATCGATGCACCGACCGAGCCTCTGGATCAGGTTGGGATCGAGGCAATCCACGACGGCGCCATGCGAATCCTCGAAGAGATCGGGGTCGAATTCTATAATGAAGAAGCCATCGGCATCCTGCGTGAGGCGGGTTGTACGATAGACGGTGACAACGTGCGGATGGGCCGCGATTTCGTGATGGAGATGGTGGCAAAAGCCCCCAGCCGCTTCACGATCACTCCGCGCAATCCCGACCGGACGATCGAGATCGGCGGACGGAACATCCTGTTTGGCAACGTCTCCTCTCCTCCGAACTACTGGGATATGGAAATCGGAACCAAGGTGCCCGGCAACCGTGAGATGTGCCGAAATTTGCTGAAATTAACCCAGTATTTTAACTGCATCCATTTTGCCGGTGGCTACCCGGTCGAGCCGGTCGATATTCACGCCAGCATCCGCCATCTGGATGTGCTCTATGACAAGCTGACCCTGACGGATAAGGCGATGCACGCCTACTCGCTGGGTAAAGAGCGGGTCGAGGATGTGATGGAGATGGTCCGTATCGCGGGCGGGCTGAGCCATGAAGAGTTCGAAGCTACTCCACGGATGTACACCAACATCAACTCGACCTCGCCGCTGAAGCACGACCACCCGATGATTGACGGCTGCCTGCGTCTGGCGCGGCGTGGTCAGGCGATTGTGGTCACGCCATTTACCTTGGCCGGCGCGATGGCCCCTGTCACCATCGCTGGCGCGGTGGCGCAATCTCTGGCCGAAGCTCTCTGTGCTATCGCTCTGTTCCAATATGTGCGCCCGGGGATTCCCTGCGTGATTGGAACCTTTACGTCGAACGTGGATATGAAATCCGGGGCCCCGGCTTTTGGGACGCCAGAGTATATGCGGGCCACTCAGATGACGGGCCAGATGGCACGCTTCTATGGTCTGCCGATGCGGTCGTCGGGCGTCTGTGCGGCGAATGTGCCGGATGGGCAGTCGGTGTGGGAGACGTCAAACTCGCTCTGGGCGTCGGTGCAGTCGGGGACCAACATGGTCTATCACGCAGCGGGGTGGCTTGAGGGCGGGCTGATTGCAAGTCCCGAAAAATTCATCATGGATTGCGAAATCCTCCAGCAAATTCAACGATATATGAATCCTGATCTCACCGCGACCGGCCCAGATGAGATCGCTCTGGACGCGATCCGTGCGGTCGGGAATGACGGGCATTTCTTTGGCATTCAGCACACTCAGGACCGCTACACGACCGCCTTCTATCAACCGTTTCTGAGCGACTGGAAGAATTACGAAGGCTGGGAGATCGCAGGAGGTATTTGGACCGCGGAACGCGCGCATCACATGTTCAAAGAGATCATCGGAACCTTTGAGGCCCCGGCTCTAGACGAGGGTATTCGCGAGGAGTTGGCCGAGTTCGTCACCCGCCGTAAAGCCGAAGGCGGGGCACCGACGGATTTTTGATATCGCTATGATACTAAGAGGTCTTTCCGCTGATCAGCAGCGGTTCTTGGCTATTTGTTAAGGGTTGTCAGGCCACAGTACGGGTGCAACCAATCTGAGGCATCTGATGCATGGTCTGATCAATCGGGCGATACAGTCGTTTGTATGCGCAACCTACGGGCGGCCGTGCTGGCAGCGCGTGACAGATTCGGCCGGATTGGGGTTTTCCGAGTTTGAGGCCATGTTGACCTACGATGACGCGATCACGGCCTCTCTGCTGGATGCGCTCAGTACGGAGCTCGCCCGGCCGCGACCCGAGATTCTTGAAGACGTAGGAACCTATCTGGTCTCACATCCCAATACCGAAGGGCTGCGCCGCCTGTTGCGATTTGGCGGCGTGACTTATGTCGAATTCCTCCATTCCCTTGATGATCTGGCGGATCGGGTGCGGTTGGCTGTTTCCGATCTGTCTCTTCCGGCCCTCGAATTGCAAGAGCTTTCGCAGACCGAATTCCAGCTTATCTGTGGGCCCGGGCTGCCCGGATATGCCAGCGCAATGGTCGGTGTTTTGCGTGCGATGGCAGATGATTACGGTGCTTTGGTGATGTTGTCGCATGACGGGCAGAAGGGCGAGGCTGAGGTGATCTCGATCCTGCTTGTCGAAAGCTCGTTTGCCGAGGGACGGCAATTCGATCTGGGGGCACGGGGCGCATGACGCGGATGGATGATCTTGCAGAACTGCTGAAAACCCTGTGTCCGATGTTTCTGCTGGTTGACCAGAACGGTCGCATCCTCCGCGTCGGTCCGACATTGCAGAAGCTGCGCCCGGACCGCGTCATGGATGGGAAAAGTTTCCTGGATGTTTTTGAGATGGTTCGCCCTCGCGCGGTGACAACTTTACCGGCGCTTATGGCTTTGGCCGGTGCGAACCTGAACCTGCGATTTCATGATGAGCCGCGCACTGCCCTCAAGGGGCTGGTTGCACCGCTTCCGGGCGGGGAAGGGGCGGTTATCAACCTGTCCTTCGGTATCTCGATCCTCGACGCGGTGCGGGACTATGCCCTGACCAGCGCTGATTTTTCCGGCACTGATCTGGCTATCGAACTTCTCTATCTGGTTGAGGCGAAATCGGCCGCAATGGATGCGTCTCGGTCGCTAAACCTTAGGCTGCAGGGCGCAATGCTCGCGGCAGAGGAGCAGGCTTATACCGACACTCTGACCGGAGTAAAAAACCGGCGCGCAATGGACAGCCTTCTAGGGCAGATGACCGCGTCGAAAGCGCCGTTTGCGGTGATGCAAATTGATCTGGACTACTTCAAATCTGTGAACGACCTGCTAGGACATGCCGCAGGGGATTTCGTCTTGCAGCAGGCTGCCCGGATCATGATCGAAGAAACCCGAGACGACGACACGGTGGCACGAATCGGTGGGGATGAGTTCGTCATCATCTTCCAAGCCTTGTCCAACACGGACAGACTTTCGACGATCGCAGACCGGTTGATCGAAAGGCTGAATCAACCGATGAGGTTTCAGGACAAGGATTGCTGTATCTCCGCAAGTATCGGCACAGCCTTGTCTACGCATTTTGACAATCCGAGGGCCGAAGATGTTTTGCAGGCGTCGGACCTCGCGCTGTATCAGGCCAAGCGAGAGGGTCGATCCTGCCACCGGCTCTTTTCCACGCTGCTCAAGGCGCAATCCTGAGATCAGGCCTTGGAAAACGCCGCTTGCAGAGTGTCTGCGATTTGGCGCTGTATCGGGGGTAATTCGCCGATCACCGGCAGAACGGTGCCTCGGAAATGCGCTTTGTCCAGCTCTTCTGGGACATCTTCAAGCACGTGACCTCCGCGACAGGCGAAGAACGGCAGGCAGATTGACTGCTCTGACGCTCCATTGGCAGCATCGGAAATCGACGGAGGTTCCTCGACAAATCCAACACGAATCGAGCGGAACGTCATTCTCCGCGACAGCTGCTCGGCAAAATCCTTGGCGACGGCTGATGGGTTTCTGCTCCGGCCCGAACCGTGGGCGGCGATGATCAGATCGGAAGCAGCCGCGCTCCAGTCTTTTGCCTTCAGTGCCGATTTCAACGCGTCGCTGACAAGATCGGGAAGCATGGGGTCGGTGCCCAACGGGTCAAGAATGCGCAAGTTGCGATCCCCGATACGTTTTGGCAGAGCGCTGGTGACAAACCAGCCCTTGGCCATGAACAAAGGGTAAATCACCGGGTCGTGGGGCAGGCTGTCCATCACCTCCTCAAGTGCGCCGGGATTGGCCAGCGTGGCAGAATGGACCGACACATCGGACGCGAGCGCGTTCACCTCAGCGGCGAACGTGGCCAGAGATGCCTCAGCTGGCTTCGGGTCTGAGGGTTGACCATGGGCAACGATGATGGCGTGCGGCATTCCGGCCTCCTGTTCCTGAGCGGTAAGTGTGTCGCCGGTTCTCTGTGTCAAGGCGGGTGTTAGCCCAAAAGTGTCAGCCAAAGCCAGACGGTTAGGATTGAGGTGGCGGTTCCGATCAGCACTGACGAGGCCGCAACCCTCTTGGCGCGCCCGTACATGTTGGCGAAAATGTAAGCGTTGAAACCTGGGGCCATCGCTGCGTTCAGCACTCCGGAGCGGAACAGGTCTTGCGGCAGCCCTGTGGATGTTCCGAACAGCCACACGAGGCTTGGGTGCAACATCAGAGAAATCCCGCAAACATAGGCGATCGTGCGCAGATCCCCTTCGGGTTTGTATTTCACAAGCACGCCACCCAGCGCGAACAACGCGCCGGGCAGGGCGGCACGAGTCACGAGTTCCAGCGCCTCATCCACCACTTGTGGAATGATCAGCCCGGACAGATTGACGACAAAACCCAGCGCGATGCCAAGGATCAGGGCGTTCTTGAACATCGCAGACAGAACCGAGCGCACCATTTTCGTGCCGCCATGACCACGATTGCGCACGATTTCCATCACCGTGATCCCGACGCCGTAGCAGAAGGGCGAGTGGAAGGCGATGATCGCGTAGTTGCCCGTCAGGCTTTCGGGGCCATAGGCACGTTCGGTAATGGGCAGGCCCAAAAGGACCGAATTCGAGAACAGGCAGCAAAAGCCGATGGCGACGCAGTCTTCCCAATCACGGCCAAAGATCAGCCGTGCCCCGAATAGCCCTGCAGTGAAACATAGTGCGGCTGCGGAATAGAAACTGGCCAGAAGCCGAGGGTCGAAACTGGCGCTGAGATCCAGATGAGCGATAGCCAGAAACAAAAGGCAGGGAATGGCAAAGCCCTGCGTGAAGCGCATCAACCCGTCGACATGCACCTCTTTGAAATAGCCCGAACGGGTCGCAGCATAGCCTGCGCCAATCACCAGAAAGACCGGCAGGATAACGTCAATCAGGCTTTGAAGCATATCGCCCCCGGTTCTGGCGATATGTGTGCCACAAACGGCAGGGCCTTACAGCGCTTGCTCGATCACCATCCCGTCATAGGCGGGGGTGATGTGATCGGCGGTTTCGGCCTCGACCGTCGCATAATCCAGGTCGATATGCATATTGGTCAGGACGGCGCGTTTGGGCTGCAGTTTCTCAATCCACCCCAGGGTTTTTTCCAGATGCGCATGGGTAGGATGCGGCGCGCGGCGCAGGGCGTCGATGACCAGACAATCCAGCCCTTCCATCTCGGTCCATGCATCGTCATAGATTTCGGCGACATCTGGCAGATAGGCTAGCTTGCCCATCCGAAACCCCAGCGAGTCGATTGACCCATGGTTCACGCGGAACGGGCGCAGGGGGATCGGACCTCCGGGACCGTCGATCTCGAAAGGGCCGTCAATAGATTTCAGCTCCAGAATCGGTGGGTACGGAGAGCCCTCGGGCTGGATGAACGCATATCCGAACCGTCCGAGCAGGGCATTCTGGGTGTCGCCATCCGCCCAGACCGGCACACGGGTCTTCATATTGAAGACGATCATTCTCAGATCATCAAGCCCGTGCACATGATCGGCGTGAGAATGGGTAAAGACTACCCCGTCCAGCCGCCCAGTGCCGGTGTCCAGCAACTGGCTACGCATATCCGGCGAGGTGTCGATCAGGACCGAGGTCGTGCCCTTGGGTCCATCCCTTTCGACCAGCATCGAGCAGCGACGGCGGATATTCTTAGGGTTCTCGGGGTCGCAATCGCCCCAATGCCCCCCAAGGCGCGGTACGCCGCCCGAGGACCCGCAGCCCAGAATGGTGCAGCGCAGCTGTGTCATGCGGCGGCCTTATACTGTGCCGCTTTAGAGAACAGGCGGTCAAAGTTTACCTGTGTCTGGGCGGCGAAATCTGCGTAGTCCATGCCGAACACCTCGGCCCCTTTGCGGGCAGTGTGCGCGGTATAGGCGGGTTCATTGCGTTTACCGCGGTATGGGGGCGGGGCAAGATAGGGGGCGTCGGTTTCGACCAGAATGCGATCTGCCGGAGCGGTCGCGAAGATATCGCGCAGCTCCTGACTTTTGGGGAATGCAGCGATCCCGGACATCGACAGATAGAACCCAAGCTCCAAGGCAGCCTTTGCCAGCTCGGCCGATGATGAGAAACAGTGCATCACGCAGGAATAGGGCGCGTTGCGGTATTCCTCAGTCAGAATGCGCGCCATATCGTCATCGGCTGCGCGGGCGTGAATGATCAGAGGCAGGCTGGTGCGTTGGGCCGCCTCGATATGAATGCGCAGAGACTGCTTTTGCACCTCGGCGCTGTCGGCAGTGTAGTGATAATCCAGCCCGGTCTCACCGATGCCCACGAACTTGGGGTGCTGCGCCAGTGCGACCAGTTCATCGACCGTCGTCATTGGCTCGTCCGCCGCGCTCATCGGGTGGGTACCGGCGGCATAGAACACCGGCGCATGAGCCTCGGCGATGGCACGCACGCTGGGTTCATTGCGCAGGCGGGTGCAAATGGTGACCATGCGGGTCACACCGGCCTCGGCTGCATTGGTGATGACCTGGTCCAGTTGCCCTTCGAAATCGGGGAAGTCCAGATGGCAATGGCTATCGGTGATCTGGGGGATGTTGCTCATCTGCTCTGACCGGAGGTTTCTTGTATCTTGAACATCGTATCTAGGACCAACGCGGCAGGGTCAAGGTTCACCGCCTGACCATGACGTGCCCGGGCGGTGATCGTTGCCGCCACCTCGGCCCAGTTGCGGGCCTGATGAGGTGAGGCCGAAAGCCGGGTCAGAATTTCCGCCTCATTGGGCGCGGCTTCAGGTGAGGGGGCTGCGCCCGTTGCTCCGGTCATCGCCAGACGGGATAGTGCCACGTCGATTAGGGTTAGCAACAGCTCGAAACGTTCGGCTGCGCCGCGCTGGGCGGCGGCTTCGGCCAGCTTAAGGGCGCGCTGACGGTCCATTCGGGGCAGGGTGCCCAGAATAGCGATCAACTCGGCATAGATATCAAGCCCGCCCAGATTGATGAGACGGACCGCATCGCCCACCGACCCGGCGGCCAGAGCGGCAAGGTGATCGGTTTGGCTGGGAACCTCTGCCCCGGTCTGCACCAAAGCGGCCTGCATATCCTCGGGACTCAGCGGTGAGAGACGCAAGGTACGGCAACGGGACCGGATAGTCGGCAACAGGCGTGAGGGTTGGTGCGAGATCAGCAGCAACGTGGTGCGCGCCGGTGGCTCCTCCAGCATTTTCAGAAGGGCATTCGCAGCACTGACATTCATCTCATCAGCCGCGTCCACAATGACCACACGTCGCCCGCCATCTGCCGAGGACAGGCCGAAAAACTTGCCCAGCTTGCGGATGTCATCCACCACGATCTCTTTCCGCAATCGCCCCTGATCGTTCAACGACCGGGTGATCGCCGCCAGCCCCGATTCTGCGCCAGCAGATATACGATGCGAAACCGGATGGTCCGGGTCGATCTCCAGCGTTTGCGGGGGCGGAGGCGCGCCAAACAGCCCTCCGTCATCCGCCGGAGGGGTGGCGAGCAGAAACCGCGCGATCCGCCATGCCAACGTGGCCTTGCCGACTCCGCGCGGGCCGGTCAAAAGCCAGCCATGGTGCAGCCGGTCCGAGTTGTAGGTGCTCAGAAAGGCTTGCTCGGCCACGTCCTGCCCGAACAGCTGCGCGGTCTCACGCGGATGCGGCGCTCCGGTCGCCTGATCTGGGGTTGGGATGTCGTCGCTCATCGTCTATCGCAAAGCTGCCTCGACGATATCTCTCACATCCTGTGCGACACTGTCCATGTCGCGATTGCCATCGATGACGCGAAACCGGTCGGAAAACTCATCGGCCAGCGCCAGAAACCCGGCGCGCATCTGTTTTTGCAGGGCAGGGCCGAAATCTTCGAACCGCTCCTCGGTGCCCTGTCGCCCCTTGGCACGAGACAGGCCTGTGTCCGGGTCCATGTCGATCAGAAGGGTCATGTCCGGCTCGCGACCGATCATAAGGTCATGGAGCTGATCGACCACCGCCCGCAGGTTTCCACGGGACAGGCCCTGATACATCCTTGTGCTATCGGCAAAGCGGTCGCAGATCACCACCTGGCCCGCGGCGAGGGCCGGTTCGATTGTCCGTTCCAGATGATCGCGGCGGGCTGCGGTGAACAGCAACAACTCGGTTTCCGCCGACCATCGGTCAGGGTCGCCTTCGAGTACAAGGCGGCGGATTTCTTCAGCCCCCGGTGACCCGCCGGGTTCACGCGTCAGCACGACCTGATGGCCCGCATTGCGGAGGGACTCGGCCAGCATCCTGGCCTGAGTTGATTTGCCTGATCCGTCTATGCCTTCAAAGCTCAGGAATAACCCGCGTTGCGTCACATCGACTCCAGCGGGTTATTAATAACGTCTTTCAGAACAATGCCACCGACCGTCATCATGCGCACCATGAAGCCGCCTAGAGGGACATCCTCGGCCGCGAACAGAGGGCGGCGGATTTCGGGCAAGCCTTCGGGCTTGATAACGAGCTCGGCCAGTTGCTGACCTTTGGCAACAGGTGCGTTGATGGGGCCGTCATAGACAACCTCAGCTTCGATATTCTGGGTGCCCAGAACCGGAAACAGAACATTCAGGTCGCCGTCGGGCACCAGACCCACGGTCTTTTTCTCACCCATCCACAGCTTGGCTTCGGCTATCGGCGCTTCTTCGGTGGCAACTGTCCTCTCGACAAAATTTCGAAACGACCAGTTAACCACGGACTCAGCCTCCTCTGCCCGCTGAGCGGTACTGTCTAGGCCAGTGAGAACGAAGATCACACGGCGGTCGCCTTGTTTAGCTGATCCGACAAGGCCGTAGCCGGCCTCTTGCGTGTGGCCGGTTTTCAGGCCGTCGGCCCCAATGTTCAGCCGTAGCAGCGGGTTGCGGTTGCGCTTATTCGAAGGCGCGCGCCCGTCAAACTCGAATTCTTCTTCAGCGAAAAGAGGGTAATATTCGGGAAAATCCGTGATCAGCCGATCTGCGAGGACGGCGAGATCATGCACGGACATCATATGCCCGGCAGCAGGCCAGCCGTTGGAGTTGGCAAAGTTTGAGTTGTTCATCCCCATCTGCTGCGCGCGCTGGGTCATATAGCGGGCAAATCCGGCCTCGGTCCCATCGGGGCTGAGCGCCTCGGCGATCACCACGCAAGCGTCATTGCCGGACAGCACGATAATGCCGCGTATCAGATCCTCGACGGTCACACGGTCCTGCGTGTTCAGGAACATGGTCGATCCGCCATAGCTCATAGCATGTTCCGAGACAGGCAATGTCTCCTGTAGCGTCAAACGCCCATCACGTAGGGCTTCGAACGCGACATAAAGCGTCATGAGCTTGGACATGGATGCAGGCGGAAGCGGTTGGTCGGCATCCTTGGAAAGAAGCACGGTGCCGGTCGTCTGATCCATCACATATGCCGCGCGCGCCGAGGTGTCGAACGCATGGGCGGGCAGAGCCAGAACGGCCATCCCGAGGGTGAAAACGGATGTTCGCAATGCGGATAGCATAAGATGCCTCCTGTTCTCAGTTGGCCACGGTGAACGCGTCGCCAAAGCCCAGATCTTTCACGTCGTTCTGGATGGCCTTGCGCTCGGCGCGGGTGGCGGCGGGTCCGACCAGCACGCGCCAGACGGTGTTGTCTTCTGTCTTCAACTCTCGCACCTCGGCCGACATGCCGTTTCTGCGGATCTTGGCGGCGGCGCTGTCGGCATTGGACTGAACACCAAAAGTACCGACCTGAACAAATGGTTTCGAAAGCGAGGATGTCGTGGCGGCCGTCGCGGCGACAGGCGTCGGTTCGGCGGCGTCGATAGCGGCTGCGGCCCCTTCGATCGGGTCAAGCGTGGTTTCGGTGATCGCGTTGGGATCTTTTTTCTGCCACCACTTGCGTTTGGCCGGTTTTTCGGCAGGCGCAACCACCGGCGCATCAGTCAAAGCCGGAGCTGTGCTGGCCGCCGCTGCGGCAGCGCTCGGTGTCTCTACGGTTGCCTCGACGTCGGTCTCGGCTGCGTCCGAGGCAACAGCAGTTGCGCCTACAGTGCCTGCGGTCGCCGCTGCGGCGGGCTCTTTCTTCTGCCACCATTTGCGCTTGGCCGGTTTTTCCGTCTCGGAGGTAGCTTCGGGCGCATCAACTTCGGCCACGTCACTAGTTACGGCGGCCTCGGCCCCATCTTCGGCTGCGTCTGAGGCAACAGCGGCTGCGCCCACAACGCCTGCAGTCGCCGCTGCGGCAGGGGCTTTTTTCTGCCACCATTTGCGCTTAGCCGGTTTTTTCGTGCCAGAGGTGGCTTCGGATGCATCAACCTCGGCCACGTCACTGGCGGCGGCGGTCTCGGTGCTTGCTTCCGGGGCGGTCTCGACCTCAGCGACCTCGGGCTCGGGCGGCGCCACCTCAACGGTTTCTCGCCGCAAGGCCACCACGTTGATCTTGGTTGGCGCGCCAGCAAGGATACCTAGCTGCTCCGCCGCTGCAGATGACACTTGCAAGGCGGGGCCGGGCAGGTTGCGTTCACGTCGGAACAAAGCGCCGGTTACGGATTTGTTGTTCGAGGCATTCTTGATGATCACCCGCTCGGGCTGAGTCACATCCGGGTGAGCCACCCAGATCCCGCCCAGCGAGGGGCGGCCGTCCCACAGTCCGGCCTCGGTCAATTGGAACACGTCCGGTGCCTCGACATCGCGCTGTGCGTCGCCGGAGGATTGCGGGAAAAGTTCGTTCTTGCTGGTATTTTCGTCGGGTTTTTCTGCGGTTGCCAGCGTTTCCTCGCAACCCGACAACACCACCAAGGCTACAGCCAAGCACGCCAGCCGTTTTGGCCCTGGGCGGATCTCAGTCGCTCGCTTCATTTTGTCATCCCTTGCCTGAAGGGGCCTCGTTCCCCGAGCCCCACCGTCAGCCAGCCGGTTCTTCGCGCCAGTCTGCTGCGGTCTTTCATGCGGATCATAACGTGGGTATGGTTCTATGGAAAGTCCGCTGGTTGGGCTTCGGCAAGATTTCCCGATTTCGACTTGCCTCTGATTTCAGTTGGCCTTAGACCCTGCTTTCGACGGGGAGGTGGCAGAGTGGTCGAATGCGGCGGTCTTGAAAACCGTTGGGCGTGAGAGCGTCCCCAGGGTTCGAATCCCTGTCTCCCCGCCACTCATACCTGTCTCACTTCAGTTGTATTTTCTGATCCGGAATTGTGCCGCAATTCCCGCGCGTTGGCGCATGCGCTTTCAATCAGAGACGAAGCAAACCGTACATTCAGAGGACAATTCAGGCGCCAGTCTCAGTGTCGCATTTTAGCGGGGTCGCTTTGGGCTGGATTTCCCTGATAACCTGCAATTTACAGGGAATTTTCGCAAACCGGGACTGATTTCCGTCATTTCTTCTATCAGAACTGTATGTTTTCAGAGGTTTATGCTGCAAATTCCCTAAAAGGCGGAACAGGGAATTTTCTCGTGGGAACAGGGAATTGTGCCGACGGATCAGGGAGGGCGAAGTCTGTATCAGGGACGCAGGATCTGGAGATGTTAGAAGCCGAACAGGCGTTCCTGTTCGGACCATTCAAGTGGGTGGGTCACGCTGACCAGACGCTTGAGTGTGAGTTCGGGCGGCTGGGTCCCGTCGAGAATCGCCGTTTGAATCTTCGGGGAGAGAAAGGCGAGCTGAGCACGGGTGCGGATGAAGGCGTCAGGGACGCTTTCGCGGCGTGCAATCTCCATCAGTTGAACTCCGGCCTTCAGATCACGGGCCCAGCCATGTGCGCGGATCAGCATGGACCGGAGGTGGGGATCAGGTTGGGGTGCCATGTCTCCGGCGATGACCTTGGCCTCGACGCCGCGGCGGCGCAGATCGAAAGATGCGGTGACGTGGGTGAGATCCGGGTGCAGATGGTCCGCAGCCATGCCAAGTGCGCTTGCCAGAGTTTTGGGGTTAAATTCGAGGTCGATCTGTCCTCGTGCAAGTTTGCCTTTGGCCAGAAGAGCAGCGCCGATCTGACAGCCTTGGCCTAGAAGCCGGGTTACTAAATCCGCAACTGAAGTCTGAACTGGCTCGGCTGACCCGGCCTCCGGTTGCGCCAGTACTTGGTGCGCCGCGGCGGCGTCTTGCAAATGTCTGACGATGACATCCATGAAGGCGTGTTCCAGCGCCGGGCCGGGCAGTCGCCAGCCAGAGATATCCTTGCCACCTGAGATCAGTCGATTGGAGATATAGTAGCGCAACCGTCGGCCTTTGCGCGTGGTGTGGGTCGGCGTCAACCGATCACCAGTTTCGTCATACAGCAGACCGGTGAGCCAGGCCCCGGGGTCAGTGGAGTGTTGGCGTGCATCGGAGTCGCCGCGTGCCCGCGAGCGGTTGGAGGCCTGTCGCATTTTTTCCTGCACCCGGTCCCAGATGTCCTGATCGATGATCGCCGGATGTTGTCCGTCCCAGATCTTATCCTTGTGGCGGATTTTTCCGAGATAGACCGGATTGCGCAGCAGGTAATAGATTTGACCCCGTGACAGGGGACAATCCCCCTTCACACTGCCATCTGTCCGAACAACCCGTTTTGACCGCAGCCCTTCTGCCGTTGCCCGTTCTTCTACTTTGCGCAGGCAACCCAGCTCGTCATAAAGCCCAAAGAGATGCCGGACCGTTCTGGCCTCCTCTTCATTCACCACCAGCGTTCTTGCCTTCGGATCGGGGTGGCGATCATAGCCCAGAGGCAGGTTGCCACCCATCCAAAGCCCCTTCTTCTTCGACGCTGCAATCTTGTCGCGAATACGTTCGGCGGTGACTTCCCGTTCAAACTGAGCAAAGGACAACAGCACATTCAGCGTTAACCGGCCCATGGAAGATGAGGTATTGAAGGCCTGCGTGACGGACACAAAAGAACAGTTTGCCTTTTCCAGCCGGTCGACCAGCTTAGAGAAGTCGGCAAGCGACCGGGTCAGCCGGTCAATCTTGTAGACCACCACTATGTCAATACGCCCGGCATCGATCTCTTCAAGAAGGCGCTGAAGGGCGGGTCGCTCTAGGGTGCCGCCCGACAGGCCACCGTCATCGTAGCGCCCGGACAACAGGGTCCAGCCTTCATGTCGCTGGCTTGCGACATAGGCCGCGCAGGCCTCATATTGCGCATCCAGCGAATTGAAGTCCTGATCCAGACCATCTTCTGAGGACTTGCGCGTGTAGATGGCGCATCGGATTTTACGGCGCGGGCTCATTTGGCCGCCTTGCCGGTGAGCCCAAAGAAACGCGGCTCTGACCAATGCGCGCCGGTAATCTCTCTGGCGATGGCGGAGAGCGAGCGATAGGACCGACCGTTCCAAGTGAAACCGTCCTCTGTGGCGTCGACTACATGTGTCACGCCATTCCACTCACGCAGCAGGCGCCCACCGGGTTTTAGGGCAGGGCATGTAGGCCAGGGTTTCTTCCCAGAGCCCTTTTCCAGCGTGGCTTTGACTTGCCGGGGTAGCCTGCCATGACGGCGGGACTGCATCTCAAAGGCGATAAAGCGACGCAGGAAGGGTTGGCTGAGCATGGCGGGGGTCTTGTCAGAAGAACTTTGCTTGAGCGGGGCAGGTCGGTTGCGTAGCTTTTGCCCATGACCAGACCTGCCTCTTTCAAGTACTTCAAAACCAGCCCAGAGATCATCCGCCTGGCGGTGATGTTGTACATCCGTTTCCCGCTCTCGCTTCGGAATGTCGAAGATCTGTTGCACGAGCGAGGCATCGACGTGAGCCACGAAACTGTCCGGTATTGGTGGAACAGGTTTGGTCCAATGTTTGCAGCTGAGATCCGACGGAAGCGTGTTCAGCAACTGCGCGCCTTCTCCAAATGGAAGTGGCACGTTGACGAGGTTTTCGTGAAGGTGAATGGCAAGCGGCATTACCTTTGGCGGGCTGTGGATCATGAAGGCGAGGTGCTGGAAGCCGTAGTCACCAAACGCCGAAACACAGCTGCAGCACTGAAATTCCTCAAGAAATTGATGAAGCGACACGGTAAAGCGGAAACCGTCGTCACGGATCGGTTCGCATCGTATCGTGCCGCTTTCAGAGAGCTTGGTTCTACCAAAAACAGCAGATGGGCAGGTGGCTCAACAACCGCGTAGAGAATTCACACCTTACTTTCCAACGACTCGAAAGCGCGATGCAGCGTTTCAGGCGCATGCGAAGTTTACAGAAATTCGCTGCCGTCCATTCCTCCGTCTACAACCACTTCAACCAGGAAAGATCGCTGGCCAGCAGAGCCACCTTCAAGTCGACCCGCGCCGCAACTCTTAGCGAGTGGCGTCAACTCTGTTCCGGATAGGTTCGCGGTTTCCGCGGCAAACTGAGACTGGTTCGAGTTCGTCTGACAGCACCGCACCGAGAGCCTATATTGGATGTCGGCTGTGTTCCGTCACAACCTTCTCGATTTTGACGAGGAATTTTGAGCTATTCCTTGCCAAATTGACCTGAAGACGTCGAAGCGCGCAATCAGCGTGCCGCCTTACATAGCCTCCAACGTGTGGGTGAGGCCGTTTCGGATGTGATTTTCCAACAGTTTCTTGGCCGTGTCGGCGTCCCTGGTCAGCGCGGCATCGAACATGCCCTTGTGCTCCTTGACGGCCTCTTCGCCGCGATAGGTCAGCACGAGCATCTGATACCGCAGATACTTGTCGTAGATGATCGAGTGCAGCGACAGAAGGTTCTTGGAATTGCAGGCCGCGATCATCGCTTGGTGAAACTCCCAGTCATATCGTTTCCAGGTTTCTTTCTCGGACTCGTCGCCCTTGAGAAGCTGCTGTTCCATCAGGTGCAGTTTGTGGTGCGCGGCAACGAGGTTGCCTTCCCAGTCCGTGTCGCCATTCGCAATGGACAACTCCAACGCGTGGCATTCCAACAGAACGCGCAGCTCTGATATCTCGGTCAGGTCTTCTCGTGAAACCGGCGTGACCAGGAACCCCCGTTGCTCGGGAGCTTCGACAAATCCGTCGCTGGCGAGCCTGTTCAGCGTTTCACGAAGTGTCGAAAGGCTTGCCGAGTAGCGTTCCTTCAAGGCGTCCAGCTTCAGTTTGGAGCCGGGCTGCAGTTCCCCGAAGATGATGTCCCGCTTGATGCGCTGATAGGTGTTTGCACCTATCGTAGACGGCTGTTTCGCCATGCGTCTTACCCGATATTATCAATTTCCTCGTTCACTTAGCATTTTTCGGAGACATCAACAATCCAAACTGATATATGATAAAAATAAAAATGTCATACATTATTGCGGAATCGCGAAAACCCCAATACGTTCGTGGCCAAGTTGGGCAAAGCAGCTCGATCGCTATCATCGGTTTCGGGATTTTCCGGACCCTCCGGAAGGAAGCAAAGTGTCTAAGAACTTTCGCATTGCCATTGTCGGCATTGGTCTTGTTGGGCGCCGCCACGCGGACGCTATCCGAGCGTTGCGCCATGTTGATCTTGTCGCGGTGGTCGACCCCAGTGAAGGAGGTCGTGCCTACGCCGTTGAGCACGGGGTCGCGTGTTACGAGACGTTGGAGGAAATGTTTGCAAACCAGACGCCTGACGGAGCTGTGCTTGCGACGCCCACTACGCTTCATGTTGATCAAGGTCTAACCTGTATTCGACATGGCTGTCCCGTTCTTGTCGAAAAACCGATCGCCGTAGAAGCCACCGCTGCACTTGAGCTTGTTCAAGCAGCGGAGAAGGCCAATGTGCCACTGATGGTTGGACATCATCGTCGGCACAATCCTCTGATCCGGTCGGCCAAGGAAGCCATTGTCGATGGGAAGATTGGAGATGTGCGCGCTGTCCATGCGAATTGCTGGTTCTATAAGCCAGACGAGTATTTTGATGCCGCGCCTTGGAGAAAGAAACCCGGTGCAGGGCCCATCTCGGTCAATCTTGTCCACGATGTGGATCTGCTGCGGTACCTGGCCGGAGAAGTCATGACCGTACAGGCTCAGTCGGCTGCATCGCAGCGGGGATACGACAACGAAGATGTTGCCGGTGCTCTGTTGACGTTCGAAAGCGGGGCGATAGGGACGATAAGTGTGTCCGACAGCATCGTAGCTCCATGGAGCTGGGAGATGACGTCTCAGGAATATCCAATCTATCCTTCAACCACTGAGAGTAGCTACATGATAGGTGGCTCTCATGGTTCGTTGTCCGTTCCCGATCTTCGTTTGTGGAGTTACCAGAGTGAGCAAAGGGACTGGTGGACGCCTATCTCATCAACCGCGCTGAAGAAGGGTGCATCTGATCCTCTGGTCAATCAGCTTAGGCATTTTGTTGAAGTAGCTTTGCACAAAGCAGAGCCGATTGTGTCTGGTTGGGAAGGTTTCAGAACGCTTCAAGTTATTGAAGCTATTCAGAATTCCTGCAGAACAGGTGAGACGGTCAGGATCAAAAACCTACAAAAAACACCGAAGGTAGATATGACGGCTGCATAAAAAATATCAGATATTTTATAAAAAATCTTGCAAAACATCAAAAATAGGTCAAAACTCTGAATCACAAAAAAGAAGCATCATGATGTCTCAGGGAGGAGCAAAGTGATTACCAAACTTACCCGCCGGGCTGCTGTATCAGCCCTGGTTGCAACCGGTGTTCTGTTTAGCGCAACAAGTGGTGTGCTGGCGGAAGACAAAATCCAACTTCGCCTCGCAACATCAGGATCGGAGACCGATCAGCGCTCGGTCGCCATGGCCGAGGTTTTCGCACCCATGGTCGCTGATTTCGCAAGCTACGAGCCCAGCTATAACGGAACCATCTTCGCCCAAGGCACCGAATTGGACGCCATCAGCCGGGGCAACCTGGAAATGTCAATCACCTCGGCTCAGGAACTAGCACAGTTCTTCCCCGAATTTTCGATCTTTACCGCAGGCTATGTCCATCAAGACGCCGCGCATCAGGTGGCTGTTTTCAACGATCCTTTGATGGATGCGTTCAAACAAAAAGCCGAAGAAGAGCTGGGCGTCAAACTTTTGTCGGTCATGTATTTGGGCCGTCGTCAGGTGAACCTGCGCCAACCCAAGGATGAACTGACCGTCAGCACTCCGGCTGATCTGGAGGGTGTGAACCTGCGGATGCCGGGCACAGATGCGTGGCAGTTCCTTGGCAAAGCGTTGGGTGCCGCCCCGACACCAATGGCGTTCTCAGAGGTTTACACAGCTCTGTCGACCGGCGCCGTTGACGGTCAGGACAACCCGTTGCCGACTGTGGTTGATGCCAAATTCTACGAAGTGACCAATCAGATCATCCTGACATCGCATTTGGTCGACTTGAACTATATCGCCATCGGCAAAGAGGTTTGGGACGGGCTGACGCCGGAACAGCAGGCTAAGGTTCAGGAAGCTGCGGATGCTGCGGCTGAAGCCGGCCGTCAGAAGCAGCTTCAGAAAGAAGAGGACCTTGTCAGCTTCCTCAAGGAGCAGGGTATGGAGGTCTACGAGCCCGACCTGGCGGCGTTCCGCGATCAGGTACAGTCTATGTATCTGGAAAGCGAGTTCGCTGGTTCATGGCCGGATGGTGTTTTGGAGCAGATCAACGCTCTGGGCAACTAAGCCTATCTACACAGGGAGGGAGAACCACGATGAAAGGCTTCATAAAGGGGTTCTCCCGACTGACCGAAGCGATTGCCGGCGGGCTGCTGGCGGCAATCTTCCTGATCTTCCTTCTCCAAATTCTTCTGCGATACTTCTTTACCCCCGCTGGCTGGACGCTTGAACTGATCGGCATCCTCTGGGTGTGGGTGATCTTTTTTAGCTGCGCCTTCATTGTGCGCGAACGGGATCACGTGAAGTTCGACATCATCTACCTTTCGGTGCCTATGCGCGTTCGTCAGGTCTTTGCGATGCTGGCGGCCGCGGCGATTGTGGTCGGGATGCTCTACAGTTTCCTGCCGACGTGGGACTACATCGACTGGATGAAAATCCGAAAGACCGCGACGGTTCGCAACCCGTTCTCGGGTGAGAAGATACCGCTGCGCACCGTGTTCTCAATCTATGCGGTGTTTATGCTGGTCGTAGCTGCGCGGTATGGGTGGTTGTTCTTTGACATCCTGCGAAATGGCCCACCAAAAACCGAGCTGGAACTGGTCGTTGGGTACAACGTGGTTGACGATCATCCCCGTGTCGACGGTGAAGACGACGAGGAAGCAGACAAATGAGTTTTGAACTTCTTTCCTGCCTGCTCGCTCTCTTTCTCCTGGCAGGCATCGGGACACCTATCGGCTATTCCATCCTCTTGGCCTCATTGGTGTACCTTGGCACGGCCGGATTGGACGTCGCACTCGCGGGCGAGAAAATCCTGCAAGGCTTCTACAAAAGCACGATCCTGCTTGCCGTGCCGTTGTTCATCGTCGCCGCGAATATCATGAATGCTGGTTCGATCACGGACCGTCTGCTGAACTTCTGCGTAGCCGCTGTCGGTCGTTTCAAGGGAGGCCTCGGGCACGTCAACGTGGTAGCGTCCCTGATCTTTTCCGGTATGTCCGGCTCGGCTGTCGCGGATGCCGCGGGGATCGGCAAGATCATCATTGAGATGATGACCAAGGATGGCCGCTACAGCCGAGGTTATGCTGCTGCTATTACTGCGGCGTCGGCGACGATTGGCCCGATCATTCCGCCCTCGATCCCAATGGTTTTGTACGCGCTCGTTTCCAAGGCCTCCATCGGATCTCTGTTTTTAGCCGGTATTCTGCCGGGCCTGATCATGGGCGTCGTCCTGATGGCGATGAATTATTATCTGGCCGGAAAGCGGAACTTTGCATTGGAAGAACCTGTTCCTCTGCGTGAATTGCCTGCAAAAACCGCCAACGCGTTTCCGGCATTGCTGATGCCCGCAATCCTGCTGTACGGCATATATGGCGGTGTCACCACGCCGACCGAGGCTGCAGCCGTGGCTGCATTCTACGCTCTGCTATTGGCAGCGTTGTTCTACCGCGCGCTGACCTTCCGTGGCCTTTATCAGGTGTTCGTCGACAGCGCGCGCTCTTCCGCAGCCGTCGGGGTGGTCATCGGCGGCGCGTTCATCCTGAACTTCATCGTCATTCAGGAGCAAATCCCTCAGTCGATCTCGGCGCTGCTGGAGGGTTCGGATGTCAGCCCGATCGTCTTCCTGATCCTGGTCAACCTGCTGATCCTTGCGCTGGGTTGCGTGTTGGACGCGACAACGATCATTCTTGTGATTGTGCCCCTGTTCATTCCAACCTGCGAAGCGCTTGGGATTGATCTGGTGCATTTCGGAGTGCTGGTCGTCGTGAACTCGATGATTGGTCTGATCACGCCGCCTTATGGCATTCTACTCTTTGTGATCAACGCCGTGACGGACATTCCGCTGCGCGAAATCATCTCGGAAATCTGGGCCTTCCTCGCGGTTCTCATCTTCGCCTTGGTGATCATGATGCTGATGCCGGATCTGGTCCTGTGGTTGCCGCGAATGTTTGGATATCAGGGATAATGTGCCTCTCGGTTTCGACAACGTCGATCCCCGGTGATCTGGCCGAAAAACTAAGTGCTATCGCTGAAGCGGGATTCGGAGGTGTCGAATTACAAGAACCGGATTTGACCGCTTTTGACGGGCCGCCATCGCAAGTCCGCGAAATTGCGTCGGACCTCGGCCTTAAGATTTGCCTGCTACAACCCTTCCATAACCTTGAAGGCCAGTCCGGCGGTGGACGGGAGCGCGCCTTTGATCGGCTGAAACGCAAACTCGACCTTATGACCGAGTTGGGAACGGAATTACTGCTAATCGGGTCTGCCTTCGACGTCGATGCCGCTGCAACCGAAGAACAGGTAATCGCAGATCTTGGCGAGGCGGCCCAAATCGCTAAAGAAATGGGGATGCGTCTGGCCTATATGGGCTTGCCATGGTCGGATCTTATTCACTCGGATGAACAGGCGTTAGGCGTCGTTGATGCTGTCGACAGCCCTAATCTGGGGTTGGCTTTGAATTCCTTCTTCTCGCTTGCCGACGGATCCAAACCAGCCCGCCTTCGGGACATTCCCGGAGAGCGGCTGTTCCATGTGCAACTGTCCGATGCACCCCGGCTTGAGATGGATATACGTCGGCTCAAGCGGCACTTTGGGCTTCTGCCGGGGCTTGGGTCGCTGAACCTTGCGGGCTTCGTTCGCGTGTTGTCTCGCGCCGGATACAAAGGGCCTTGGTCGGTTGCACGCGTCAACGAAGCAGCTCCTCAACCCGGTGGCCGAACACTGGCCCGAGACAGCTACAGGTCGCTGGTGAACCTCCTGGATGAGGTATCCCGGACCGAGCCGGGAACCGATTTCGGCATCCCGGACCTGCCGGAACGCGTCTATGCGTCAGGCTTCGAATTTGTCGAATTTACAGCCGACGAAACAAGCGGCGCGCAGCTGGCAGATATGTTGTCAGCAATGTGTTTTCGAATGGAGCGAAAACACGTATCCAAGTCCGTCGAGCTGTGGCGGCAGGGCGCGATAAACATCGTTGTGAATACCGAAAAGGAAGGATTTGCCCATTCGGCGTTCCTGGGTCACGGCCCCTCCGTTTGTGACATGGGGTTGCGTGTCAAAGATGCGGATCAGACGGTTCAGCGGGCGACCGCGTTGGGCGCGCCGAATTTCTCACAACCGGTGGGAACAGGGGAACTGGATATCCCGGCCATTCGGGGCGTTGGTGGCAACGTCGTTCATTTCATCGATGAGAAATCCGATCTCCATCGGGTATGGGACATTGAGTTCGAGCCGGTTGCGAAAACCAAAGCCACCCAACCTGCCGGTCTGCGTCGTATCGACCATCTGGCCCAGACGATGCGTCACGATGAGATGCAAAGCTGGCTACTCTACTACATTTCGACTTTCGAGATGGCAAAATCCCCTATCGTGAACGTCGCCGACCCGTCTGGTGTCGTGCAAAGCCAGGCTATCGAAAGTCCCGAAGGCGAAGTGCGCTTAAACCTGAATGGGGCAGTTGGGCGTCGAACACTGGCGGCGTCATTCCTTGAAGATGGCTTTGGGGCTGGTGTTCAGCACATTGCCTTCCAGTCGGATGATATTTTTGAAACTTCAGCCCAGTTGCTCAAGTCTGGCTTTCCCAGCCTGTCCATCCCGGAGAACTACTACGCTGATCTGCAAGCGACATTCGGATTGGATGACGATTTGGTCGCCCAATTGCGCAGGGGGAGTATTCTCTACGATCGGGCGGCGGGTGCTGAGTATTTTCAGATATACAGCCGCCCCATCTTTAACGGCTTCTTCTTCGAAATTGTTGAACGCCGTATGGGCTATGCCGGTTATGGCGCGCGCAATGCACCCATTCGCCTTGCTGCGCAAAGCAAAACCCAGCCGGTGAAAGAGGTGCAGACGCAATGACCGCGCAGATGACAGACGATGAGCGCGCCGTTCGCCAATGGTGGCGTACCTCCATCATCGACATGAAACCCGGACAGATCTCTTTTCGTGGCAACGCTATAGAGGACCTGATCGGGAACGTATCTCTCCCGCAGATGATCTGGCTGATGGTGCGGGGCGATCTCCCCAGCGACGCACAAGCGCACTTGTTCGAAGCCGCTTTGGTCGCAGGCGTGGACCACGGCCCACAGGCTCCATCAATCGCGGCTGCGCGTATGGCTGCCACCTGCGGGGTAGGTCTCAATAATGCGATGGCGACTGCGGTGAACATGCTGGGCGACGTGCACGGCGGGGCAGGAGAGCAGTGTGCAGAGCTGTACTATGATATCGCGGTCCGCATTGATGCGGGGGCTTCGTTGAATGACGCTGTTCGGGACGGTCTGGACAGCTGGCGCGAGACCTACGGCAAGATCGTCTCGGGCTTTGGCCACAGGTTTCACAAACCCGTCGACCCACGCGCGCCCCGGCTGATGCAACTCGTCCGTGATGCGGCGAGTGAAGGCACGGTTTCCGGCCGCTTTGCCGATATCGGAGAAGAGGTTCAGGCCGAGCTTGGCCGCCAACGAGGCGGTCGGCCCATCGCCATGAATATCGACGGCGCAACGGCGGTGATCTTTTGCGAACTTGGCTTTCCCGCGCCCCTGTCGCGGGGGCTGTTCTGCCTGTCCCGCTCGGTCGGAATACTTGCCCACGCCTGGGAGCAGATGGGTCAGGGCGGTCGAAACAAAGGGCCCATGCCCCCGAATTACTTACCCCTCTACGAAGACAGGAATGATGACAGGTGAGACATCGAAATCCTTCCGGGTCGGCCTTATCGGCTGTGGTCGTATCAGCGATATCTATTTAAAAACAATATCGAAATTTTCGAACGTCGAGGTCGTGGCTTGCGCAAGCCTCGATCCTTCGGAAAGCCGCGCCAAGGCGGATCAATACGGCATCTCCAGGGCCTGCACGCCGGATGACGTGTTCGAAGATCCAACGATTGACTGCGTTCTGAACCTGACAATACCAGCCGCCCATGCCGAAATCAGCCTGCGCGCGCTGGAGGCGGGCAAGCACGTCTATTCCGAAAAGCCACTGGTCATGAATCGAACGGATGGTAAGGCGATCCTGCACATGGCCTCTGAAAAAGGGTTGCTGGTCGGTTGCGCGCCCGACACATTTTTTGGCGGTCGCTGGCAAACCGTTCGGCGCTTGATCGACGAGGGTGTCATTGGCAAACCGACAGGGGTTTTTGCCCATGTCGGTACCCACGGGACGGAACGCCATCATCCCAACCCGGATTTCTACTACCAAGCGGGCGGAGGGCCTTTGCTGGACCTTGGGCCATACTACCTGACCGCCATGATCTGCTGCCTTGGTCCCGTTGATCGCGTCGCCGGAATGGCGCGGCGGACATTTGACCAGCGGATGATCGAAAACGGCCCGCGCAACGGCGAATGGATGGATGTCGAGGTCGACACACACTCCCTAAGCCTGCTTCAGTTCTCATCCGGAGCTATAGGGTCGATGACCATGAGTTTCGACGTCTGGGACAGCGAAACTCCGCGGTTCGAGATCTACGGTGAAAACGGCACCATCAGCATCCCAGACCCTGACCCGGTTCACGGGGCCAATATCTTTCAAGGGGATGTCTGGCTGAAAACGCGGGAGACTTCGCGCTGGTCTCATCAACCTCGTCCAACCGGTCGCGATGACTGGCAGGTGGTCGAGAACAAACATGGGTTCAACGAAGACAGTCGCGGGCTCGGCCTATTGGATCTGGCTCTGGCGGCACAAGAAGGACGCCAACCCCGTGCAAGTGGAGCGCTTGCCTACCACGTTTTCGAGGTCATGGACGCGATCGAACGGGCACCAAAATTTGGCGCCTATCAGACGATAGAAAGCCGTTGCGCGGCTCCGGAGCCTTTGCCGGTCGATTTCCTTAACGATGAGAGGAAGGAATTGGTTCATGCCGATTGAGACACTCGACTTTGCTCAGCCATTCTTTCGCGTCCAGCACACAACTGACGAGCGCAGAATTTCTATCGAGGGTCGCGCCATCGTCCTTAACCTTGGGGGGCGAAATCTCTCTGTCGAGGATCAGACCATTGCACCGCTTTCCTCTGTGATCGTGCAAGACAGCACGCTTAGCGGCGTGGAACGTGCAGTCATTGTCCACGATTTCGACGCCCATGCCGATGACAACGAGTTGTTCGCATGGGTGAAAGATACATGGCCATCTGCTTTCGACGTCCGTCAAGAGGAGCGTTTGCGCGGTGTCAGCCACTACATGTCGCCAAAGGTCTTCGTGGGTAACGTTGGACTGACCATGTACCACTCGGGCTCGGTGCCGCTGAATGTCGGATTGCACAAGGATCATCCGTTCTGCCCGGTACCGGGGTTTCGCGAAGTGCATACGCAAATCGTTGGCTTTGGCAAAATGCAGCAATGCCGCGAACGGGACGTTGAAACCCTTTACCTTGAAGAATTCATGGCTCCGGGCACGACGCACAAGCCGATGTATGACGCCGAAGGCAACTATCCCTGGCATCAATACGAGACGATTACCCCCAGCATTTTCATGGCGGTGGAAATGCTGCCAGAAGGCGTACGGGTCCCGGAAATGGAGGTTCAGAATGGCTGAGAGACTTTTACCCGAAGACCTGAACTTTGACGGACCTTTCCCCCGGTTGTCTCGCCGATTGCGGCTGGGCGTTGTTGGTGGTGGACGTATCTCTGTCACCCAAGCAACGGCCGCGCGGATGACCGACCAGTGGGAGGTCACCGCAGGCGCTCTCAGTTCAGATGCCGCGCGCAGCAAGGCGCGCGGAGCTGAGTGGTTCTTGCCGGCCGACCGGTGCTATGCGTCCTTCGACGAGATGGCAAAGGCCGAGGCGGCACGCCCGGATGGCGTAGATGCCGTCATGATCACCACCCCGAACCACGTTCATTTCGAAGCGGCCAAAGCCTTTCTGGAGGCGGGTATTGACGTGCTGTGCGATAAGCCCCTGACCAACGAAGTCGCGGAGGCCGAAGGGATTGAGGAGATTACCGCGCGCACGGGACACATCTTTGCTGTCGGCTATGCGATGTCATGTTTTCCAGTAATCCGTCAGGCCAAACAAATCGTGGCGGAAGGCGGTATCGGTAAAATCAACCAAATCCATGTCGAGTTCATGCAAGACTGGATGACGCCTGATGATGTTGCTGATGCGCCCCACGTCAAATGGCGACTGGACCCAAAGATATCTGGTCCGACCAGTTGTGTCGGCGATATCGGCACCCATGCCGCGCATCTCGCCAGCTTTGTCTCGGGCCTGCCCTTGACCGACCTACGGGCCGAGTTTCATGTCTGCGGCGCGCCTAAGCCTTTGGAAGACACGGTGTTTATGTTCACCCGCTATAAAAACGAGGTTCCGGGAACCCTGATGGCGACACGCCTTGCACCGGGAAATCGGGGTGGATTGCGGTTGCGCATTTTCGGGAGCGAAGGAGGTCTCGAGTGGGACCTGGAGAATTCGGAGCAGCTGAAGTTCAATCGGTTTGGTGAGCCGGATCGAATCATCAGCCGAGGTCACGGGCATGGTATCGGACACGGCGCGGAACGTCTGATCCGTACCGCGCGCGGCTTCCCCGAAGGGATTATCGAAGCCTGGGCCAACCTCTATACGGAATTTGCCATGGCCGTAGCCGCGCGTCGGGATGGCGTTACCGTTCCGGATGATTGGCTGACATATCCCAGCGTCAATCAAGGCGCAGACGGTGTCCGATTCATTGACGCCTCTGTGCGCTCTCAACAGTCCGGAGGGGACTGGGTCACTCTCTAAGGCTCCGCCAACACGAAGGTTAAGCACGCCCGGGTTGTTGCCCGGGCGTTTTCATTTCCTGCTCAGCATTAAAAGTTGATATTTTAAAAAATATCATATATTTTGTATTACATGTGATGAAAATGAGATTCGCAGGCACGTGGAGCTGTCGTTCATGGCGAAACCTGAAGAGGCTGGCGCAAGCCCCTCTCTCTATTCCTTGGCGCATTTGACGCTGATTGGCTGTACGCCGCCCGAGTTGGTCTATATCGCCGCGCGGGCCGGTTACGATGCCGTCAGCCCTCGGTTCATTCCGATGCATGTGCCCGGTGAATTCACTCAATCTCCAATCGACAAGGCACAGGTGCATGCCACCAAAACTGCTCTCTCTACCACTGGCTTGAAAGTCCTCGATGTCGAACTTGCGCGCATCACAGAAGATGTCGATCCGCGCAGTTTTGAGCCTTCTCTTGAGATCGGTGGGGAATTGGGTGCCAAGCGCATGATCATGAGCGCGTGGACCAATACCCGCGATGATCGTGACTTCCTGATCGACGTCTATTCGGAAACCTGCGAACTGGCGGCACCCTACGGGCTAACAGTGGACCTGGAGTTCCCAAGCTTTTCCCGCCTTCGTACTCTGGATGAGGCGCTTGACATTGTCCGCGCCTCCGATCAGCCGAATGGCGGTATTCTGGTTGATACGCTTTATCTGCATCTCAGCCGCGTGGATTTGGGAGAGTTGCTACACGTCCCCTCGGACCTGTTTCACTTCCTGCATATCTCTGATTGCCTGCCCGGCATCGCCGATACGCGTGAGGGCATGATCCAACTGGCCCGCGATGCGCGGCTATATCCCGGTGAGGGATGGATCGATTTCACCGGCATCATCGAACGGATGCCGCCCGTCGACTATTCCATCGAACTGCCCAACCAAAGCCGCGTTGCCGAGTTGGGATACGAAGAACACGCGCGTCGCTGTCTCAGCCACGCCAAGCGAACATTCGGAGAGGCGCGGTCACAGCGTCGTGTGCCCGATGCTGCAATTCCAAAACACCAAGAGGATCATCATGGGCAAAGAGCTCACTGAAAACGACCGACAACTCGCGGCCGATATGCTGGCACGCGCCCGCGCTGCTATGGCCGAGATCGAGGATTGGGATCAGGACAGGCTGGACCGCCTGTCTCAGGCCATCGCGTGGTATGCGGGGAACGAGAAAACCTTCACCCGTCTTGCCCAGCAAGGCGTGGACGAAAGCGGTATCGGAGATCGCGAAGGGCGCCCTGCGAAGCGATTTAAGATTCACATGGTGCTGCGTGATGTCCTGCGCACTCCATCGACCGGTATCGTCGAGGTGGATGAGGCAAAAGGTCTGGTGAAATATGCCAAGCCCGCCGGTGTGATCGCCTCCCTGATCCCCATGACCAACCCCGCGATGACCCCGCCGGTGACCGGCGTTTCCGCCGCCAACGCCCGGAATGCGGTCATCTTCAGCCCGCACCCGCGAACCGCCCATACCACCTTTGAGATGGTCGAGGTCATGCGCGCAGCCTGCCGTGCCGCCGGTGCCCCCGAAGACCTATTCCAGTCGATCCGCAAACCATCGATCCCGTTAACACAGCACCTCATGGAGATTTGTGACCTGACTCTGGCCACGGGTGGCAAGCCGATGGTCAAAGCGGCCTACAGTTCTGGGCGCCCGGCCTATGGTGTCGGCGCGGGCAATTCGTCCATCGTCATCGATGAAACCGCCGATCTGGACATCGCCGCGCAGAACACTCGCATTTCAAAGACCTCCGACTTTGGGTCCGGTTGCTCAGCCGACGGCAACATCATCATCCAGCGCTCGGTTTACGACGATATGGTCAAGGCGCTTGAGGCCGAGGGCGGCTACCTGTGTTCGGATGAAGAGAAGGGCATGCTCGAAGCGGCCATGTGGGACGAAAAGGGAAACCGTACGTTTCCGACCATCGCCTGTCCGCCGCAGCAAACGGCCAAGGTCGCCGGTTTTAGCATCCCTGAAGATCGCAAGTTTCTGATGGTTGAAAATCAGGGGCAAATCGGCCCGCAGCACAAGTTCTCCAAGGAAAAACTGACCACGCTGATGGCGCTATATCACTTCGACACATTCGATGACGCGCTGGAAACGGTCAGCCAGATCTACAACACCGGGGGCAAGGGCCATTCCTGCGGGATTTATAGCCATAATGACGATCACATCGACCGGTTGGCGCGTCTGGCTCCGGTCAGCCGTATGATGGTGCGACAGCCTCAGTCCAAGGCCAATGCAGGTGCCTGGACCAATGGCATGCCTATGACCAGCAGCCTTGGTTGCGGCATCTGGGGCGGCAACATCACCAATGAAAACGTCACCATGAAACATATGATGAACTACACCTGGGTCAGCCGTCCGATCCCCGAGGATCGCCCTTCGGAGCCGGACCTGTTCGGTGAGTTCTACGGACAGGAGGTCGCGTGATGGACGGAGCGAAACTGGAAGGCAAAACCGTTGCCGAACATATCGTTGACTTTCTCGAACGCCGTGAGGTCAAGCACGTTTTCGGCCTTTGCGGGCACACGAACATTGCGGTTCTGGCTGCGCTGGCGGAAAGTCCCATCGATTTCGTCACCGTACGACACGAACAAATCGCCAGCCACGCGGCGGACGCATATGCCCGCGTGACGGGCAAGGCCTCGGTGGTGCTGTCCCACCTCTCCCCGGGACTGACCAATTGCGCCACCGGGGTCGCCAACGCGGCCTTGGACTGTATCCCTATGGTCGTGATCGCGGGCGATATTCCCACGCATTACTACGGTAAACATCCGCATCAGGAAGTGAACCTGCATGCAGACGCAGCCCAATGGGAGATTTACCGACCCTTCGTGAAGCGCGCTTGGCGCGTGGATCGCGCCGACCTGATGGCCGAGATTCTGGAGAAGGCGTTTCACCTCGCGGAAAGCGGTCAGCCTGGCCCTGTGTTGGTCAATGTGCCGATGGACATCTTCTCGAAAGTCATCCCGTCGGACAGCTTTGATCGTATTCTCGGTAACACGCGCGCGCTCAAGAAACCGTCGATTGACGACGAGACAGCGCGAGAGATTGTCAAAGCGTTGGCTAAAGCCGAAAACCCTGTCGCCTATGTCGGAGGTGGTATTCTTCTGGCTCAGGCCAGCGAGGAGTTGCGAGAATTTGTTGACCATATGGGTCTGCCCGTCGCGCATTCCCTGATGGGCAAGGGTGCATTGCGTGATGACCACCCGCTTGTGCTGGGAATGACCGGGTTTTGGGGCACCGAGTTGGTCAACCAGTCCTGCTTGAATGCGGACTACATCTTTGCCTTGGGCACTCGGTTCAAAGAGGCTGATTGTTCAAGTTGGTACCCTGGCTACACGTTCAACATTCCCGGATCGAAGGTCATTCATATCGACATTGAGCCGCAGGAGATCGGTCGGAACTATCCCACCGAGATCGGAGTCGTTGCTGACGCCAAGGTCGCTTTACGAGTCCTCAACCGGGTCGCCCGCGAGATGTATCCGGACGGCTTCAAGCGCCCCGTGCTGGAGCAGAAGATCGCTGACTTCCGGACAGACTTCAAAGCACGCAACGAGGAAATGGCGACCTCATCGGCCTTTCCAATGATGCCCGAGCGTATTCTGGCAGACACCCGCAAGGCACTGCCCGAGGATGCCATCATCACCACGGACGTTGGGTGGAACAAGAACGGTGTTGGGCAACAGTTCGACATTTTGACGCCGGGTTCAATCCTGACCCCGGGCGGGTTCGCGACGATGGGTTTCGGTCCTCCGGGCGCGATTGGCGCGAAACTGGCGGCACCTGATCGCGTCGTCCTCAGTCTGGTCGGTGATGGTGGCTTCGGTCAAAACCCGTCGATGCTGGCAACCGCGGTCGAGCTTGATCTGGGCATCATCTGGCTGGTTATGAACAACAACGCCTTCGGAACGATTGCCGGCCTTCAAAAAGCGCATTACGGTCTGACTTATGGAACCACATTCCCGGGATCAGCCGCCGCACCCGCGAACGGACCGGGCTATGCGGACATTGCACGAGCTTATGGTGCGGAAGGGCACAGGCTCAGCGCTGCTGATGAGTTATTGCCTGCATTGGAAGCGGCAATCGCCAGTGGCAAGCCAACCGTGCTCGATGTGCCAATGATCAATAACCCAACACCAACGACCGGACATTGGAACATCTTGGACATATACTCGCCGGACCAAGAGGTATCTCACGTCGCGACTTGACGGAACTGGGCGCGTTCAGACGCGCCCAGTTTCTTGTGTCAATGCTCATCCGTGTTCGAGCAAATTTCAACAGCTTCGTCGCCGCGCAGTCTTCGTTGTTGTGAGTATGAATATTTTTGTTGGTTAGTTACTTTCATCGAAGCACGTGAGATAATGTCAATTTGCCATAGCACTGAAGTATGTGGGTGCTTAGCGTTCAAGTTTTCGCTCCCTTAGCGAATGGCAGCTTCGACGGGATGCGTCGCAGCATCACCAACAAGCAGCCAACAGCAGCTAAGGGCCGGGCGTATAGCCTTAGATTGGAGGCACGGCACGCACGGCGACCAACTGTCTGGCCGCCACCCTTTCACGATGTATCATATACAGCCCCGCACCGATGATGA